>CAYSQO010000065.1:0-10751 GCA_964433315.1 uncultured Rubrivivax sp.
CTGAAGGGCGGCCGGCCCGGCTGGCTGGGCGACGGCCGGACGGCGCCGCGCCGCCCGACCCGCGCGGCCGGCTCAGGCCAGCGGAGCGGGCGGGATGCGGGCCGGGCGCGGCGCGGGCCGGTCGGTCTCGGCGGCGTCCGCGGCCGGGTCCGCGCTGCCGCGCGACGGGGTCCGGTAGCTCCACCAGGGCAGCACGCGGGTCAGCGGCAGCACGGCACCGGGTTCGGTGGCGGCATAGCCGGGCAGGCCGGCCAGGACCTGCGCCCAGGCGGTCGAGCCCAGCAGCCGCACCAGGCGCTGCAGGGCGGCGCTGCTGTCGAGCAGGCTCTTCAGGGTCAGCAGGAAGTAGCGCTCGCGCACCAGGGGGATGAAGTCCAGCCCGGCCTGGCGCGCCGCGGCCTCCAGGCCGAAGGCGGCGTCGGCGGCCCCGCTGGCGACGGCCTGGGCCGCGGCCACGTGGGAGGGCTCGGTCAGTCCGGCCGGCGGCGCTTCCAGGCCGGCTTCGGCCAGCAGCTCGTCGAGCAGGATGCGGGTGCCGGTGCCTTCGGCACGGCCCACCCAGCGCAGCTCCGGCCGCAGCATGTCGGCCAGGCCGGACAGTCGGCATGGGTTGCCGGGCGCGACCATCAGGCCCTGGGTGCGCTGGGCAAAGCCGATCAGCTTGTGGTGGCCGGGCTTGAGCCGCGGCCGGTAGATGCGCGCGCTGACCGAGGCCCGCGCGACCCCGTCGCGCACGTGGAAGCCGGCGAGCGTGCACTGGCCGGCATCCAGCGCGCGCAGGGCGTCGAGGCTGCCCATGAAGCTCAGGTCCAGGTGCAGGGCCTGCTCGCGCGCGAGATCGCGCAGCAGTGGCAGGGCCTGGTCGTGGCTCGCGCAGACCGACAGTACGTCGACCCGGTCGTCGAAGGCATCGTCGAAGGCGCGCTCCAGCTCCATGCGCAGGGCCTCGACCTGCGGGGCGAGCCGGGCCTGGGCGCGGCGCTCGGCCCACAGCAGCTTCTCGCCGAAGGGCGTCAGCGCCGCGCGCTGGCCCTTGGCCCAGACGACCAGTTCGCGGCCCAGCTCGCTCTCCCAGCGCTTGAACTCGCCCCAGACATGGCGGTAGGACAGGCCCAGGACCTGGGCCGCGGCGCTGATCGAGCCGCTGCGGTGCAGGGCGTCGAGCAGCGCGAAGAGCGGGTGGTGCAGGGCGGGCGCGCGGCGCTCGTCCGGCAGGGTGCTGCGCAGCGCGTAGGTGAGGTCAATCCTATGCATCTTGATTCATATGGTCAGGGCGCGGAGCCCTCGGGAGAATCCGCCGCCCCAGTGTGCCGCAGGGGCGGGCCCCGTCGGCGCCGGCCGGTGGCGGCCGCCGATGCCGCGGCCTGCCCCGACGCCCACCGCCTTGAACACCTTCGCCGACAGCCTCCGGGTCGCGCTCGACCTGATCCGGGGGGCCGATCCCCAGCTCGGCCAGATCGTCGGGCTCTCGCTGGGTGTCAGCGGGGCGGCCAGCCTGATCGCCGCGCTCCTCGGCCTGGGCCTGGGCGCGGCGCTGGCGCTGAGCCAGTTCCCCGGCCGGCGCCTGCTGCTGGTGCTGCTCAATACCTCGCTGGCCCTGCCGCCGGTGGTGGTGGGCCTGGTGGTCTACCTGCTGCTGTCGCGCTCCGGCCCGCTGGGTGCCTGGGGGCTGCTGTTCACCCCGGCGGCGATGGTGGTGGCGCAGACGGTGCTGATCCTGCCCATCGTCGTCGCCCTGACGCGGCAGGCGCTCCAGGCCCCCTGGGCCCTGCACGGCGAGCAGCTTCGATCGATGGGCGCGAGCCGCCCGGTGGCTGCCCTGCTGCTGCTGTGGGACGAGCGCCTGGCCCTGCTCACCGTGGTGCTGGCGGCCTTCGGCCGGGCGGTGGCGGAGGTGGGCGCGGTGATGATCGTCGGCGGCAACATCGCCGGCCACACCCGGGTGATGACCACCGCGATCGCCCTGGAGACCAGCAAGGGCGACCTGCCCCTGGCCCTGGCCCTGGGCCTGGTGCTGCTCGGCGTGGTGCTGCTGCTGAACCTGGGCATCGCGGCGCTGCGCGCCTGGCAGGGGCGTGGCGAGGCGAGCGTCGAGGGCCTGGCCCATGACTGAGCCCGCGCTGATCGAGCTGCAGGGCGCCTGCGTGCGCTTCGGCCCCCGCCTGGCCCTGCATCCGCTGGACCTGCGGATCGCGCCGGGCGAGCGGCTGGCCCTGGTCGGCGCCAATGGCTCGGGCAAGAGCACCCTGCTGCGCCTGCTGCACGGCCTGCGCCGTCCCGACGCCGGCTGCCGCCGGCAGGCCGCGGCTCTGCGCATCGGCATGCTCTTCCAGCGGCCGGCACTGCTGCGGCTGTCGGTGGCCGCGCACCTGCGGCTGGCCCTGCGCCTGGCGGGCGGCGCCGGGCCCGACCCCGCCGCGCGGGTGGCCGAACTGCTCGACCAGGTCGGCCTGCGGGCCGAGGCGGCCCGTCCGGCGCGTGCCCTGTCGGGCGGCCAGCAGCAGCGCTTGGCCCTGGCCCGGGCCCTGGCGGGCCGGCCGGGGCTGCTGCTGCTCGACGAGCCCACCGCCAGCCTGGACCCGGGGGCCAAGCGCGAGGTCGAGGCCCTGATCGAGGGCCTGGCCGAAGGCGGCCTGAGCCTGGTCTTCGCCTCGCACAACCTGGGGCAGGTCAAGCGCCTGGCCACGCGGGTGCTCTACCTGGAACAGGGCCGGGTGCTGGCCGATGCCCCGGTCGGCCCCTTCTTTGCCGACGGCGGCGCGGCCCTGCCGGAGGCGGCCCGGCGCTTCGTCCGTGGCGAGCTGCCCTGGTGAGGCCGGGGCGCCCCGGCGCGTCTCGATACCATCCGCGTCGCAAGTGCCGGCCGGGCCGGCGCCCCTTTCAGCGCGAGGACATTGAAGATGGCGATGGACGTGGTGGATTTCGAAATCAAGGGCAGCGAGATGCAGTTCGTCGAGGTCGAGCTCGACCCCGGCGAGGCCGCCATCGGCGAGGCCGGCAGCATGATGTTCATGGAAGCCGGCATCGCGATGGACACCGTCTTCGGCGACGGCTCGGCCCAGCAGGGCGGCTTCTTCGGCAAGCTGCTCGGCGCGGGCAAGCGCCTGATCACCGGTGAGTCGCTGTTCACCACGGTCTACACCAACCAGGCGGCGGCCAAGCAGCGGGTCGCCTTCGCGGCCCCCTACCCGGGCAAGATCCTGCCGATGGACCTGTCGCGCCTGGGCGGCACGCTGATCTGCCAGAAGGACGCCTTCCTCTGCGCGGCCCGCGGCGTGAGCCTGGGCATCGCCTTCCAGCAGAAGCTCTCGGTGGGCTTCTTCGGCGGCGAGGGCTTCATCATGCAGAAGCTCGATGGCGACGGCCTGGCCTTCATCCATGCCGGCGGCACGGTGGTCCGGCGCGAGCTCAAGGCCGGCGAGGTGCTGCGCGTCGACACCGGATGCGTGGTGGCCTACACGCCCAGCGTGGACTTCGAGATCCAGTACGTCGGCAAGATCAAGACCGCGCTGTTCGGCGGCGAGGGCCTCTTCCTCGCCCAGCTGAGCGGCCCCGGCACCGTCTGGCTGCAGAGCCTGCCCTTCAGCCGCCTGGCCAGCCGCGTGTTCGCGGCCGCGCCGCAGATGGGCGGCCGACGCGAGGAGGGCTCGGTGCTCGGCGGCTTCGCCGGCGGCGGCCTGCTGGGCTCGGTGCTGGGCGGCGACGAGGAGTGAAGCCCCGCCGGGCCCCGCGGTCCGCACCCCCTCCGCTCAGGGCGGGGGGCGGCGGCGGAAACCTCAGGGTTGGTCCCTAGAATGAACCGAAGCCTCTTTCCCACCCATCCCCGTCCCGGAGACCTCCTCCCATGCGTGTAGACGCCAGCATCTTCAAGGCCTACGACATCCGCGGCATCGTCGGCAAGACGCTCGACGCCGCCCTGGCCGAACACCTCGGCCGGGCCTTCGGCAGCGAGGCGGTGCGCCTGGGCGAGAAGGTCGTGGCCGTCGGCCGCGACGGGCGGCTCTCGGGCCCCGAGCTGGTGGCGGCGCTCTCGCGCGGCCTGACCGCGGCCGGTGTCGACGTGATCGACCTCGGTGCCGTCACCACGCCGATGCTGTATTACGCGGCGGCCACCCGCGGCGCGATCGGCTGCAACAGCGGCATTCAGGTCACCGGCAGCCACAACCCCAAGGACTACAACGGCTTCAAGATGGTGCTGGCCGGCCGCGCGATCTACGGCGACGAGATCCAGGGCCTGCGCAAGCGCATCGAGGCCGAGGACTACCTCAGCGGCCAGGGCCGCGTCACCCCGGTCGACCTGCTGGCCGAGTACACCCAGCGCATCGTCGGCGACGCGAAGCTGGCCCGGCCGCTGAAGATCGTCGTCGACTCCGGCAACGGCATCCCCGGCGCCAGCGCCCCGGGCATCCTGCGCGCCCTGGGCTGCGAGGTGATCGAGCTCTATTCCGAGGTCGACGGCGACTTCCCCAACCACCACCCCGATCCCTCCAAGCCCGAGAACCTGCGCGACCTGATCCGCACCGTCGCCGAGACCGGCGCCGAGCTCGGCCTGGCCTTCGACGGCGACGGCGACCGCCTGGGCGTGGTGACCCGCGACGGCCAGAACATCTTCCCCGACCGGCAGCTGATGCTCTATGCGCGCGACATCCTGACCCGCCGCCCCGGCGAGCCGGTGATCTACGACGTCAAGTGCAGCCAGCGCCTGACCGAGGCCGTGCGCGCGGCCGGCGGCCAGCCCATGATGTGGAAGACCGGCCACTCGCTGATCAAGGCCCAGCTCAAGGCCACCGGCGCCCCGATCGCCGGCGAGATGAGCGGCCACATCTTCTTCTCCGAGCGCTGGTACGGTTTCGACGACGCGACCTACACCGCCGCCCGCCTGCTGGAAATCCTCAGCCGCGAGGCCGATCCCAGCGCCGTGCTCAATGCCCTGCCGACCAGCTTCAGCACGCCCGAGATCAACGTGGCCTGCGCCGAGGGCGAGCACCACGCCGTCGTCGCCACCCTGCGCGAGCAGGTGGCTTCGGGCGCGCTGAGCTTCCCGGGCGCCAGCGAGGTCGTCACCATCGACGGCGTGCGGGTCGACTTCGCCGATGGCTTCGGCCTGATCCGCGCCTCCAACACCACCCCGGTGCTGGTGCTGCGCTTCGAGGGTCACACCGAGGCGGCGCTGCACCGCATCGAGGAAACCTTCGTCGCCGCACTGAAGGCCGTCAAGCCGGACGCCGTGCTCGGTGCCGCCTCCCACTGAGGCCGGCGAGGGCGCAGGCGCGCCCGCGCGCCCGCGCGCCGAGGCCCTGGCCCTGGGCCTCTACCGCGCCCTCAGCACGCTGCTCGCCCCGGCCCTGCGCGCCCGGCTCGCCTGGCGCGGCCGGGCCGAGCCGGGCTACCGGCAGGCGGTGGCGGAACGCTTCGGCGTCTATGACGGGCCCCCGCCCCCGCCTGGCGCCGTCTGGCTGCATGCCGTCTCCCTGGGCGAAACCCGGGCGGCCGAGCCGCTGATCGCCGCCCTGCGCGCCGAGGATCCGACGCTGCGCCTGATCCTCAGCCACGGCACCGCCACCGGCCGGGCGGCCGGCGCCGCGCTGCTGCGCCCGGGCGACCGGCAGGTCTGGCTGCCCTGGGATGCCCCCGGCCCGGTGCGCCGCTTCCTGGCCTGGGCCCGGCCGCGCTGCGGCCTGCTGATGGAGACCGAGGTCTGGCCCGGCCTGATGGCCCAGGCGCAAGCCCACGGGCTGCCGGTCTGGCTGGTCAATGCCCGGCTGAGCGAGCGCAGCCTGCGCCGCGGTCGTCGCTTCGACGCCCTGCTGCGCCCGGCCCACCGGGCCCTGGCCGGCGCGCTGGCCCAGACCCCCGAGGACGCCACCCGACTGCAGGCCGCCGGCGTGCGCCGGGTCGAGGTGCTGGGCAACCTGAAGTTCGCCCTGCGGCCCGAGCCCGCCCTGCAGGCCCGCGGCCGGGCCTGGGCGGCGGCCAGCGGCCTGCCGCTGCTGCTCTTCGCCAGCAGCCGCGAGGGCGAGGAGGCCGCGCTGCTGGCCGCCTGGCAGGCCCGGGCCGCCGCGCTGGCCGGCCGCCTGCGGCTGCTGGTGGTGCCCCGCCATCCGCAGCGCTTCGACGAGGTCGCCGCGCTGCTGGCCCCGCTCGGCCCCTTGGCCCGCCGCAGCGCCTGGGGGGCCGAGGGCCTGCCCCCGCCCGACGCCGCGCAGGCCCCGGTCTGGCTGGGCGACAGCCTGGGCGAGATGCCGGCCTACTACAGCGCCGCCGCGGGCGGCGGCCTGGCCCTGCTCGGCGGCAGCTTCGCGCCGCTGGGCGGGCAGAACCTGATCGAGGCTGCGGCCTGCGGCTGCCCGCTGCTGATGGGGCCGCACACCTTCAACTTCGCCGCCGCGGCGCAGGAGGCCTGCGCGGCCGGGGCCGCCGAGGCCGTGCCCGATCTGCCCGCCGCCCTGGACCGCGCGCTGGCGCTGCTCGAGGCCCCGGCCTTGCGTGCGACCCGGGCGGCGGCCGGGCCGCCTTGGGTGGCGGGGCGGCAGGACGTCGCCCGCCGCATGGCCCGGCGGGTGCTGGCGTCGCCCCCGGACGACAAAACCTAGGGTTCGCCCGGATCGTTCGTCGCATCCGTGCCATAATCGCAGGCTGCACTCTTTTCCATGAGTGCCTGGGCGGCCTCTCCAGAAGCCGCCTTCGCCCATCGTCTCACCCGCCCCTGGTCCGTCGCGTATGCCGCGGACCCCCTGCACGGCGCACCGGTTGATCCGGCTCCCGTGGCTTGCCGTCGGTTGGTCGATGTTCACCCAACCCTCGGGTTTCGAGGTGCCGAGCACCCGACCCGAGCACGACGGAACCGCCGCACCCCGGCGGAAGCTGCGATGACGACCCTTGATGCGGCCGCGGGCCACGCCATGTCTTTTCTTGCCGAGGCTGAAGCAGCCCAGGCGCCCCTGAACACCGTGCAGGAAGTGGCCGAGCCGGTCGCGACCGAGCCCCAGGCCCCGAACGCCTTCCTCGCCCTCGGCCTGATCCAGCCGCTGGTCGATGCCGTGGCCGCCCTCGGCTACACCACGCCCACCCCGGTGCAGGCGCAGGCCGTGCCCTCGGCCCTGGCCGGCGGCGACTGGATGGTCTCCAGCCAGACCGGCAGCGGCAAGACCGCCGCCTTCCTGCTGCCCGTGCTGCAACGCCTGCTGACCCTGCCGCCGGCGGCCGCCTCGCGGGTGGCCGCGCCGCGCGCCGTCGTGCTGTGCCCGACCCGCGAACTGGCCCAGCAGGTCGCCTCCGACGCCATCGACCTGATGCGCGGCGTCAGCGCCGCGATGCGCAGCGCCAGCAAGCACGACAAGGTGCGCGATGCCGTCCGCGGCCTGCGCGTGGCCACCGTTGTCGGCGGCATGGCCTACGGCAAGCAGCTCTTCGACCTGCGCGGCGCCGACCTGGTGGTCGCCACCCCGGGTCGCCTGCTTGACCTGCAGGACCGCAAGCAGATCCGCCTGGACCTCTGCCACATGCTGGTGGTCGACGAGGCCGACCGCATGCTCGACCTCGGCTTCGCCGAGGACCTGGCGGCCCTCCACGACGCCACCGCCCATCGCGAGCAGACCATGATGTTCTCGGCCACCTTCGCGCCGCGCATCATGACCCTGGCCACCCGCGTCATGCGCGAGCCGGGCCGCCTGGAGCTGGCCACCGCCCAGGACCGCCACAGCGACATCGCCCAGACCCTGCACTGGGCCGACAACCTGAGCCACAAGCACAAGCTGCTCGAGCACTGGCTGCGCGACGTGGCGCTGGAGCAGGCCGTGGTCTTCGCCAGCACCCAGGTCGACACCGAGGCCCTGGCCGAGACCCTGCAGCAGATGGGCTACTCCGCCGTGGCCCTGCACGGCGCCATGCCCCAGGGCGTGCGCAACCGCCGCCTGCAGAACCTGCGCGATGGCCACATCCGCGTCCTGGTGGCCACCGACGTGGCCGCCCGCGGCATCGACGTGCCGACCATCAGCCACGTGATCAACTTCGGTCTGCCGATGAAGGCCGAGGACTACGTGCACCGCATCGGCCGCACCGGCCGTGCCGGCCGCAGCGGTCATGCGATCACCATCGCCGAGCACCGCGAGCGCGCCAAGATCCGCGCCATCGAGGCCTACACCCGCCAGACCCTGGCCCCGACCGTGATCCCCGGCCTGGAGCCGACCCCGCAGGCCCCGAAGCCGCGTCGCGACAAGCCGATGCCCGGCTTCCGCAAGGGCCAGGGCCGCGCCGCGGGTGGCGGCCGCTGGGCCGAGGGGGGTGGCGGCTTCGGCGGCCCGCGCCCCGAAGGCGGCGCGCCGCGTGGCGACCGGGGCCCCGGCGGCTTCCGCAACGACCGCGGTCCGCGCGGCGGCGGTCGCTGAGATCGCACCGTGTCGCGGGCCCCGGGCCCGCGGCAGGACATGAAAAAGGGCGGCCCGCGGGCCGCCCTTTTTCATGGTCCGCCCGCATGCAGCGGGCCGGGACTCAGGCGCTGAAGAGCTTGGCGCCGCAGTTCTCGCAGCTGCCGCTGCAGGCCACGCGGTTGGAGCCGCAGTGGTGGCAGGTCAGCTTGCCCTGGATCTGGTTGGAGGGATGGGCCTTGCGGTAAGCCTGGACATCGCCCAGCGCCGGCACGCTGGCCGGCGGGGTGGGGCTGGCCGCCGCGACGGCCGGCTCGGCGGCCGAGCCCCCGCCGCGGCGCAGGATGAAGAAGACCACCGCCGCAACGGCGAGGGCAATGATCAGGGTCTGGGCGTCCATGGTGCTTGTCTCCGGGTGAGGGCTTGCGAGCCGCTTCAAGTGGTCGTGGTGAGGGCCGGCCGGCCTGCCGGCTGGCCTCCCGGCGTCTGGGCGCATCTGCGCGCGCGCCAGGCGGGCGCAGGATAGTCCAGCGTCCCCGGGGGGGCAATTGTCTAGACTCCCCCCATGCCCGACCCTCGAACCCTGGCCCCGCAGGGCCCCGCCCCCCGCTCCGTCGCCCGCCGCCGCCTGGCCGGCCGGCTGCTCCTGGCGGCCGCACTGCCCCTGGCGGGCTGCATCGTCATCCCGCTGCGCGATCCGCTGCGCGTGCAGGTGGTCGGCATCGAGCCGCTGCCCGGGGCCGGCCTGGAATGGCGCTTCGGCGTCAAGCTACGCCTGCTCAATCCCAACGACGTGGAGCTGGACTACAGCGGCGTCTTCCTGGAACTCGATGTCGCGGGCAAGCCCCTGGGCAGCGGCATCAGCGACATCAAGGGCCGGCTGACGCCCTTCGGCGAGACCCAGCTCTTCGTGCCAGTCACCGTGACCGCGCTCGATGCCCTGCGCCAGGCGCTGCGGGTGGTCGAGGGCAAGGACGGCCGCCGCCTCGACTACGTGCTGCGCGGCAAGGTCGGCGTCGGCGGCGTGCTGGGCGAACGCCGCTTCGAGACCCGCGGCGAGCTGACGCTGCCCGCCGGCATGCGCTGAGGCCCGGCCCGCCGGGGCCGTCCCGCGGCGGCTCGCCGGCCGGCGGACGGGCTCAGGCCTTGGGATCGCCGCAGGCCACCTGGCCGAACCAGATCTCGATCGAGATGGTGCCGCCCTCGCGGGCGGCGCGGCCCTGGTCGGCGGCGGGCAGATCGTCCTGCAGCAGGTCGATGCGCTTCCATCCGGCCAGCGGCACCGGGTCCTCGGGCTGCGGCACGTAGCGCGAGGGCGCTTCCTTGCGGTAGCGGTGGATGTAGCGCGGGCAGTTCGGCCAGACCGCCTGCACCGCCACCCGCACCAGCAGCTGGGCGCCGGGCCAGTCGGCGAGCGCGGCCGGGTCGGTGTCGAGCCGCGCCTCGCCCTGCACCCGGATGCGGTTGGGGGTCTCGAAGTCGATGAAGAGCAGGCCCACCTTGGCGGTGGCGGCCAGGTTACCCATCGACAGGAACATGCCGTTGCCGTCGTAGGACGGGAAGATCAGGCTCTTCTCGTCCGGGCTGCGCACGAAGCCCGGTGCGCCGCCCTTGTAGGAGACGGTGGGCATGCCCTGCGCGTCGACGCTGGACAGGAAGAACATGTCGCGGCCGGCGATGAAGGCGCGGTCGGCCTCGCTCAGGCTGTCGTGCAGCGCGATGGCCTCGACCTTGTCGGCGATGCGGCGGGTGTCGTACTGGTCCTGCAGCGCGCGCTGCGCGGGTCCGAAGAGTCGGCTCATGGGGGCTCCTGGGCGGCCGGGAAGGGGGCCGGTCCCCGCGCGGGGCGGGGCCGGCCAAGCCCGAGCGAGCCTCGCGGCCCCGGCGCGCCAGGGCAAGCCGGCAAGTCCGCCTTGACAAGCCCCGCCGCGCGGGCCGTCGGCCTGACGCGCCGCGCGCTCAGTGGCTGTGCAGCAGCGTGGGCAGGGCCCAGCGCAGCCGCAGGGCCAGCACGTTCTGCGCCGTGCCCGAGACCGACTCGCGCGCGCCCTCCACGCTCAGGCGCCAGCCGGGCGCCGGCGTCCAGCCCAGCATCAGCGCATGGCGCCAGGAGCGGCTCTCGCCGTCCAGGCCGGCGTCGCGCACGATCAGCGTCGCGCCCGGACCGACCACGGTGTTGCGGCCGTTGAGCGTCTCGCTGCGCAGGGCCAGCTCCCAGGCGGCATGCGGCGCCCAGCCCGCCTCCAGCCAGCCGCCCCAGCCGCGGCCGCGGTAGCGGGTGTCGCCGTTGCGGCCGTAGAGGTCGCCGTCCTCCGCGCGGTGCAGGCCGGCGGCGACGAAGCGCCACTCGGGCAGGGCGGCCGGCCGCCACTGCAGGCTGCCGCC
>CAYSQO010000066.1:0-10352 GCA_964433315.1 uncultured Rubrivivax sp.
GAGATCCAGGAAGCCATCAAGCACGGCGTGCGCAAGATCAACATCGACACCGACATCCGCATGGCGATGACCGGCGCGGTGCGCAAGTTCATGGCCGAGTACCCGGACAAGTTCGACGCGCGCGAATGGCTCAAGCCGGCGCGCGAAGCCGCCAAGGCCGTCTGCAAGGCGCGCTACCAGGAGTTCGGCTGCGAAGGCCAGGCCGGCAAGATCAAGGCCCGCAGCCTGGTCGACATCGCCGCCGCCTACGCCCGTGGCGAGCTGGCCCAGGTCGTCGCCTGATCGGAGCGCTGCGCGTGAGCCTGTCCGACCCGAGCACCGTCCACGCCTCCACCTTGCATTCGCTGCCCCTGCTGGCGCGCGGCAAGGTGCGTGACAACTACGCGGTCGGCGACGACCGCATCCTGATGGTGGCGAGCGACCGGCTCAGCGCCTTCGACGTGATCCTGGACCAGCCCATCCCGGGCAAGGGCGCCCTGCTGACGCAGATGGCCCTGTTCTGGTTCGACAAGCTCGGTCACGTGGTGCCCCACCACCTGACCGGCGAGGCGCCGGAGGCCGTGGTGGCCGCCGACGAGGTCGCCCAGGTGCGCGGCCGCTCGATGCTGGTCAAGCGCCTGAAGCCGCTGCCGGTGGAGGCCGTGGTGCGCGGCTACCTGGCCGGCTCGGGCTGGAAGGAATACCAGCACAACGGCGCGGTCTGCGGCGTCAAGCTGCCGGCCGGCCTGAAGAACGCCAGCAAGCTGCCGGAGCCGATCTTCACCCCGGCCACCAAGGCCGCCGTGGGCGACCACGACGAGAACATCGACTTCGACACCATGGCCGGCCTGGTCGGCCGCGAGCGGGCCGAGGAGGTGCGGCGCGTCGCGATCCAGCTCTACCGCGAGGCGGCCGACTACGCGCTGACCCGCGGCATCATCATCGCCGACACCAAGTTCGAGTTCGGCCTGGACGAGCACGGCACCCTGACCCTGATGGACGAGGTGCTGACGCCCGACTCCTCGCGATTCTGGCCCCTGGCCAGCTACGCCGAGGGCAGCAACCCGCCCAGCTACGACAAGCAGGGCGTGCGCGACTGGCTGGAGTCGGTGCGCATCGACGGCCAGCCCTGGAACAAGCGGGCGCCCGCGCCGGCCCTGCCGGACGCCGTGGCCGAAGCCACGGCCGCGACCTACCGCGAAGCGCTGGCCCGCCTGACGGGCCAGGCCTGATCCCGCCATGCCCGGCGCCCCCGCCTCCCGGCTGCAGCAGCGGCTGGAGACCGCGATCGTGCAGACCCGCGACCCGGCCGAGAACGCCATGCTGCGCGCCGAGCGCGCCTGCCTGCTGGCCCGCCTGGGCGAGCTGGCCGAGGCGGAGGCGGAGCACCTCGCGCTGCAGGACGAGGCCCGCCGCCATCCGGCCCCCGGCCTGGCCGTCTGGCTGAAGCTGCTCGACGGCACGCTGGGCTACTACCGCGGGGCCGACACGCGCCATCGCGCGGCCTTCTCGCAGGCCATGGACCTGGCGCACCGCGCGCGGCTGCGGCCGCTGATCGCGCTCAGCGCGATCTGGCTGGCGCAGATGGCCTTCGTCGACGACGAGATCGAGCCGATGGTCCGACTGCTGCGCGAGGCGCTGCAGGAATCCACCCCGCAGCAGCACGGCGTGCGGGCGCGGGTGGCCATGCTGATCGCGCTGAACTACCACTACGCCTTCCGCGTCGACCTGGCCCAGCCCTGGTACCAGCGGGCCCAGCAGCATGCAAGTGCGGACGGCGATGTGCAGACGCTGAGCGCGCTGATGTACACGCGCGCCTGGACCAGCGGCAACCAGTGCCGCATGGCCTCGATCTTTGGCACGCCCATGCCGGAGAGCTCGGACGCGATCCGCCAGGCGGTGATGGGCGCGCAGTCCAGCGAGCACTTCGACCGCCGCACCGGCGCGCAGGCCCTGCAGCAGCTCACGCCCCTGCTCGAGGCCCAGCTGCTGACCACCCAGGGCCTCTGGGCCGAGGCCGAGGCCCTGTTCACCCGCCACCTGGAGGCCGAGCCCGGCCTGGATGGCGTGCAGCGCTACCTGGCCCTGCTGCTTGGCGACTGGGCCTGGTGCCGGCTGCAGCTCGGCGATGCCGAGGGCGCGCGCCGCCTGGCCATGCGCTCGGAAGACGCGCTGGCGGCGCACGAGTGCGCGCAGGACGACCGCACGGTGGTGCTGGGCCGCTTGGCCCGCCTGCATGCCGCACTGGGCGAGTCGGCGCGGGCCGCGGAGCGCGAGGCGGAGGCCCAGCTCGAGCTGGCCCGCTTCGGCGAGAACCAGCAGCGCGTGCTCAAGGCCCTCGACGCGGCCCTGCGCCAGACGGTGCTCTGAGCGCCCGGCGCCGCGGCGCCGGAGGCCTCAGAACAGCGCCATCGACAGCTTGCGGCGGTACTGGTCGAGCAGCGGATCGGCCGGGGTCACGGCCGCGCGGCCGGCGATCTCCAGCGCGCCCGCCGCGGGGGCCGCGGCGCTCGGGGCCGGGGCCGGTTTGCCGAGCAGTTCCAGGATCGCGACATAGCTGCGGCGCGCCAGCTCGCCGTTCCAGGCCTTGTCGCGCATCAGGATCTCGAGCAGCTCATCCATCGCCGCGGTGGGCCGGCCGGCGGCCCAGTGGCTCTGGGCCAGGGTGTAGCGGGCGGCAAAGTCGCGGCGGTTGGCGGCGATGGCCGCAGCCAGCGCCTCGGGGTCGGCCGTCGCGGCCGCGTCGTGGGCGTCCAGGGCCAGGGCCAGGGCCGCGGCACGGGCGTCGAAGGCCAGGCGGGGCTGCAGCGGCGCCAGGGCCTGGCGGGCGTCGGCCAGGCGGCCGGCCTCGATCAGCTTGAAGACCCAGTCGGCGCGCAGCTTGTCGTTGTCGGGCTCGGCGGCCACGGCCACGGAGAGGCGATCGGCCTCGGCCGAGGGCCCCGGCTCATCGTCCAGCAGCGCCTCGGCGTCGGCCGGCGGCAGGGCCTCGTCGACGGCCGGGGCGCCGGGCGGCACATGCTTGTCGAGGAAGGCGCGGATCTGCGCCTCGGGCAGCGCACCGACGAAGCCGTCGACCGGCTGGCCGCCCACGAACATCACGCAGAAGGGGATGGAGCGCACGCCGAAGGCCTGGCTGAGCTGGCCGGCGATCTCGGGCTCCTGGTCGCTGTCGAGCTTGCCCAGGGTGAAGCGGCCGGCGTAGTCGCGTTCGAGCTTCTCGAGCACCGGGCCCAGGGCCTTGCAGGGCGCGCACCAGGGCGCCCAGATGTCGAGCAGCACGGGGGTGGCGAGCGAGGCCTCGATGAGCTCGGCCTGGAAGTTCTCGAGGGTGATGTCGATCATGGTGTCCGGGGTGAGGCAGGGTCGGCGCGGGGTAGGGCGGCGGGCGGGCCGGCCGGGAAGGGGGCCCTCCCTACAATCGCGGGTCGGTCGGGCGCGCTGGGCGCCGGGCCGCTGCTGGTGCCGGGCCCTCGCCCGGTCGCGTCGAGGAGTCTCCGAGCCATGGTCCCGTCTGCCGTCTCCCCCGTCCCGCCGTCCGCCGATCCTGCGGTGACGGTGGGCGTGGTCATGGGCTCCAGCAGCGACTGGGACGTGATGCAGCACGCGGTGGCGATTCTCACCGAGTTCGGTGTGGCCCACGAGGCGCGCGTCGTCTCGGCCCACCGCATGCCCGACACCCTGTTCAGCTACGCCGAATCGGCCCGACCGCGCGGCCTGAAGGCCATCATCGCCGGCGCCGGCGGCGCCGCCCACCTGCCCGGCATGCTGGCCGCCAAGACGCCGGTACCGGTGCTGGGCGTGCCGGTGCCGAGCAAGCATCTGCAGGGCGTCGATTCCCTGCACAGCATCGTGCAGATGCCCAAGGGCGTGCCGGTGGCGACCTTCGCCATCGGCGTGGCGGGGGCCACCAATGCCGCGCTGTTCGCGGTGGCGATGCTGGCCAGCGAGGACCCGGACCTGGCCGCCCGGCTGGACGCCTTCCGCGCCCGCCAGACCGCCGCGGCCGAGGCCATGACCCTGCCGCCGGCCTGAGGCCCGGCCCGCCCTGCGCCCGCCCGCAGCCTGCGCGCCCCGCCCGCCCTGCCGACCCCGATTGCGAGTTTCCCGATGCCGATTTCCAAGACCCTCCTGCCCGCGGCCGCCGACGTCGGCGCGCAGTCCAGCACCCTGGGCGTGATGGGCGGCGGCCAGCTCGGCCGCATGTTCGCCCACGCCGCGCAGCGCCTGGGCTACTTCACCGCGGTGATGGACCCGGACGTGGCCAGCCCGGCGGGCCTGGTCTCGCACGTGCACGTGCAGACCGACTACCTCGACGAGCAGGGCCTGGCGCAGATGCTCAAGCGCTGCGCCGCGATCACCACCGAGTTCGAGAACGTGCCGGCCGGCGCGCTCTACACCCTGGGCGCCCACCTGCCGACCGCGCCGGACGCCGAAGCCGTCGCCGTCTGCCAGGACCGCGCCAAGGAGAAGGCCCACATCGTCCGCTGCGGCGTGCCCTGCGCGCCGCACGCCCTGATCGAGACGGCCGCGCAGCTGGCCGCCGTGCCGGACGGCCTGCTGCCGGGCATCCTCAAGACCGCCCGCCTGGGCTACGACGGCAAGGGCCAGATCCGCGTGCGCGACCGCGCCGAGCTGGACGCCGCCTGGGCCGCGCTCAAGGGCGTGCCCTGCGTGCTGGAGCAGATGCTGGCGCTGGACTTCGAGATCAGCGTGGTGCTGGCCCGCGACGCCCACGGCACCGTCGTGCACCTGCCGGTGCAGCGCAACCTGCACCTCGACGGCATCCTGGCCGTGACCGAGGTGCCGGCGCCCGGCGTCTCCGCGGCCCTGGCCGAAGAGGCCGTGGCCGCCGCCACCAAGATCGCCGCCGGCCTGCGCTACGTGGGCGTGCTGTGCGTCGAGTTCTTCGTGCTGAAGGGCGGCCAGCTGGTCGCCAACGAGATGGCACCGCGGCCGCACAACTCGGGCCACCACAGCCTCGACAGCTGCGACGTGTCGCAGTTCGAGCTGCAGGTGCGCTGCATGACCGGCCTGCCCCTGGTCGCGCCGCGCCTGCATTCGCCGGCCGTCATGCTCAACCTGCTCGGCGACCTGTGGTTCGACGCCGAGGGCCGCGAGCGCACCCCCGACTGGGCCGGCGTGCTGGCCCTGCCCGGCGCGCACCTGCACCTCTACGGCAAGGCCAGCGCCCGCAAGGGCCGCAAGATGGGGCACCTGACCTTCACCGCGGCCACCCCGGCGCAGGCCCGCGCGGCTGCGCTGCAGGCGGCCGCGCTGCTGGGCCTGCCGGCCTTCTGAGCCGCCCCCGCCTGGTCTTTGCCCCGCCGCCCGCCGTGCCCTCCGACGCCCCCGGTCCCCTGCTGCGCCCCGGCGCCTCGGCCGACGCCGTGGCCGAGGCGGCCGGGCGCCTGGCCGACGGAGGCCTGGTCGCCTTCCCGACCGAGACCGTCTACGGCCTCGGGGCACGGGCCGACGACGAGGCGGCCGTCGCCGCCATCTACGCCGCCAAGGGCCGGCCGGCGGACCATCCCCTGATCGTCCACGTGGCCGAGCCCGGCGAGGCGGCAGCCTTCAGCCGCGACTGGCCGCCGCTCGCGCAAGACCTGGCCGCAGCCTTCTGGCCGGGCCCGCTGACCCTGATCCTGCCGCGCCGCCCCGGCCTGGCCGAAGCTGCCGCCGGGGGCCAGGACAGCCTGGGCCTGCGCTGCCCTGACCATCCGGTGGCGCGCGCGCTGCTGCGTGCGGCCGCGGCGCGGGGCGTGCCCGGCGTGGCCGCGCCCAGCGCCAACCGCTTCGGCCGCATCAGCCCGACCCGGGCCGCCCACGTGCTCGACGAGTTCGCCGCGCTCGGCCCCGAGGCCCTGCTGGTGCTGGACGGCGGCGCCTGCGCCGTGGGCATCGAATCCACCATCGTCGACCTCTCGCGCGGCCGGCCGGTGCTGCTGCGCCCGGGCATGCTCGGCGCCGAGGCCGTGGCCCGGGTCGCGGGCCAGGCCGTGCTGCCCCCCGATGCCGCGGCGCCGCGCGCCTCCGGCACGCTGGAGCAGCACTACGCGCCGCGCGCCCGCGTCCGGCTGATGCCGCGCGCCGAGCTGCAGGCGGCCCTGGACGCCCTGCCGCCGGGCGGACCGGCGCCCGCGGTTTATGCTCGCGCCGGCCTCGCCCTGCCCCCGGGCCTGCCCGGGCTGCAGATGCCGGCCGAGGCCGCCGCTGCCGCCCAGGCCCTGTTCGCCGACCTGCGCAGCCTGGACGCCGGCCACCCGCCGGCCATCTGGGTCGAAACCCCGCCCGACAGCGCCGCATGGACCGGGGTTCGCGACCGCCTGCGGCGCGCCGCCGCCTGACACCGGGGCGGACCGCAAGGTCCCCCTTCCTTCCGCTGGAGACACCATGCACCCCACCCCCCCCCTGCGCCGCGCGCGCACCGGGCTCCTCGCCACCCTTGCCGCGGCGGGTGCCGCGCTGCTGGTCGCCTGCGGCGGCGGCGGCAGCCTGGTGGAGCGCTTCGACGCGAAGCGGCTGTTCGTCTTCGGCGACGAGACGAACGTGATCGTCAGTGGCTCCAGCAGCAGCCGCAACGGCCTGCGCTACACGGTCAACACCCGCAACACCGATGGCGTGACCGTCAACTGCCTGGACAACCCCATCTGGATCCAGCAACTCGGCCGCGAGCTGGGCATCGGCTTCAGCGCCTGCCCGCTGCCGGTGGCCGAGGAAGCGAGCCCGCGCGGCGTGATCCTGGCCACCGCCGGCAGCGGCGTGGCCGACCTGGAAACCCGGGTCAACACCTTCCTGGCCGGCACCACGGTGGCCGTGGGCGACCTGGCCACCGTCTACACCGGTCAGAACGACCTGATCGCCCTCTACGGCACGCTCGTCACCGCGGCCCAGGCCACCGCGGCCGAGGCCACGGCCCGCGAGCTCGGCGCGCGGGTCGCCCGCCAGATCAACCGCCTGGCCACCGCCGACGTGCGCGTGCTGTTCGGCACGCTGCCCAACCTCGACCTGACGCCCTGGGGCCGCACCCGCACGTCCACGAACTTCAACCCGCAGACCGTGCTGCGCACCCTGACCGAGGCCTTCAACACCGGGCTGCGGGCGACGGTGATCAACGACGGCCGCCTGATCGGCCTGGTCGACATCGGCGACCGCGTCGGCCTGCTGGCGGACCGGCCCAGCAACCTCGGCAGCGGCGGCAACGCCACGGTGGCCGCCTGCACCCCGGCCCTGCCGGACTGCTACAACACCACGCTGATCAGCACCGCGACCGAGACCAACCACCTGTGGGCCAGCGACCGCCACTTCGGCGTGACGGCGCATGACATCGTCGGCCTGCGTGCGATCAACCGCGTGCGGACCAATCCCTTCTGACCCCCTGCCCCGGGCCGTCCCCCGCCGGCCGCCCCCGGGCGGCGCGGCCGGGCGCGTCTGACCGATGAGCGTTTCTCCGTCCCCCGCCCCCCTGGCCACGCCGCTGCCCGGCTGGTCCTTCGACGCCGTCGAGCGCCGCGCCCTGCGGATGGACCGCGCCCGCACCGAGCTGCAGCACGGCCGTCCGCTGGCCCTGCGGGCCGGCCCCGGACAGCCGGGTCTGCTGATCGCCGCCGTGGAGACCCTTGGGGCGGCCGGCTGGTCGCACTGGCAGCCGGGCCGGGCGGCCGTGCGCCTGCTGCTCAGCGCCGAGCGGCTGCAGGCCCTGAGCGCGCGCGCGGACGCCACCGCCGCCCACCTGCCGCTGCCCGCCGACTTGGACCTGGCCGGCCTGCAGGCCCTGGCCGCCGTCCAGGCCCGGCCGGACCGCGCCCCCGGCGGCGCCTGGGGCCTGGACTGGGCGGCCGAGCAGCGCAGCCGCTGGCTGGCCGCCGCCGAACCGGCCGACCCGACCGAGCAGGCCGCCCTGCGCCTGGCCAAGCTCGGCCCGCTGAGCCCGGCCCTGCTGCGTCTGGCCCTGCCCGCCGACACCCTGGACGCAGCCGTGGCCGACGGTCTGGTCGAGATCAGCCCGCAGGACATCGAAGCCGCCCGCGGCGCCCCGCGGGCGCTGCTGCGCCGCCTGAGCGATGCGCACGTGCCCATCACCGCCCACGAGGACTGCACCCTGGTGCTGTTCCGCGAGCTGCACGGCGAGACCGAGCACCTCGCGCTGATCGTGGGCCAGCCCGACCGCAGCCAGCCCGTGCCGGTGCGGCTGCACTCCTCCTGCTTCACGGGCGACCTGCTCGGCAGCCTGCGCTGCGACTGCGGCGACCAGCTGCAGGGCGCCATCGAGCGCCTGGCCGAGGACGGCGGCGTGCTGCTCTACCTGGCCCAGGAGGGCCGCGGCACCGGCCTGGCCAGCAAGCTCAGGGCCTATCGGCTGCAGGACACCGGCCTGGACACCCTGGACGCCGACCGCTACCTCGGCTTCCGGGCCGACGAGCGCGACTTCCAGGCCGCGGCGGCCATGCTCGACGCCCTGGGCATCGCCCGCATCCGGCTGCTGACCAACAACCCGGCCAAGATCGACGCCCTGCGTGCGGCCGGCATCGACGTGGTCGACCGCCTGCCGCTGGTCGTGCCGAGCAATCCGCACAACGCCCGCTACCTGGCGACCAAGCGCGAGCGCGCCGGGCATCTGCGCGAGGACGAGCAGGCCTGAGACCGGCGGGCCGGCGAGCCGGCCCGCATCGCCGCAGGCCCGACCTCGGGGCCGCGCGCCGGACGGGCGGCTGAAAACCCGCCCCTTGAAAGCTCGGGGCCCGTCCCTATAATTCGATTGCTAGCACTCATCTACCTTGAGTGCTAACGCTGCGAGACGGCCCCCGGGCCGCGCAGCCTCTCTTGCGTTGCGGTGGCCTGTTCATCGCGCCGCCGCGTCCCCCAAGACCTTCCGAAGAGGAGCCACCATGAAGCTTCGTCCCCTGCACGACCGCGTGATCGTCAAGCGCCTCGAACAAGAAACCAAGACCGCCTCGGGCATCTACATCCCCGACAACGCGGCCGAGAAGCCCGACCAGGGCGAAGTCCTGGCCGTCGGCCCGGGCAAGCGCAACGACAAGGGTGACTTCGTCGCCCTGAACATCAAGGTCGGCGACCGCGTCCTGTTCGGCAAGTACTCGGGCCAGACCGTCAAGGTCGATGGCGAGGAACTGCTGGTCATGCGCGAAGAGGACCTCTTCGCCGTCGTCGAGAAGTAAGCCGCGCCGCAAGCCTTCCGCTTCCGCGCCTGCACGGCCCACCCCCTCTTACTGAATTCGGAGATCCAACATGGCAGCTAAAGACGTCATCTTCGGCGGCGACGCCCGCGCCCGCATGGTCGAAGGCGTGAACATCCTGGCCAACGCGGTCAAGGTCACCCTGGGCCCCAAGGGCCGCAACGTGGTGCTCGAGCGCTCCTTCGGCGCCCCCACCGTGACCAAGGACGGCGTGTCCGTGGCCAAGGAAATCGAGCTCAAGGACAAGCTCCAGAACATGGGCGCCCAGATGGTCAAGGAAGTTGCTTCCAAGACCTCGGACAACGCCGGTGACGGCACCACCACCGCCACCGTGCTGGCCCAGGCCATCGTGCGCGAAGGCATGAAGTACGTGGCCGCCGGCATGAACCCGATGGACCTCAAGCGCGGCATCGACAAGGCGGTCGCCGCCCTGGTCGCCGAGCTGAAGAAGGCCTCCAAGGCCACCACGACCAGCAAGGAAATCGCCCAGGTCGGCACCATCTCGGCCAACAGCGACGCCGACGTCGGCGGCATCATCGCCGAGGCGATGGACAAGGTCGGCAAGGAAGGCGTCATCACGGTTGAAGACGGCAAGAGCCTGAACAACGAGCTCGACGTCGTCGAAGGCATGCAGTTCGACCGCGGCTACCTGTCGCCCTACTTCATCAACAACCCCGAGAAGCAGGCCGCGATCCTGGACAACCCGTTTGTCCTGCTCTTCGACAAGAAGATCAGCAACATCCGTGACCTGCTGCCCACGCTGGAGCAGGTGGCCAAGGCCGGCCGTCCGCTGCTGATCATCGCGGAAGAAGTCGACGGCGAAGCGCTGGCCACCCTGGTGGTCAACACCATCCGCGGCATCCTGAAGGTCGTCGCCGTCAAGGCCCCGGGCTTCGGCGACCGCCGCAAGGCCATGCTGGAAGACATCGCCATCCTGACCGGCGGCAAGGTCATCGCCGAGGAAGTCGGCCTGACGCTGGAGAAGGTCACGCTGGCTGACCTGGGCCAGGCCAAGCGCGTCGAAGTGGGCAAGGAAAACACCACCATCATCGATGGCGCCGGTGCCGCGGCCGACATCGAAGCCCGCGTCAAGCAGATCCGCATCCAGATCGAGGAAGCCACCAGCGACTACGACCGCGAGAAGCTGCAAGAGCGCGTGGCCAAGCTGGCCGGCGG
>CAYSQO010000067.1:0-10018 GCA_964433315.1 uncultured Rubrivivax sp.
ATCAGGCCCATGAAGAAGGTGAAGCCCAGCAGCAGGGCCACGCCGACGCCGGAGTTCTTGAACTTCTCGATCAGGAAGAAGAAGCCGAAGGCGATCGCCATGAAGGCGATGAAGCCGATGAAGGGGCTGCCGCCGAAGAAGCTGAAGCCCATGTTCACGCCGACCCAGGCGCCCAGCACGGTGGGCACCAGGGAGAGGGCGAGCAGCCAGTAGGTGTTGCGCAGCACGCGCTGCTGGCTGACGGACGAGCGGCCGACGTAGGTCGTCTGGAGCGAGGGGTTGAGCATGGAAGTCTCCTGGGAGGGGATTTGCCGATGCGGTCATGGACCGAGCGGGCGGAGTCTAGTTCCCTCCGGGCACGAAGCCTGCAGGTTGACCCGGCATCAAGCCACCCGGCGGCTGGATCCGCCCCACCCAGGAGATTTCAGGATGAAAACCCGAGCCGTGCTTGAGCTCTCGGACGTCAAGCGCATCGCCGCGGCCGCCGAGGCCGAGGCCCTGGCCAACCAGTGGGCCGTGACCATCGCCATCGCCGACGAGGGCGGCCACCTGCTGTGGCTGCAGCGCCTGGACGGTGCGCCGGCCGTGTCGGCGCAGATTGCGCCGGCCAAGGCACACACCGCAGCCCTCGGCCGGCGCGAGAGCAAGGTCTACGAGGACGTGATCAACGGCGGCCGGGTGTCCTTCCTCAGCGCGCCCGGCCTTGCCGGTCTGCTGGAAGGCGGGGTGCCCATCCTGGTGGACGGGCAGTGCATCGGCGCGGTCGGGGTCAGCGGCGTCAAGTCGACCGAGGACGCGCAGATCGCCAAGGCCGGCATCGCCGCGCTGTGAGCGGCCGGCCGGGGCCCGGGACGGGCCCCGGCGCGGCGCGCCTCACTTGGTAAGGATCAGCTTGCCGAGCTTGGTGGCGCGCAGCAGGTAGGTGGCACCGTTGTGCTGGATCTGCACGACGCTGCGGCCGCGGAAGAGTTGCTGGCTTTCAAGCTCGGCGGGGCGCGGCGCCTCGGCCGTGCCGCGGGCCGGGGTGCCGGCGGCGGGCAGCGCCACGGCACGCGGGGGCTCGAAGCCGCCGGGCGGGGGCAGGGCGTGGGTCATGCTCATGCCCCCACCGTGGCCGGCCACTGGCCGGCTTCCCGCAGGTGGCAGACCGGACCGGCCGGCTTGCAGTGGGTCTCGAAGACGGCCCGCGCGCAGTCGCCGCAGCGGCCGCAGCCGGTGGCCAGGCCGGTGTCGATCTGCAGGCTATCGAAGTCCTGCCCGCTGGCGGCGTGCTGGGCGATGGCCCGGTCGGAAACCCGGTGGCAGAGGCAGATGATCATGGCGGCATCGGAGAGGTCGATGCCGCTAATTTAAATGCGAACGATTCGCATTGCAAGCCCCGCGCTCCCGCAGGGTCGGGTCGAGCCCGCGCCCCGTGAGGCGCGGCTCGGGGCTCAGTCGCCCGAAGGCGGGCTGGTCATGGACTGCAGCCAGTTCTGGCGGCCGACCTGGTCCACCAGGCCGAGCTGGGTTTCCAGGAAGTCGATGTGCTCCTCGGTGTCGTCGAGGATGCCCTGCAGCAGCTCGCGGGACACGTAGTCGCGCACGGTTTCGCAGTGGGCGATGCCGGCCTTGATGGTGGCCTGGGCGGCGGTCTCCATGAGCAGGTCGCTCTTCAGGGCCTCGATCGGGTCTTCGCCGATCAGCAGCTTGCCCAGGTCCTGGAAGTTGGGCAGGCCGTCGAGCATCAGGATGCGCTCGGTCAGCTTGTCGGCGTGCTTCATCTCGCCGATCGACTCCTCGTATTCCTTCTTGGCCAGCTTGTCGAAGCCCCAGTGGCGCATCAGCCGGGCGTGCAGGAAGTACTGGTTGATGGCGGTCAGCTCGTTCTTGAGCTGGGCGTTCAGGTGCGCGATGACTTGGGCGTCGCCTTGCATGGGAATCTCCGGGCCGGCGGCCGGGGTGGCCGTGTGGCTGCGAGTCTAGGCCGTGCGCATCGGCTCGCGGCCTGGTCCCGCGGTGCCGGACGGCCGTGCCTGCGCACGCCGCCGGGGCGCTCGCCCACCGAAGTGAGGGGGCTCCGCTATACTCCTCAGGTTTACCCGCATCCACACCCGCCGCCCACGCGAAACGACCGCCGTTTCCTTGCCGCCAGCGCCACCGTCCCTCCCGGGGACGGCACGCGCCGCGGGCTGGGCGTGCCTCAACGGAGTCTTTCCCGTGCTGCCCGTCCTGCCCCCCGCACTCCTCGCACTCGCAGACGGCACGGTCTTTCCCGGCATCTCGATCGGCGCCGCCGGTCACACGGTCGGTGAAGTGGTGTTCAACACCTCGCTCACCGGCTACCAAGAGATCCTCACCGACCCGAGCTACTGCCGGCAGATCGTCACGCTGACGTATCCGCACATCGGCAACACCGGCGTCAACGGTGAGGATGTCGAAGCCTCGAAGGTCCATGCCGCCGGCCTGGTCATCAAGGACCTGCCGCTGCGCGTCTCCAATTTCCGCGCCGAACGCAGCCTGTCCGACTACCTCGTCGCCGAGGGCACCGTGGCCATCGCCGGCCTCGACACGCGCCGCCTGACCCGCCACCTGCGCACCCACGGCGCGCAGAACGGCTGCATCGTCAGCTTCCCGGCCGGTCACGCGGTCAGCGAGGCCGACCGTGCCGAGGCCGTGGCCCGCGCCCAGGCGGCACCGAGCATGGCCGGCCAGGACCTGGCCAAGGTCGTCAGCACCGCCCAGCCCTATGTCTGGACGGAGACCGAGTGGACGCTCGCCGATGCCGAGGGCCAAACCGGCTACGGCACCCAGACGGCCCCGCGCTTCCACGTGGTGGCCTACGACTTCGGCGTCAAGCGCAACATCCTGCGCATGCTGGCCAGCCGCGGCTGCAAGGTGACCGTGGTGCCGGCCCAGACCCCGGCCCGCGAGGTGCTGGCCCTGCAGCCCGACGGCGTCTTCCTCAGCAACGGCCCCGGCGACCCGGAGCCCTGCGACTACGCCATCGCCGCCGCCCGCGAGCTGATCGAGTCCGGCCTGCCCACCTTCGGCATCTGCCTGGGCCACCAGATCATGGCCCTGGCCTCGGGCGCCCGGACCTTCAAGATGAAGTTCGGCCACCACGGGGCCAACCACCCGGTCAAGGACCTGGACGACGGCCGGGTCGCGATCACCAGCCAGAACCACGGCTTCGCGGTCGACGAGAAGACCCTGCCGGCCACCCTGCGCGCCACCCACGTGAGCCTCTTCGACGGCACGCTGCAGGGCCTGGCCCGCACGGACAAGCCGGCCTTCTGCTTCCAGGGCCACCCGGAAGCCAGCCCCGGCCCGCACGACATCGGCCCGCTGTTCGACCGCTTCACCGCCCTGATGGCCGCCGCCCGCTGAACGCGGCGCGCAAGAAGAGACGAGAGAGAACCATGCCCAAGCGCAGCGACCTTCAGAGCATCCTCATCATCGGCGCCGGCCCGATCATCATCGGCCAGGCCTGCGAATTCGATTACTCCGGCGCCCAGGCCTGCAAGGCCCTGCGCGAGGAGGGCTACCGCGTCGTGCTGGTCAACAGCAACCCGGCCACGATCATGACCGACCCGGGCATGGCCGACGCGACCTACATCGAGCCCATCACCTGGCAGGTGGTCGAGAAGATCATCGCCAAGGAGCGCGCCGCCCGCCCGGGCGAGCGCATGGCCGTGCTGCCCACCATGGGTGGCCAGACCGCCCTGAACTGCGCGCTGGACCTGCACCGCCACGGCGTGCTGGCCAAGTACGACGTCGAGATGATCGGCGCCAACGAACACGCCATCGAGAAGGCCGAGGACCGCCTCAAGTTCAAGGACGCGATGACCAAGATCGGCCTGGGCTCGGCCAAGTCCGGCATCGCGCATTCGATGGACGAGGCCTGGGCGGTGCAGAAGAGCATCCAGGCCGAGATCGGCGGCCCGGGCTTCCCGATGGTCATCCGCCCGAGCTTCACGCTCGGCGGCACCGGCGGCGGCATCGCCTACAACCCGGAAGAGTTCGAGACCATCTGCAAGCGCGGCCTCGACCTCTCGCCGACCAAGGAGCTGCTGATCGAGGAGTCCCTGATCGGCTGGAAGGAATACGAGATGGAAGTGGTCCGCGACAAGGCGGACAACTGCATCATCGTCTGCTCCATCGAGAACCTCGACCCGATGGGCATCCACACCGGCGATTCGATCACCGTCGCGCCGGCGCAGACCCTGACGGACAAGGAATACCAGCTGCTGCGCAACGCCTCGATCGCCATCCTGCGCGAGATCGGCGTGGACACTGGCGGCTCAAACGTGCAGTTCTCGATCAACCCGGACAACGGCCGGATGATCGTGATCGAGATGAACCCGCGGGTCTCGCGCTCCTCGGCCCTGGCCTCCAAGGCCACGGGCTTCCCCATCGCCAAGATCGCCGCCAAGCTGGCCGTGGGCTACACGCTGGACGAGCTGAAGAACGACATCACCGGCGGCGCTACGCCGGCGTCCTTCGAGCCCTCGATCGACTACGTCGTCACCAAGATCCCGCGCTTCGCCTTCGAGAAGTTCCCGGCCGCCGACCCGCACCTGACCACGCAGATGAAGTCGGTGGGCGAGGTCATGGCCATGGGCCGCACCTTCCAGGAATCGTTCCAGAAGGCGCTGCGCGGCCTGGAGACCGGTATCGACGGCCTGAGCGAGCGCTCCACCGACCGCGACGAGATCATCGAGGAGATCGGCGAGCCCGGCCCCGAGCGCATCCTCTTCGTCGGCGACGCCTTCCGCCTGGGCATGACGCTCGACGAGGTCTTCGAGGAGACCGCCATCGACCCCTGGTTCCTCGCCCAGATCGAGGACATCGTCAAGACCGAGGGCCAGCTCAAGGGCCGCAGCGTGGCCAGCCTCTCGGCCGCCGAGCTGCGCTTCCTGAAGCAGAAGGGCTTCTCCGACCGCCGCCTGGCCAAGCTGCTGGGCAGCGACCAGCATGCGGTGCGTGCGGCGCGCCACGCCCTGGGCGTGCGCCCGGTCTACAAGCGGGTCGACACCTGCGCGGCCGAGTTCGCCACCGGCACCGCCTACATGTACTCCTGCTACGAGGGCGTGGACGGCGAGTGCGAGGCCCAGCCCACCGACCGCAAGAAGATCATGGTGCTCGGCGGCGGCCCCAACCGCATCGGCCAGGGCATCGAGTTCGACTACTGCTGCGTCCATGCCGCCCTCGCCATGCGCGAGGACGGTTACGAGACCATCATGGTCAACTGCAACCCCGAGACGGTCTCGACCGACTACGACACCAGCGACCGCCTCTATTTCGAGCCGGTGACGCTGGAGGACGTGCTCGAGATCGTCGCCAAGGAGCAGCCGGTCGGCGTGATCGTGCAGTACGGCGGCCAGACCCCGCTGAAGCTGGCGCTGGACCTGGAGAAGAACGGCGTGCCCATCATCGGCACCACGCCTGACAGTATCGACATCGCCGAGGACCGCGAGCGCTTCCAGCAGCTGCTGCACACCCTGGGCCTGAAGCAGCCGCCCAACCGCACCGCCCGCACCGAGGAGCAGGCCCTGGCCCTGGCCCAGGAGATCGGCTACCCGCTGGTGGTGCGCCCGAGCTACGTGCTGGGCGGCCGCGCGATGGAGATCGTGCACGGCGACAAGGACCTCGAGCGCTACATGCGCGAGGCCGTGCGCGTGTCCGAGAAGTCGCCCGTGCTGCTGGACCGCTTCCTCGACGACGCCGTCGAGGTGGACGTGGACTGCATCGCCGACGGCTCCGACCGCGAGGACGGCGTGATGATCGGCGGGATCATGGAGCACATCGAGCAGGCGGGGGTGCACTCCGGCGACTCGGCCTGCTCCCTGCCGCCCTACTCCCTGCCCGCCGTGCTGCAGGACGAGCTGCGCCGCCAGACCGCGCTGATGGCCCGCGCGCTCAAGGTCAAGGGCCTGATGAACGTGCAGTTCGCGATCCAGGGCGACTTCAGCGCCGACCCCTCGCAGGCCGTGGTCTACGTGCTGGAAGTGAACCCGCGCGCCTCGCGCACCGTGCCCTTCGTCAGCAAGGCCACCGGCCAGCCGCTGGCCAAGATCGCCGCCCGTGCCATGGCCGGCCAGCTGCTCGGCAGCCAGTGCGGCGCCGACGGCCGCGCGCCGCGCGAGGTGGTGCCGCCCTACTTCAGCGTCAAGGAAGCGGTCTTCCCTTTCAACAAGTTCCCGGGCGTGGACCCGGTGCTCGGCCCCGAGATGCGCTCGACCGGCGAAGTCATGGGCGCGGGCAGCACCTTCGCCGAGGCCATGCTCAAGAGCCAGCTCGGCGCGGGCTCGCGCCTGCCGGAGCAGGGTGCGGTCGTCATCTCGGTGAAGAACAGCGACAAGGACCGCGCGGTCAAGGTCGCCTCCGACCTGCACGACCTGGGCTTCAGCATCCTGGCCACCAAGGGCACGGCGGCGGCCATCGCGGCGGCGGGCGTGCCGGTCAAGGTGGTCAACAAGGTCAAGGACGGCCGGCCGCACATCGCCGACATGGTCAAGGCCGGCGAGGTGCAGCTTGTCTTCACCACGGTCGACGAGACCCGCACCGCCATCGCCGACAGCCGCTACATCCGCACCGCGGCCCTGGCCAACCGGGTGACCTACTACACCACCATGGCCGGCTGCGAGGCCGCCACCGAGGCCCTGAAGCACGAGGACGGCATCAGCGTGTTTGCCCTGCAAGAGCTGCACGCCGAACTTCACTAAACTTCGCCGCCTCAGACGGCCGCCCCCCGGAATCGGGAAGGCGGCCTTCCTTTTTTCCCCACGCGCCGGACCCGGGCTGACCGCCCCGGTCCGGCGCGTCCTTGACCCCCCCGATGCGATGAGCACCATCCCCCTGACCAAGCGCGGCGCCGAGAAGCTCAAGGACGAGCTGCAGCGCCTGAAGCATGTCGAACGTCCCGCCGTGATCCAGGCGATCGCCGAGGCCCGGGCCCAGGGCGACCTGTCCGAGAACGCCGAGTACGACGCCGCCAAGGACAAGCAGGGCTTCATCGAAGGCCGCATCAACGAGATCGAGGGCAAGCTGGCGGCTGCCAAGGTCATCGACCCGGCAGCGCTGGCCGACAACGCCGCCGGCCGTGTCGTCTTCGGCGCCACGGTCGACCTGGAGGAGGAAGCCAGCGGCGGCGCGGTGACCTACCAGATCGTCGGCGAGGACGAGGCCGACCTGAAGTTCGGCCTGATCTCGATCAGCTCGCCCATCGCCCGCGCCCTGATCGGCAAGGAAGCCGGCGATGTGGCCGAGGTGCAGGCCCCGGGCGGCATCAAGCGCTACGACATCGTCGAAGTCCGCTACCAGTGAGCGGCCCCGCGATGACGCTGCTTCCCCCGCTTCTGGAGCGCCTGCGCCGGGCCCTGCCGGGCGTGTGGCTGGGCCTGCTGCTGGCGCTGGGCCTGATTGCGGCGCCGACGCTCTTCGCCCTGCTCGACCGGCCGCTGGCAGGCCGGGTGGCCGGCCAGCTCTTCGCGGTCGAGGCGCGGCTGAGCCTGGGCTTCGTCGTCGTCCTGGGCCTGATCGAGCGCACCCGCGGCCAGCGCCGGGCCGAGGCCGGCCTGGGCCCCCGCATCAGCGCCGAACTGCTGCTGGTGCTGGGCGTGCTCTTCCTGACGGTGGCGGGCCACTTCGCCCTGCAGCCCATGATGGAGGCGGCGCGCGCAGGCCAGGGCCGCCTGTCCTTCGGCGCCCTGCACGGCCTGTCCTCGGCCGCCTACTTCCTGAAGATGGCCTTGCTGGCCGTGCTGAGCTGGCGGGTCGCGGCGCCGGCACGGGCCTGAGCCCGGCCGCGCGCCGCGCGGCGCATCACGCGCCGGCCGGCCGCTTGCGGCTGCTCATGCGGGGCTTGGCGCGCTTGACGATGCCGCCCGCGGTGACCCGCTCGTTGCCGAAGACGGTCAGCTTCTTGACCTGGGCCCGGTGGTTGCCGCTCTTGGAGAACTTCAGCACCTTGACGATCTTGGGTCCGGACTTGGCGCCCTCGGCCGGTGCGGCCTTTTCCTTGGGCGGGATCGGTCGCCACAGCACCAGCAGCTTGCCGATGTGCTGCACCGGGGCGGCGTTGAGCGTGTCGGCCAGCTGCGCGAGCAGGGCCTCACGGACCTGGCGGTCGTCGGAGAAGACCCGGAGCTTGATCAGGCCGTGGGCCTTCAGCGCCAGGTCGGCCTCGCGCATCACGGCGGGAGACAGGCCCTCGGCCCCGATCATGACGACCGGGTCGAGGTGGTGGGCGGCAGCGCGGTGTTCCTTGCGTGCCGCCGGTTTGAGGATCAATGCGGGCATGCCCCGATTATCGTTGCCCCCCGCAACATCCTGCGGAAGCTTCCGACCATGAAGACCAAGACCAAGAGCCGCAAGGTCAACAAGGCCTGGCTGAACGACCATGTCAACGACCCCTACGTCAAGCTGGCGCAGAAGGACGGCTACCGGGCCCGCGCGGCCTACAAGCTCAAGGAGATCGACGAGGAGCTGAAGCTGGTGCGCCCCGGGCAGACCGTGGTGGACCTGGGCTCGACCCCCGGCGCCTGGAGCCAGTACCTGCGGCGCCGCTTCGCGCCCAAGGAGGCGGGGGTCGGCGGCGCGGCGGTGGGCCAGCTCGACGGCCGCATCGTCGCGCTGGACATCCTGCCGATGGAGCCCATCGAGGGCGTCGAATTCCTGCAGGGCGACTTCCACGAGGATGCGGTGCTGGCCGAGCTCAAGGCCCGCCTGGGCGGCCAGCCGGTCGATCTGGTGGTCTCGGACATGGCGCCCAACCTGTCGGGCATCGCCTCGTCCGACGCCGCCCGCATTGCCGGCCTGGTCGAGCTGGCCATCGATTTCTCCTGCGCGCACCTGCGCCCGGAGGGGGCGCTCGTCTGCAAGGTCTTCCACGGCAGCGGCTACAGCCAGCTTGTCGAGCTGTTCAAGCGGCACTTCCGGGTGGTCAAGCCGATCAAGCCCAAGGCCTCGCGCGACCGTTCGTCGGAAACCTTCCTGGTCGGCATGGGTCTGAAGCCTGGATCCAGGGTGTGACTTCCGCAGGACAACGCCCCCGGGCTATCGGCGGGCAAGAGAGAAGCGATCCAGCGTGAGGCGATCGGCGCCCTAGAATCAAGAAACTGTCAAGTCCTGCGCCCGTCGGCGCGGCGGCAGGGCACTCAAGGAGTCGCGGTGAACAATCAATGGTTCTCGAAGGTTGCGGTGTGGATGGTGATCGCCCTGGTGCTGTTCACCGTCTTCAAGCAGTTCGATCGGGGCATGGTCGGGGCAGGGCAGGTCGGCTACTCGGACTTCCTTGAGGAGGTGCGCCAGCGCCGCATCCAGAGCGTGACGCTGCAGGAAAGCGGCAGCGGCACCACCGATATCCGCGCCCAGACCACCGACGGCAAGCAGATCCGCTCCACCGCCACCTACATGGACCGCGGCCTGGTCGGCGACCTGATCGCCAACGACGTCAAGTTCGACGTGCGGCCGCGCGAGGAGCCGTCGATGCTGATGAGCATCCTAGTCAGCTGGGGCCCGATGCTGCTGCTGATCGGCGTCTGGGTGTACTTCATGCGCCAGATGCAGGGCGGGGGCAAGGGCGGGGCCTTCAGCTTCGGCAAGAGCAAGGCCCGCATGCTCGACGAGAACAACAATTCCGTGACCTTCCAGGACGTCGCCGGCTGCGACGAAGCCAAGGAAGAGGTCAAGGAGCTGGTCGACTTCCTCAAGGACCCGCAGAAGTTCCAGAAGCTCGGCGGCCGCATCCCGCGCGGCGTGCTGCTGGTCGGCCCCCCGGGCACCGGCAAGACCCTGCTGGCCAAGGCCATCGCGGGCGAGGCGAAGGTGCCCTTCTTCAGCATCTCCGGCTCGGACTTCGTCGAGATGTTCGTCGGCGTGGGCGCGGCCCGCGTGCGCGACATGTTCGAGCAGGCCAAGAAGAACGCCCCCTGCATCATCTTCGTCGACGAGATCGACGCGGTCGGCCGCCACCGCGGTGCCGGCCTGGGCGGCGGCAACGACGAGCGCGAGCAGACCCTCAACCAGATGCTGG
>CAYSQO010000068.1:0-9889 GCA_964433315.1 uncultured Rubrivivax sp.
GCCGAAGGCGGGTCGCAATCCGCCAAGCGGTCAAGCCGTGTCGCGGAAGGTTGTCCAACCAGCCAGAGTGCCGGATGCCGGCGCGAAAGGTGAGCGAAAGATGATGCAGCAATACAGGTCCAACTCGTACCTGTTCGGGGGCAACGCGCCCTACGTGGAGGAGCTCTATGAGGCCTACCTCCTGAACCCGGGCTCGGTGCCCGACAACTGGCGAAGCTACTTCGACGCGCTGCAGAACGTGCCTGCGGTCGATGGCAGTGAAAGCCGCGACGTGGCCCACGCGCCCGTCATCGAATCCTTCGCGCAGCGGGCCAAGGCCAACGCCTTCGCCGTCAAGGCCAGCGCCGCCGAACTGGCGGTCGCCCGCAAGCAGGTCCACGTCCAGTCGCTGATCGCCGCCTACCGTTCGCTGGGCGCGCGCTGGGCCGACCTCGACCCGCTCAAGCGCCAGGAACGCCCGAAGATCCCCGAGCTGGAGCCGGCGTTCTACGACCTGAGCGAGTCCGACATGGACATCACGTTCAGCGCGACCAACACCTACTTCACCAAGGCCGAGCAGCAGACGCTGCGCGAGATCCTGCAGGCGCTGCGCGAGACCTACTGCGGCACGATCGGCGCCGAGTTCATGCACATCACCGAGCCGGCCGAGAAGCGCTGGTGGCAGGAGAAGCTGGAGTCGATCCGCAGCAAGCCCGCCTTCGTGGCCGAGAAGAAGGTCCACATCCTCGACCGCCTGACCGCCGCCGAGGGCCTGGAGCGCTACCTGCACACCAAGTACGTCGGCCAGAAGCGCTTCTCGCTGGAAGGCGGCGAGAGCTTCATCGCGGCGATGGACGAGCTCGTCAACCGCGGCGGTGAGGTCGGGGTCCAGGAGATCGTGATCGGCATGGCCCACCGCGGCCGCCTGAACGTGCTGGTCAACACCCTGGGCAAGATGCCCAAGGACCTGTTCGCCGAGTTCGACCACACCGCGCCCGAGGAGCTGACCGCCGGCGACGTGAAGTACCACCAGGGCTTCTCGTCGGACGTGACCACCCGCGGCGGCCCGGTCCACCTGAGCCTGGCCTTCAACCCCTCGCACCTGGAAATCGTCAACCCGGTGGTCGAAGGCTCGGTCAAGGCCCGCCTGGACCGCCGTGGCGACGAAGAGGGCGACACCGTGCTGCCCGTGCTGGTGCATGGCGATGCCGCCTTCGCCGGCCAGGGCGTGGTCATGGAGACCCTGGCCCTGGCCCAGACCCGCGGCTACTACACCGGCGGCACCGTCCACCTGGTCATCAACAACCAGATCGGCTTCACCACTTCCGACCCGCGCGACAGCCGCTCGACCCTGTACTGCACCGACGTCGTCAAGATGATCGAGGCCCCGGTCCTGCACGTGAACGGCGACGATCCGGAAGCCGTCGTGCTGGCCACCCAGCTCGCGCTGGACTACCGCCAGCAGTTCAACAAGGACGTCGTCGTCGACATCGTCTGCTTCCGCAAGCTGGGTCACAACGAGCAGGACACGCCCAGCCTGACGCAGCCGCTGATGTACAAGAAGATCGCGGCCCACCCCGGCACCCGCAAGCTCTACGCGGAGAAGCTGGTCACCCAGGGCGTGATCCCGGGCACCGCGCCGGACGAGATGGTCAAGGCCTTCCGCGCCGCCATGGATGAGGGCAAGCACACGGTCGACCCGGTGCTGACCAACTTCAAGAGCAAGTACGCGGTCGACTGGTCGCCCTTCCTCGGCCGCAAGTGGACCGATGCCGGCGACACCGCGGTCCCGGTCACCGAGTTCCGCCGCCTGGCCGAGCGCATCACCACCGTGCCGGCCGGCTTCAAGGTGCATCCGCTGGTCGAGAAGGTGCTGGCCGACCGGGCCGCCATGGGTCGCGGCGAGGTCAATGTCGACTGGGGCATGGGCGAGCACATGGCCTTCGCCTCGCTGGTCGCCTCGGGCTACCCGGTGCGCCTGTCGGGCGAGGACTGCGGCCGCGGCACCTTTACGCACCGCCACGCCGTCCTGCACGACCAGAACCGCGAAAAGTGGGACACCGGCACCTACATCCCGCTGCAGAACGTGGCCGAGGGCCAGGCGCCCTACACCGTGATCGACTCCATCCTGTCGGAGGAGGCGGTGCTGGGCTTCGAGTACGGCTATGCCGCGGCCGAGCCCAACACCCTGGTGATCTGGGAAGCCCAGTTCGGCGACTTCGTCAACGGCGCGCAGGTCGTGATCGACCAGTTCATCGCCTCGGGTGAAGTGAAGTGGGGCCGCTCCAACGGCCTGACCCTGATGCTGCCGCACGGCTACGAGGGCCAGGGCCCCGAGCACAGCTCGGCGCGCATCGAGCGCTTCCTGCAGCTCTCGGCCGACATCAACATGCAGGTCGTGCAGCCGACCACGGCCAGCCAGATCTTCCATGTGCTGCGCCGGCAGATGGTGCGGCCCTTCCGCAAGCCGCTGATCCTCTTCACGCCGAAGTCCCTGCTGCGCAACAAGGACGCGACCTCGCCGCTGTCCGAGTTCACCAAGGGCGAGTTCAGGACCGTCATCGGCGAACTCGACGCGACGATCGAGGCCGCCAAGGTCAAGCGCGTGATCGCCTGCTCGGGCAAGGTCTATTACGACCTGGTCAAGAAGCGGGCCGAGAAGAAGGCGGGCGATGTCGCCATCGTGCGGGTCGAGCAGCTCTACCCCTTCCCGCACAAGGCCTTCGCCGCTGAGCTGAAGAAGTACCCGAACGCGACCGAGATCACCTGGTGCCAGGATGAGCCGCAGAACCAGGGCGCCTGGTTCTTCGTGCAGCACTACATCCACGAGAACATGCTGGAAGGCCAGCGTCTCGGCTACGCCGGGCGGCCCTTCTCGGCCTCGCCGGCGGTGGGTTACGCCCACCTGCACCAGGAGCAGCAGAAGGCGCTGCTCGACCAGGCCTTCGGCAAGCTCAAGGGCTTCGTCCTCACCAAGTAAGGCCACCCCGAAGCGCCTTCGGCGCTCCCCTCAAGGGGCGCCGCCAACGGACCGGCTGAGCCGGATCCGTGGCGACCGCTTGAAGCACAGCATCTAGAGAGTCACCATGCCCATCATCGACGTGAAGGTTCCGCAACTGTCGGAATCCGTGGCCGAAGCCACCCTGCTGCAGTGGAAGAAGAAGCCCGGCGAAGCCGTGGCCATCGACGAGATCCTGATCGAGATCGAGACCGACAAGGTCGTGCTCGAAGTGCCCGCGCCGGCCGCCGGCGTGATGGCCCAGATCCTCAAGAACGACGGCGAGCTCTGCGTGAGCGACGAGGTCATCGCCCGCATCGACACCGAGGGCCAGACCGCGGTCAGCCCGCTCGAAGTCAAGCCGGTGGCCGCCGCCGCGCCCGCGGCTGCAGCCCCCGCCCCGGCGGCTGGCGGCAGCAAGTCCGACGTGTACTCGCCCGCCGCGGCCAAGATTGCGGCTGACGCCGGCGTGTCCGGCGTCGCCGGCACCGGCAAGGACGGCCGCGTGACCAAGGGCGACGTGCTCGGCGCCGTGGCCGCCGCGGCCAGCGCACCGGCCGCCAAGGCCGCGCCCGCGCCGGCCGTCAGCGTGCCGGCCAGCCCGGCCGTGGCCAAGCCCCTGCCGGCCGTCGACGTGCCGGCGCCGAAGCTGTCGGACCGTCCGGAGCAGCGCGTGCCGATGTCGCGCCTGCGGGCCCGCGTGGCCGAGCGCCTGCTGCAGTCGCAGGCCACCAACGCCATCCTGACGACCTTCAACGAGGTCAACATGGCCCCGGTCATGGAGATGCGCAAGCGCTTCCAGGACAAGTTCGAGAAGGAGCACGGCGTCAAGATCGGCTTCATGTCCTTCTTCGTGAAGGCGGCGGTCCACGCGCTGAAGAAGTTCCCGATCCTGAACGCCTCGGTCGACGGCAACGACATCGTCTACCACGGCTACTTCGACATCGGCATCGCGGTCGGCTCGCCGCGCGGCCTGGTGGTGCCGATCATCCGCAATGCCGACCAGCTCAGCTTTGCCGACATCGAGAAGACCATCGCCGGCTTCGGCCAGAAGGCCAAGGACGGCAAGCTCTCGCTCGAAGAGCTGTCGGGCGGCACCTTCTCGATCAGCAACGGCGGCACCTTCGGCTCGATGCTTTCGACCCCGATCATCAACCCGCCGCAGTCGGCCATCCTGGGCGTGCACGCCACCAAGGACCGTGCCGTGGTCGAGAACGGCCAGGTCGTGGTCCGCCCGATCAACTACCTCGCCATGTCCTACGACCACCGGATCATCGACGGCCGCGAAGCCGTGCTGGGCCTGGTGGCGATGAAGGAAGCGCTGGAAGACCCCGCGCGCCTGCTGTTCGACATCTGAGCCGTCGAAGCGCCCCCAAGGTACTGACCCGGATCCCCGGCGGCGCGCAGGCGCCCGCCCGGGCCGGGCGGCCGCTTCCGCGGCCCCGAGAGGGGCCGCGACCCACGATCGGAGAACCCCATGTCCCAACACTTTGACGTCCTCGTCATCGGCGCCGGCCCCGGCGGCTACATCGCCGCCATCCGCGCAGCCCAGCTCGGCTTCAAGGTCGCCTGCATCGATGCCTGGACCAATGCCCAGGGCGGCCCCGCCCCCGGCGGCACCTGCACCAACGTCGGCTGCATTCCCAGCAAGGCCCTGCTGCAGTCCAGCGAGCACTACGAGCACGCCGGCAAGCACTTCGCCGCGCACGGCATCGGCGTGTCCGGCCTGACGCTGGACGTGGCCAAGATGGTCGGCCGCAAGGACACCGTCGTGAAGCAGAACAACGACGGCATCCTCTACCTGTTCAAAAAGAACAAGGTCGAGTTCCTCCACGGCACCGGCCGCTTCGTGAAGGCCACCGACAAGGGCTACGAGATCGCCGTCGACGGCCCCGCCGCGACCACGGTGAGCGCCGAGCACGTGATCGTCGCCACCGGCTCCAGCGCCCGCGCGCTGCCGGGCGCTGCCTTCGACGAGGAGCGCATCCTCAGCAACGACGGCGCGCTGCGCATCGGCGCCGTGCCGGCCACGCTGGGCGTGATCGGCTCGGGCGTGATCGGCCTGGAGATGGGCTCGGTCTGGCGCCGCCTCGGCGCCAAGGTGACCGTGCTGGAAGGCCTGCCGACCTTCCTCGGCGCGGTCGACGAGACCATCGCCAAGGAAGCGCACAAGGCCTTCACCCGTCAGGGCCTGAAGATCAACCTGGGCGTGAAGATCAGCAGCGTCACGAAGGACGAGGCCGGCGTCACCGTGGCCTACACCGACGCCAAGGGCGCCGAGCAGACCCTGGCCGTCGAACGCCTGATCGTCTCCATCGGCCGCGTGCCCAACACCGCCGGCCTCGCGCCAGAAGCGGTGGGCCTGCAGCTCGACGAGCGCGGCGCCATCGTGGTCGACGAGGACTGCCGCACCAACCTGCCCAAGGTCTGGGCGGTCGGCGACGTGGTCCGCGGCCCCATGCTGGCCCACAAGGCCGAGGAAGAGGGCGTGGCGGTGGCCGAGCGCATCGCCGGCCAGCACGGCCATGTCGACTTCAACCTGATCCCCTGGGTGATCTACACCTCGCCGGAGATCGCCTGGGTCGGCCAGACCGAGCAGCAGCTCAAGGCCAGCGGCCGCGCCTACAAGGCCGGCAGCTTCCCCTTCATCGCCAACGGCCGCGCCCGCGCCCTGGGCGACACGACCGGCATGGTGAAGATGCTGGCCGACGCGACGACCGACGAGCTGCTGGGCGTGCACATCGTGGGCCCGGTGGCCAGCGAGCTGATCGCCGAGGCCTGCGTGGCCATGGCCTTCAAGGCCAGCAGCGAGGACATCGCCCGCATCTGCCACGCCCACCCCTCGCTGAGCGAGGCGACCAAGGAAGCTGCCCTGGCCGTCGACGGCCGCACGCTGAACTTCTGAGGCCTGCAGCCCGCCCGCGCGGCCTTCGGGTCCGCGGGCGGCGAGGGCAGGGGCCCGGGCCTTGGCCCCGCGGCCTCATGCCATCCGGGGGGCGGGCGACCCCCCGGTTTCACCGATGATTCCGCCCATGCCGACCGTCACCGAGCTGTTCCACCAGACCCTGGCCAGTCGCGGCTACACCGCCGATGCGGCGCAGGAGGCCGCGGTGGCCGAGCTGCAGCGCTGCGAGGACCAGTGGCGCGCCTACCTGGCGCGGCGTCGCAACGCGGTCGCCAAGCTGCTGCTGAGGCCGGCCCTGCCCAAGGGGGTCTACATGTTCGGCGGCGTCGGCCGCGGCAAGAGCTTCCTGATGGACAGCTTCTTCCAGGCCGTGCCCCTGCGCCGCAAGACCCGGCTGCACTTCCACGAGTTCATGCGCGAGGTGCACCGCGAGCTGCAGGAGCTCAAGGGCCGCGCCGACCCGCTCGACGAGCTCGCACGCCGCATCGCCCGCAAGCACCGCCTGATCTGCTTCGACGAGTTCCACGTCGCCGACGTGACCGACGCGATGATCCTGCACCGCCTGCTGGACGCGCTGTTCCGCAACCGGGTGGCCATCGTCACGACCAGCAACTTCCACCCGGACGGGCTCTACCCCAACGGCCTGCACCGCGACCGCATCCTGCCGGCCATCGAGCTGCTCAAGTCGCATCTGGTGGTCCGGCAGGTCGATGCCGGCATCGACTACCGGCGCCGCACCCTGGAGCAGGTGGCGCTCTACCACTGCCCCTCCAGCCCCCAGGCCGATGCCGCGCTGGCCGAGACCTTCGGCAAGCTGGCCGAGTGCGCCGACGAGGAGCCGCTGCTGCACATCGAGCACCGCGAGCTGCGGGCCCGGCGCCGCGCCGGGGGCGTGGTGTGGTTCGACTTCGCCCAGCTCTGCGGCGGCCCGCGCTCGCAGAACGACTACCTCGAGATCGCGAGCCAGTTCCACACCCTGCTGCTCTCGAACGTGCCCCTGATGCCGCCCAAGCTGGCGGCCGAGGCACGCCGCTTCACCTGGCTGATCGACGTGCTCTACGACCGCCGCGTGAAGCTGGCGATCTCTGCGGCCGTGCCGCCCGAGCAGCTCTACACCGAGGGCCCGCTCGCGCACGAGTTCCCGCGCACGATCTCGCGCCTCAACGAGATGCAGAGCGCCGAGTTCCTGGCCCTGCCGCACCGCAGCGTCGACACCCGGCTGACCTGAGGCCGCCGGGGCCGGCTCCTATACTGGCCCGGACCCGATGGACGCCCCGCCCCCCGACCCTGCCGAGCGCGACGCGCTGCCCTGGCCCGACGAGGCCGAGCCGGAGGACCTCCGCGGGGCGGTGGCCCGCTGCTTCGGCCCCGAGGGGCCGCTGGCCGCGCAGGACCCGTCCTACCGCGAACGCCCCGGCCAGCAGCAGATGGCCGCCGCCGTGGCCGAGGCCATCGACGACCAGGCCGTCCTCGTCGTCGAGGCCGGCACCGGCATCGGCAAGACCTTCGCCTACCTGGTGCCGGCCCTGCTGTCGGGCCGGCGCACCCTGGTCAGCACGGCCACCAAGAGCCTGCAGGACCAGCTCTACCGCCGCGACCTGCCGGCCCTGCGCGAGACCCTCGGCCTGCCGCTGCGCACCGCCCTGCTCAAGGGCCGTGGCAGCTACCTCTGCCAGCATCGCCTGATCCTGGCCCGCGGCGACGACAGCACGGCCGATGCCGCCACCCAGCGGGCCCTGGCCCGCATCGAGACCTGGGCCCAGGGCACGCCCAACGGCGACCTGGCCGGCCTGCCGGGCCTGGACGAACGCTCGCCGCTGCTGCCACTGATCACCTCCACCCGCGAGAACTGCCTGGGCAGCGACTGCCCGCAGTTCCGCGAATGCCATGTCATGCAGGCCCGGCGCGAGGCGATGGCGGCCGACCTCGTCGTCGTCAACCACCATCTCTTCTTTGCCGACCTCAGCCTGCGCGACACCGGCATGGCCGAGCTGCTGCCCAGCGTGGAGCTGGCCATCTTCGACGAGGCCCACCAGCTGGCCGAGGCCGGCGTCGGCTTCCTGGGCCGCAACCTGGGCAGCGCACAGGCCCTGGACCTCGCCCGCGACCTGCTTGCCGCCGGCCTGCGCGAGGCCCGCGGCCTGCAGCCCTGGGCCGAGCTGGCCGGCCGGCTGGACCGCGCCGCGCGCGACCTGCGCCTGGCCGCCGCCGGCCCGCTGGCCCACCGACCGCCGCGCGGCGGCAGCCTCAAGCTGCGCTGGGAGGACCGGGCCGAGGCGCCGGATTTCATCGACGGCCTGGCCACCCTGGCCGGGGCGGCCGAGGCCGTGCGCGCGGCGCTCGACACCGTCAGCGAGCTGGCGCCCGACTTTCCCAAGCTGGCCGACCGGGCCCAGGCCCTGGGCCAGACGGCCCGCGCCTTCGGCCAGCCGGCCGAGCCGGGCCGGGTACGCTGGATCGAGCTCGGCAGCCTGGCCATGCGCCTGGTCGACAGCCCGCTGGACGTGCGCGAGGCCATGCAGGGTCAGCTCGACGCGGCGCCGCGGGCCTGGGTCTTCACCTCGGCCACGCTGGGCGCGGATGCGCGCCTGCAGTGGTTCACCGAACGCACCGGGCTCGACGACCGGGCCCGCACGCTCAAGCTCGACAGCCCCTTCGACTATCCGCAGCAGGCGCGCCTGCACGTGCCGGCGCGCTTCCCGCGGCCGAACAGCCCCGAGCACCCGGCCGCCGTGGCGTCCCTGGCGGCCCGCTGCGCGCTGCAGCTGAACGGCCGCACCTTCGTGCTGACCACCACGCTGCGGGCGCTGCAGCGCATCGCCGAGGACCTGGAGTCGCCGCTGGCCGAGGCCGGCATCGCCCTGCTGGTGCAGGGCCGCCTGCCGAAGCGTCAGCTGCTGGAGCGCTTCGTGGCCGGCGAACCGGCGCTGCTGGTGGGTTCAGCCAGCTTCTGGGAAGGCATCGACGTGCCGGGCGAGGCCCTGCAGTGCGTGCTGATCGACAAGCTGCCCTTCCCGCCGCCGAGCGACCCGCTGGTCGAGGCGCGCTGCCGGCAGCTGGAGGCCGAGGGCCGCAGCCCCTTCAAGGACTACTTCGTGGCCGAAGCCGCCGTGGCGCTGAAGCAGGGTGCCGGGCGCCTGATCCGCCGCGAAAGCGACTGCGGCCTGCTGGTGGTGGCCGACCCGCGTCTGGCGGCGCCGGGCTACGGTCGCCAGCTGCTGGCCGCCTTGCCGCCCATGCCGCGCCTGGACGATCTGGACGAGGCGCTGGGCTGGCTGGGCGAGGTCACCAGACCTGCCACCAGGGCTTGCTGACCTTGGCCTTGGCGTCCAGGCCGCCGCTGAGGAAGACGCTGTTCGGGAAGTTCTTGAGCAGCACGCGCTGGGCGTCGTCGCGAAGCTCGGGCAGCTTCAGCTCGTCGTAGCCGCGGACCATGATGAACAGCGCCTCCTCGACGGCCGGCGCGTTGCGGAATTCCTGCACCGCCTGCTGGGCGCGGTTCACCGCCGCCACCCAGGCGCCACGCCGCGCGTAGTAGCGGGCGACGTGCACCTCGTACTGCGCCAGCGTGTTGAGGATGTAGTTCATCCGCAGGCCGGCATCCGGCGCGTAGCGCGAGTTCGGGAAGAGGGTGACGACCTGGCGGTAGCTCTGGTAGGCGTCGCGCGAGGCCTGCTGGTCGCGCTCGGAGAGATCCTGGCGCGCGAAGCTGCCCAGCAGGCCGAGCCGCTCGTTGAAGTTGATCTGGCCCTGCAGGTAGTAGGCGTAGTCCAGCGCCGGGCTGCTCGGGTTCAGGCTGATGAAGCGGTCCAGCGTGGCCAGGGCCTCGGGCTTGAGGCCGTTCTTCCACTGCGCGTAGGCCAGGTCGAGCTGGGCCTGCTGGGCAAGCTGGGTGCCAGCGGCGCGGGCCTCCAGGCGGGTGTAGAGCTGGATCGCGCGGTCCCAGTTGGCGGCCGAGGATTCGTCGCGGGCCTCTTCATACAATCGGGTCGTGTCCCATTTCTCCA
>CAYSQO010000069.1:0-9818 GCA_964433315.1 uncultured Rubrivivax sp.
GGGGGGGCGGGCCTTCACGGCCGCGATTCTAGGAAGGCGGTCGCCGCGGCCCGCCGTGCCGGGTCGCGGCCCGGGGCCGGACGCCCCGCCCCAGGCCGGCAGGTATCCTGAGCGGATGTTCAGTTTCTTTCGCAAGAAGAGCCCGGCGCCGGTCGATCCGCCCGCCGCCGTGCGCCCCCCGCCGGCCGCCGGCCCGGTCCCGCCGGCGGCTCCGCCCGCCGCTCCTGCCATGGCGGCGCCGGCGCCCGTGCCGCGCGCTTCCTGGTTCGCTCGGCTCAGCGCCGGCCTGAAGAAGACCGGCAGCTCGATCGCCCAGGTCTTCACCGGCACGCAAATCGACGAGACGCTCTACGAGGAGCTGGAGGCCGCCCTGCTCATGGCCGATGCCGGCGTCGGCGCCACCCGCCACCTGCTGGAGGACCTGCGCCGCCGCGTGAAGGCGGCCAAGGCCACCGATCCGGCGGCCGTGAAGGAGCTGCTGATCGAGGCCATCGCCGAGCTGCTGCAGCCGCTGGAGCGCCCGCTGCAGCTGGGCACGGCCGAACCCACCGTGCTGATGGTCGCGGGCGTGAACGGTGCCGGCAAGACGACGACCATCGGCAAGCTGACCCGCCACCTGGCCGACGGCGGCCACAAGGTGCTGCTGGCCGCGGCCGACACCTTCCGCGCCGCCGCGCGCGAGCAGCTCGCCGTCTGGGCCGATCGGGCCGGCGCGGCCCCGCAGGCCGACAAGCTGGTCGAGATCGTCAGCCAGGAAAGCGGCGATCCGGCCGCGGTCTGCTTCGATGCGGTCAAGGCCGGCCAGGCGCGCGGCTGCGCGGCCGTCATCGCCGACACCGCCGGCCGCCTGCCGACCCAGCTGCACCTGATGGAGGAGCTGAAGAAGATCCAGCGCACCCTCGGCAAGGCCATGGACGGCGCGCCGCACGAGGTGCTGCTGGTCCTCGACGGCAACACCGGCCAGAACGCGCTCAGCCAGGTGCAGGCCTTCGATGCCGCCCTGGGTCTGACGGGCCTGGTGGTCACCAAGCTCGACGGCACCGCCAAGGGCGGCGTGCTGGCCGCCATCGCCCTGTGGGCGCGCCAGCGCGCGGCCGGGCCGGTGCCGGTCTACTTCATCGGCGTGGGCGAGAAGCTCGAGGACCTGGAGCGCTTCCAGGCCCGTGAATTCGCCGAGGCCCTGCTCCAGGGACGCTGAGCGAGGGGCCGTGGCGGGCACGCGCGCCTTGCGGCGCGGGCCGGCTGCCAGTGCTCAGTGCTGGGCCGGGCCCAGCGGGCCGCGACCGGCCATCGGGGGCGGCTCGGCATCCGGCGGCAGCTCGCCGAGGTAGCCCTCGCCGGCCGGCAGGGCGCCGTTCTCGTCCAGGCGCCGCGGCTGGCGCAGCCCGCCGCGCAGGTAGCGCGAGCCGCTGCCCTGCGGCCGCGGCAGGTAGCGCGCCAGCTCGGTCAGGGCCAGCTGGTAGACATCGCGCTTGAACTCGATCACCACCTCCAGCGGCACCCAGTAGTCGTTCCAGCGCCAGGCGTCGAACTCGGGGTGGCTGGTCGCGCGCAGGTTCATGTCGCTGTCGCGGCCGGTGAGCTGCAGCAGGAACCAGATCTGCTTCTGGCCCTTGTAGTGGCCGCGGGCGTCGCGCCGGATGAAGTGGTCCGGCACCTCGTAGCGCAGCCAGTCGCGGGTGCGGCCGACGATGCGGACATGCTCGGGATGCAGGCCCACCTCTTCGTGCAGCTCGCGGAACATGGCCTGTTCAGGCGTCTCGCCGTGCTTGATGCCGCCTTGGGGGAATTGCCAGGAGTGCGTGCGGATCCGCTTCCCCCAGAAGACCTGGTTGCGCTGGTTCAGCAGGACGATGCCGACGTTGGGCCGGAAGCCTTCACGGTCGAGCATAATGAAACCTCGATAACGGATTGATTTCATTATTGCAGCGGGCCCGAGCGATGCCAATCGCCGACGGCCTGCCGGCCCCGCGCAAGGCGGGGTCGGTCCTCCAGGGCAGGGTCACCCGCCGGTCCGCGGCAAGCAGCACCCGCCCCCCATGAAAGCCAGCCAGTTCTTCATCGCGACCCTCAAGGAAGCGCCTGCCGACGCCGAGGTCGTCAGCCACCAGCTGATGATGCGCGCCGGCATGATCAAGCGCCTGGGCGCCGGCATCTACAACTACATGCCCATGGGTCTACGGGTCGTCCGCAAGGTCGAGGCCATCATCCGCGAGGAGATGGTGCGCGCCGGCGCCGTGGAGCTGAGCATGCCGGTGGTCCAGCCGGCCGAGCTTTGGCAGGAGACGGGCCGCTTCGACAAGATGGGTCCGGAGCTGATGCGGGTGAAGGACCGCCACGACCGCGACTTCATCATCCAGCCGACCAGCGAGGAGGTGGTTACCGACATCGCCCGCCAGGAGCTGCGCAGCTACAAGCAGCTGCCCAAGAACTTCTTCCAGATCCAGACCAAGTTCCGCGACGAGCGCCGCCCGCGCTTCGGCATCATGCGCGGCCGCGAGTTCACGATGAAGGACGCCTACTCCTTCGACCGCGATGCCGAAGCCGCCGGCCGCAGCTACGAGCAGATGTTCGCGGCCTACCTGAAGATCTTCGACCGCCTGGGCCTGCAGTACCGCGCGGTGGCGGCTGACACCGGCGCCATCGGCGGCGACCGCTCGCACGAGTTCCAGGTCATCGCCGAGACCGGCGAGGACGCCATCGTCTACTGCCCGGACAGCGACTACGCCGCCAACATCGAGCTGGCCGAGGCCCTGCCCCTGGGGCCCGAGCGCGCCGCGCCCGGCGAGGCCATGGTCCAGGTGCCCACGCCGTCCACCAGCACCTGCGCCGACGTGGCCAGGCTGCTGGGCCTGCCCATCGAGCGCACGGTCAAGAGCCTGGTCCTGGCCAGCGACACGCTCGATGCGGCCGGGCATCCGGTGAAGACCCAGCTCTGGCTGCTGCTGGTCCGCGGCGACCACGAGCTCAACGAGGTCAAGGCCGGCAAGGTCGAGCTGCCCGACGGCGCCAGCCTGAAGGCGGGCTTCCGCTTCGCGACCGCGGCCGAGATCCAGGCCGCCTTTGGCAGCAAGCCCGGCTACCTGGGGCCGGTGGGCGTGGACCGCGGGCCGCAGGGCGTGAAGGTCGTCGCCGACCGCAGCGTCGCGCGCATGAGCGACTTCGTCTGCGGCGCCAACGTCGCCGAGGCCCACCTGCGCGGCGTCAACTGGGGCCGTGACCTGCCCGAGCCCGATGCCGTGGCCGACCTGCGCAACGTCGTCGTCGGCGACCCCTCGCCCGACGGCCGCGGCGTGCTGGCCATCCAGCGCGGCATCGAGGTGGGCCATGTGTTCTACCTCGGCACCAAGTACTCGAAGGCGATGAACGCCACCTTCCTCGACGAGACCGGCAAGCCCCGGCTCTTCGAGATGGGCTGCTATGGCATCGGCGTGACCCGCATCCTCGGCGCCGCGATCGAGCAGAACCACGATGCGCGCGGCATCGTCTGGCCGGCCTCGATCGCGCCCTTCCAGGTGGCGGTGTGCCCGATCGGCTACGACCGTTCCGAGGCCGTGAAGGCCGCCGCCGACGCCCTGCATGCCGAGCTGCTGGCGGCCGGGGTCGACGCCATCCTCGACGACCGCGGCGAGCGGCCCGGGGCCATGTTCGCGGACTGGGAGCTGATCGGTGTGCCGCAGCGCGTCGTGCTGTCGGACCGCGGCCTCAAGGAGGGCCAGGTCGAGCTGCAGGGCCGCCGCGATGCCGCGGCCACGGGCTGCCCGGTGGCCGAGGCGGCCGCGCAGCTCCAGGCGCGGCTCGTCGCGTGAGCCTGCGGGCGCACCCTCCGGCCCCCGGCCGGCGGGGCGCCCTGGGTCGCCTGCTGCGGCGCGCTGCAGCCCTGGCCGGCGGCGCGCTGCTGGCCCTGCCGCCGGCCCGCGCCGGCCGCCAGATCGAGGAACCGCTGGCCGATGCCGTGCGCACCGCGCTCAGCGCCGCCATCCACCGCGCGGCGCCGCCGCGTCTGTCCTTCGACCGACCCCAGGCGCGCGAGGCCTACCAGCGCTGGCATGCCGCCGTCGGCCAGCGCCTGCAGCGCCGTCTGCCCGAGCCCGCGCTGCGCGAGGCCTTCCTCGAAACCCTGTGGTACGAAAGCGCCCGCGCCGGCCTGGAACGCGCCCTGGTGCTGGGCCTGATCGAGGTGGAAAGCGGCTTCCGCAAGTACGCGGTCAGCAGCGCCGGTGCGCGCGGCCTGATGCAGGTCATGCCCTTCTGGGCGCGGCTCATCGGCGACGGCGACCCGGCCCGGCTCTTCCACCTGCAGACCAATCTGCGCTTCGGCTGCGTGATCCTGCGCCACTACCTGGACACCGAGCGCGGCAACCTCTTCCTGGCCCTGGGCCGCTACAACGGCAGCCGCGGCCAGGCGGCCTATCCGAATGCGGTGCTCGCCGCGCGCCGGCGCTGGGACCTGCTGCCCGAGGAGGCGCCGGCTGGCTGAGCCCGCGCCGGGCTCAGAGCCCCGTCCAGGCCTGCGGCCTCGCGCCCTGCAGCTGCAGCAGGGCCAGCACCCGCTCCACCGTCTCGTCGACCAGTTCGTCGATCGAGGCCGGCTTCAGGTAGAAGGCCGGCAGCGGCGGGAAGACGATGCCGCCCATCTCGGTCACGGCCGTCATGTTGCGCAGGTGGGCCAGGTTGAAGGGCGTCTCGCGCACCATCAGCACCAGGCGGCGGCGCTCCTTGAGCGTGACGTCCGCCGCCCGGGTCAGCAGGTTGTCGCCCAGGCCGTGGGCGATGGCCGCCAGGGTCTTCATCGAGCAGGGCGCGACCACCATGGCCGCCGTCGCGAAGCTGCCGCTGGCGATGCAGGCCCCGACGTCGCCGGGGGCGTGGGCGTGGTCGGCCAGCGCCTCCAGGCCCTTGCGGTCCAGGCCCAGCTCGTGGTGCGCATTGAGCACGCCGGCCGGGGTGACCACCAGATGGGTCTCCACCCCCAGGGCCCGCGCCCGGCCGAGCAGCCGGGTGGCGTAGACGGCGCCGGTGGCGCCGGTCAGGCCGACGACGAGGCGGGACGGGCTGCTCACCGCGGGGCCGTCCTGCGGGGGCTCAGGCGGCCAGCAGCTGCTGCAGCTCGCCGGCCTGGTACATCTCCATCATGATGTCCGAGCCGCCGACGAACTCGCCCTTGACGTAGAGCTGGGGGATGGTCGGCCACTGGGCGTAGTCCTTGATGCCCTGGCGGATGGCCTCGTCCTCCAGCACGTTGACGGTGTGCAGGTCGGTCACGCCGCAGGCCTTGAGCACCTGCACGGCACGGCCCGAAAAGCCGCACATCGGGAACTGCGCGCTGCCCTTCATGAAGAGCACGACGCGGTGCGACTTGACGAGTTGGTCGATGGTCTGGAGAACGTCGCTCATGGGGCTTCCCGCTGCAAGAAAAAACGCGAAGCGGCAAGTATCGCCGCGCCGTCCTACGGCCCGCTCGCGGCGGCCTCAGAAGGCGTAGGACACGCCCAGCTGAAGCACCGGGTTCAGGCGCAGCTCGCGGATCAGCTCGGCCGGGCTGGGCGAGCGGCTGGGGGCGTCCCCCAGCCGCACCGGCGCCCGCGGCCACGGCGCCAGCAGGCCCAGGTCGGCCTGGAAGCCCCAGCCCGACGGGCGCGGCGCGAGGCTGTAGCCGATGCCGAGGTAGCCGGCCCCCGCCTGCGGCAGGGTCTCGCGGCCCGGGGGCCGCAGGCCCGCCGTTTCATGCCCGAGACCCGACCCGATCGGGCCGAGGCCCCCGAGGCTGCGCCAGGCCGCCGCCGCGTCGCCGAGCAGCAGGCCGCCGCTCAGGCGCAGGCCGCCGGCCTCGCCGTCGAGATCGTGATCGGCCCGCAGGCCCAGGCCGCGCCAGCGCATGACGCCGGGGTCCGTCGCCTCGGCAGGGGCCAGGCCCAGGTGGATCGACCAGCGCGGCGGCGCCGCGTCGGCTGCGGACTGCAGCGTCGCGGGCCGACCGGGCCAGCGCAGCCCGGCGCCCGGCTCGGCCTGCGCGTCGCCGCCCAGCAGCGCAGCCAGCAGGGCCGCCGCGGCGGCGAGGGGCGGAGGGTGGAGCCGCGGGCAAGGGGAAGACATGTCGACCTCCAGGCGTGCAGCGGGGCCGGATCACGGCCCCCGGGCGACGATGCTACGCCGCGCCGCCGGTTCCGGGGGCGCGGCGCGGAAGGCCCGGGCCGGTGCCGGGCGCTCCCGCGCTCAGGGCCGGCAGCCGCCGGTGCAGCGGTGGTGCCCGCCCAGGTCCAGGCGGTGCTGCACGGCCTCGAAGCCGGCCGCGCGCAGCAGGGCGGCCACCGCCTCGGCTTGGTCCCAGCCGTGCTCGAACAGCAGCCAGCCCCCGGGCTGCAGATGGGCGGCGGCGCCGGCAGTGATCTGCCGTAGAGCGTCCAGGCCGTCGGGGCCCGAGGCCAGGGCCATCGCCGGTTCGTGCTTCAGCGCGGCCAGGTGCGGATCGCCCTCGGCGATGTAGGGCGGGTTGCTGAGCACCAGCGCGAAGCGCTCGCCCGCCAGCGGGGCCCACCAGTCGCCGAGGCGGGCCTCGAAGCGCGGTCCGGGGCCGAGGGCGTGCCGGTCCGCGGGCTGATCTGCAAGCTGATCTGCGGGGCCAGCGGCTGCGGCGTCCGCGGCGAGCCCGGGCTGCAGCCCGGGCGACGGCGCCTCGCGGTCCAGCCCCAGGCGCCGGGCGTTCGCGCAGGCCACGGCCAGGGCGGCGGCGCTGGCGTCCACCGCCACCAGGCGGGCGGCCGGCCGGGCGGCGGCCACGGCCAGGGCGATGGCACCGCTGCCGGTGCCCAGGTCGGCCACGCGCCAGGCAGCCCCGGGGGGCAGCAAATCCAGGGCCCAGTCGACCAGGGTCTCGGTGTCGGGCCGGGGCACCAGCACGGCCGGGTCGACGGCCAGGGCGAGGCCGTGGAAGTCCTTCTCGCCGAGCAGGTAGGCCAGCGGCTCGCCGGCCGCGCGCCGTGCAAGCTGCGCGGTCCAGGCCGTGGCGGCGGCGCCGAGCGGGGCCTCGTCATGCGCCATCAGCCAGCTGCGCGGGCGCTGCAGCAGCGCGCCCAGCAGGGCCAGGGCGTCCAGGCGCTCGACGCCGGCCGCGCGGGCGGCGGCCAGGGCTTGGCCGACGGTCGTCGGGGGCGTCGGGTTGGGCGGGTTCATGCCGCGGCCTCGGCCAGCGCGGCGAGCTGGGCGGTCTCGCGCGCGGCGATCAGGGCCTCGGTCACCGGGCCCAGCTCGCCGTCGAGGATGGCGCCGAGCTGGTAGAGCGTCAGGTTGATGCGGTGGTCGCTCAGGCGGCCCTGCGGCACGTTGTAGGTGCGGATGCGGTCGCTGCGGTCGCCGCTGCCGACGAGCGCGCGGCGGGTGGCGGCCTCGCGCGCCTCGCGTTCGAGCTTGTACTTGTCGCGCAGCCGCGCGGCCAGCACGGCCAGGGCCCGGGCCTTGTTGCGGTGCTGGCTGCGGTCGTCCTGGCATTCGGCGACCAGGCCGGTGGGCAGGTGGGTCACGCGCACGGCGGAGTCGGTCTTGTTGATGTGCTGTCCGCCCGCGCCGCTGGCGCGGAAGGTGTCGATGCGCAGCTCGGCCGGGTTGAGGGTGACGGCCTCGGCCGCGTCGGGCTCGGCCATCACGGCCACGGTGCAGGCGCTGGTGTGGATGCGGCCCTGCGATTCGGTGGCCGGCACACGCTGCACGCGGTGCCCGCCGGACTCGAACTTCAGCCGGCCGTAGACCCCCTCGCCCGCGATGCGGACGATGACCTCCTTGTAGCCGCCCAGCTCGCTGGGGCTGGCCGACAGGATCTCGGCCTGCCAGCCCTGGCGCTCGGCATGGCGCAGGTACATGCGCAGCAGGTCGCCGGCGAAGAGGGCGGATTCGTCGCCGCCGGTGCCGGCGCGGATCTCCAGGTAGGCGTCGCGCGCATCGTCGGGGTCGCGCGGCAGCATCAGGCGCTCCAGCTCGGCTTCCAGCCGGGCCAGCTCGGCCTCGGCCGCGGCGATCTCCTCCTCGGCCATCGCGCGCATCTCGGCATCGTCGCCCGCCTCGCGCCGCAGGGCCTCGGCCGCGGCGCGGTCGGCGCTGCGGCGGGCGTGGCGGGTGGCGCGCTCGATCAGGCCCTGCAGCTCGGTGTGCTCCCGCCCCAGGCGGCGGAAGGCCGCGGCGTCGTGCAGCAGCTCGGGGTCGGCGAGCAGGCGGTCCAGGTCGGCCAGGCGTTCGGCCTGGCGCTGCAGGTGCTGGCGCAGCGAGGGTTTCATGGGGCCGGCGGCTGGGGGCGCGGGATCGCGTGGGTGTCGGGGCGGCCTGGGGGCCGCGGACGGGGAGGGACGGGGAGCGGGTCGGCAGGGCGGCCCGCGGCCGGCGCTGTCGACGGGGGCCGGCCCGTCCGGGGCGGGCCCGGGGCCGGTCGCGCGCGGCGCTAGGCCCCGTCGCCCTCGGCCGACTCGCCGCCGCGCGGGCCGCGCAGGAAGAGCCGCGAGACCGTGCCCGCGACCTGCTGCCGCTGCACCGGGTCGGCACCGTGCAGCTCGGCCATCGCGCCGTGCAGCAGCTTCTGGGTGAGGCCGCGGCTCAGGGCGTCGAGCACCGCCTCCACCGGCTCGCCGCGTGCCAGCAGGCGCCGGGCGCGGGCGATCTCGGCCTCGCGCCAGACGTCGGTCTGCGCGTGCAGGGCGCGGATCAGCGGCGGCACGGTGGCACGCTGGTCCAGCCAGTGCACGAAGCTCTGCACGCCGGTCTCGATGATGGCCTCGGCCTGGGCCACGGCCGCCTGGCGCTTCTCGCCCGCGCTCTGCACGATGGCCGAGAGGTCATCGACGGTGTAGAGGTAGACGTCGTCCAGGCGCGCCACCTCGGGCTCGATGTCGCGCGGCACGGCCAGGTCGACCATGAAGACCGGCCGGTGGCGGCGCAGCTTGAGGGCCCGCTCCACCGCGCCCAGGCCGATCAGCGGCAGGCTGCTGGCGGTGCAGGAGACGACGATGTCGAACTCGTGCAGGCGGGTGGCCAGGTCGGCCAGGCGGAGGGCCTCGGCGCCGAAACGCAGGGCCAGCTTCTCGCCGCGATCCAGCGTGCGGTTGGCGATGGCGATGCGGGCCGGCTGGCGCGCCGCGAAGTGGGTGGCGGCCAGCTCGATCATCTCGCCGGCCCCGACGAAGAGCACCCGCGTCTGCTGCAGGTCCTCGAAGAGCTGGCCGGCCAGGCGCACGGCTGCGGCGGCCATGCTGATGGAATGCGCGCCGATCTCGGTGGCCGTGCGCACCTCCTTGGCCACCGCGAAGCTGCGCTGGAAGAGCTGGTGCAGGGTGCTGCCCAGGGTGCCGGCGCTGTCGGCCTCGCGCACGGCCTGCTTCATCTGGCCGAGGATCTGCGGCTCGCCCAGCACCATGGAATCGAGTCCGCTGGCCACGCGGAAGGCATGCCGCGCCGCCGCATCGCCCTGCAGCAGGTAACTGTGCGGCCGCAGGGCCTCGCCCTGGATGCCGCCGACGCTGGCCAGCCAGTCCAGGGCCGGCCGCACCAGCGCGGGCTCGGCCGAGCAGTAGAGCTCGGTGCGGTTGCAGGTGGAGAGCAGCGCCGCCTCGGGCAGGCGCGCCGCGCGCTTCTCGGCGCCCAGGCGCTCGCGGAAGGCCTGCAGCGTCGGGCCCAGCTGTTCGAGCGTGAACGCGAAGCGACCGCGCAGGTCGACCGGCGCGGTGGTGTGGTTCAGGCCCAGGGCAAAGACGCTCACGGGGCGGATTCTAGAATTTGACGGATGCTTTACGGCGCGCCGCCCCGGGCCGGCCGGAACCCCTTCTTCTGTCCTCCCC
>CAYSQO010000070.1:0-9431 GCA_964433315.1 uncultured Rubrivivax sp.
ATCAACGTCAACGACAGCGTCACCAAGAGCAAGTTCGACAACCTTTATGGCTGCCGTGAGTCCCTGGTCGACTCGATCAAGCGCGCCACCGACGTGATGATCGCCGGCAAGGTCGCGGTGGTGGCCGGCTACGGCGACGTGGGCAAGGGCTCGGCCCAGGCGCTGCGCGCGCTGTCGGCCCAGGTCTGGGTGACCGAGATCGACCCGATCAACGCCCTGCAGGCCGCGATGGAAGGCTACAAGGTCGTCACGATGGAATACGCCGCCGACAAGGCCGACATCTTCGTGACCGCCACCGGCAACAAGAGCGTGCTGCGCTACGAGCACATGGCCGTCATGAAGGACGAGGCCATCGTCTGCAACATCGGCCACTTCGACAACGAGATCGACGTGGCCTCGCTCGAAGGCCTGGTCTGGGACGAGATCAAGCCCCAGGTCGACCACATCACCTTCCCGGACGGCAAGAAGATCACCCTGCTGGCCAAGGGCCGCCTGGTCAACCTGGGCTGCGCCACCGGCCACCCCAGCTTCGTGATGTCGTCGAGCTTCGCGAACCAGACGATCGCCCAGATCGAGCTGTTCACCAAGCCCGAGGCCTACGAGGTCGGCAAGGTCTACGTGCTGCCCAAGCACCTCGACGAGAAGGTCGCCCGCCTGCACCTGAAGAAGGTCGGCGCCCAGCTGACCGAGCTGACCGACGAGCAGGCCGCCTACATCGGCGTGAAGAAGGAAGGCCCGTACAAGGCCAATACCTATCGGTATTGATCTCCCCCCCTACGGCCTTCGGCCGCCCCCTCAAGGGGGCGACGCGTGTGGACCGGCGCAGCCGGATCCACCGCGTCTGCTGGGATCGTGCTGAGGTCTGCGTCGTCCGTCATGCCGCGAATTGATCAGTTGCTGGTGCAGCGCGGCTTGGCTCCGAGCCGCTCGGCTGCGCAGCGCCTGATCGAGCACGGCGCGGTGCGTTGGCGGCTGGCGCCGGACCAGCCCTGGCAGCGTCCGCGCAAGGCGGGCGAGGCGCTGGCGGAGGACTGCGAGCTGCAGGTCACCGACGATGCCGAGACCCGCTGGGTCTCGCGCGGCGGGCTGAAGCTGGAGGCCGCGCTGGCCCGGACCGGGCTGGACCCGGCCGGTCTGCAGGCCCTGGACGCCGGCCAGAGCACGGGTGGCTTCAGCGAGGTGCTGCTGGCGCGCGGCGCGGCGCGGGTGGTGGGTTTCGACGTCGGCCACGGCCAGCTGCATCCGCGCCTGGCCGGCCATCCGCGCCTGCTCGCGCTCGAAGGCCTGCACGTGCGGCAGCTGGCCGGCTCGGCGCTGGCGGACGTGGTGCCGGCCGGCGGCTTCGACCTGCTGGTCGGCGACCTGTCCTTCATCCCGATGAGCCGGTCGCTGGTCGATCTCGCCCCCTGGCTGCGGCCCGGGGGTCAGGCGCTGCTGCTGATCAAGCCGCAGTTCGAGCTGGGGCCGGAGCATGTCGGCCGCGGCGGCCTGGTCAAGGATGCCAGCCGCTACCCGCTGCTGGAGCAGGCCGTGCGCGAGGCCTGCCGGGCCCTGGCCTGGACCGTGCGTGCCTACTTCCCGAGCGCCCTGGCCGGGGGCGACGGCAATCAGGAATTTTTCGTCTGGGCGGTGGCCTCGCCGCCCGAGGAGTCCCCTTCATGAGTTCCCCCTCTTCCGACGGCCGCAGCCTGCCGCTGCCGGTCAGCTTCGAGTTCTTCCCGCCCAACACCGAGGCCGGCGCCGAGAAGCTCAAGACCGTGGTCCGCGAGCTGACCCCCGTCTCGCCCGAGTTCTTCAGCGTCACCTACGGCGCCGGCGGCTCGACCCGCGAACGCACGCTGTCGACCGTGGCCGACATCGCGGCCCTGGGCCACGAAGCCGCGCCGCACCTGTCGTGCATCGGCTCGACCCGCGAGAACATCGCCGAGATCCTGGCGACCTACCGCAAGCAGGGCATCCGGCGCATCGTCGCGCTGCGCGGCGACCTGCCCAGCGGCACCGGCACGGCCGGCGAGTTCCGCTACGCGAGCGAGCTGATCGAGTTCATCCGCGAGACCGAGGGCCCCGAGCTGAAGATCGAGGTCGCCGCCTACCCGGAGTACCACCCGCAGCAGCGCTACGCGCGCCGCGACATCGACTACTTCGCCCAGAAGGTCAAGGCCGGCGCCACCGCCGCGATCACGCAGTTCTTCTACAACGCCGACGCCTACTTCCACTTTGTCGAGGAAGCGCGCTCGCGCGGCGTGGACGTGCCCATCGTCCCGGGGATCATGCCCTTCCACAACTACGCGCGGATCGCGCAGTTCGCGCAGCGCGACGGCATCGAGATCCCGCGCTGGGTGCAGCTGAAGATGGAGGGCTACATGGACGATGTCGCCTCCATCCGAAGCTTCGGCCTGGAGGTGGTCACCCGCCTGTGCGAGCGCCTGATCTCGCACGGCGTGCCGGCCATCCACTTCTACACGCTGAACCAGTCGGCCCTGTCGCTGGAGATCTGCAAGCGCCTGATGCGCTGAAGCCCGGCCGTGCGCGCGGCCGGCCGGCGCGCGTGCACGGCCCTTGATCTGCGACAAACCCGGCGCGCGCCGCGCTTGATGCGGCGCAATGCCGGGCGCGGGCCCGGGCCCTCCAATGGATCCATCCCAGCGATGGTTTCCAAGGAGAGCTCACCATGACCCGCACCCTTCCCCAGACCCTGGCCCCCCTGCTGCTCGCCGCCTGGGCCGGCCTGGCGGCCGGGCCTGCTGCCGCGGCCCCGACCGACGCCGGCGACTGGATCGTCCGTGCCCGCGCGACCCAGCTCGACCCGCGCAACCACGACACCACCGGCCTCGACCTGTCGATCAACGAGCGCTGGCTGCCCGAGGTCGACATCACCCGCTTCCTCACCCCGAACTGGGCTGTCGAGCTGGTGCTGACCACGCCGCAGAAGCAGCACCTGCGCTCGGCCGGCAGCGACATCGGCAGCCTGCGCCACCTGCCGCCGGTGCTGAGCCTGCAGTACCACGTGACCGGCCTGGCCGGCTGGCGGCCCTATGTCGGGGCCGGCCTCAACTTCACCCGCTTCTCCAGCGTCGAGCTGCCGGCCGGCGTGACGATCGACCGCAGCAGCATCGGCCCGGCCCTGGGCGCGGGCGTGGACCTGCCGGTCGGCGGCGGCTGGCTGCTGAACCTGGACGTGAAGAAGGTCTGGCTGGACACCACCGTCTCGGCCGGTGGCGCCCGCCTGGGCACCCTGAACGTGGACCCGACGCTGTGGAGCGTGGGCCTGGGCTACCGCTTCTGAGCGCCGGCCCTCAGTCGCCGTCGATCCGCAAGCCCGCCAGGGCCGGGTCGGTCGGCGGGGCCTGCAGCTTCAGCGCGCGCAGGGCCGCGGCCACCCGCTCGGCCACCATCAGGTTGCGGTTGCTCTTGCTGTCGGACGGGATCAGGTGCCAGGGCGCCTGGGCGGTCGAGGTGGCGGCCAGCGCGGTCTCGTAGGCGGCCTGGTAGGCGTCCCACTGGGCGCGCGTGGCGAGGTCGCTGGCCTGGAATTTCCAGCGCTTCTCGGGGTCGTCCAGCCGCGCCTGCAGGCGCCTGGCCTGCTCGGCCTTGGACAGGTGCAGGAAGCACTTGAGCAGTGTCGTGCCGCTTTCCACCAGCAGGCGCTCGAAGGCCTTGATCTGGGCCAGTCGGCGCTCGCGCTCGGCCGCGTCGATGCCGCCCGTGACCACCGGGACCAGCACGTCCTCGTAGTGGCTGCGGTTGAAGATCACCAGCTCGCCGGCGCGTGGCACCTGGGCGTGCACGCGCCAGAGGAAGTCGCGGGCACGCTCCTCCTCCGTCGGGGCCTTGAAGGCCGCCACCCGCACGCCCAGCGGGCTGCAGCGGCCGAAGACGGCGCGCGCCGTGCCGTCCTTGCCGCTGGTGTCCATGCCCTGCAGCACCAGCAGCAGGCGCGGGGCGCGTGCGGCCTGCGGACCGGGCGCCTGGCCCTGGGCCCACATCAGGGTCTGCAGGCGGTCGATCTCCAGGGCCAGGGCCTCGAGCCGGGCCTGGTCGGCCTCGCGGCTGCTGCTGCGCGCGGGCCGGGCGCCGGGGTCATGGTCGGCCAGGCGCAGCGCGCCGTGCACGATCGTCCCGGCCGCGGCGCTCATGCCGCCTCGCGCTGCCAGATCACGCCTTCCTCGGTCAGCAGCGTGTCCAGGGGGATGTCGTGCGGCTCGGCCTCCAGCCAGGGGATGTGGCCATGCGAGTAGCCGATGCCGACGGTGTAGGGGCGCGGGTCCAGCGCGGCCAGGGTGCGGTCGTAGAAGCCGCCGCCGTAGCCCAGGCGCAGGCCGCCGGGGCCGTAGCCCACGCAGGGCACGATCAGCAGCGTCGGCGTCACCAGGTCGGTGCCCTGCGGCTTCGGGATGTCGTAGGCGTCGTGCTCCATCGGGCAGCCCGGATACCACTGCAGGAAGCGCAGCTGCTTGGTCTCGCGGTTCATCACCGGCAGGCCGATGCGGCGCGGCGGGCCGTCGCCGGTGCCGTGGCCGCTGCCCTCCGTCCAGCGGTGCAGGGCCGGCAGCGGATCGAACTCGCCCTTGATCGGCCAGTAGGCCCCCACCGTGTGGTCCGGGCGGGTGGCCAGCCAGATCCGCAGCACGCTCTGCAGCTGCACCGCGCGCTCCAGGCGGTCGGGCAGGGCCTGGCGCTCGGCCTGCAGCAGGCGGCGCAGCTGCTTCTTGTCGCGCGGCAGGGACAGCGGGTCGAAGGGCAGGGGCGGCATCGGCATCCTCGGCAAGGTCGGGGCGGCGGCAGGCAGGCTGCGGCCGTGAAATCGGCATTGTCCACAGGGCCGCGACCGGCCGGTCGGCCCACCCCGGCCGGCCCCTCGCCGAGGGGGCTCGGGTACAGTGGTCCGCACTGGGGGGCACCTGCCGTGTCGCCCTGTCGCGATCCGGTGTGCCGCATGCTTCCGAACGTCCTTCTCTCCCGGCCGCTGGCCCTTGGCCGGCTGGGGTCGGTCGGCCTTTCCGGTCTGCTCCTGACCTTCAGCCTGGGCGGGCTCGCGGCCCCGGCCAGCCCGCCCGCGGCGGCCCCCGCGGCGGTCCGCGTGGCGCCGGTGCCGCAGGAGGTGGCCAACCTCGTCACCGAGGCCCGCGACGCCGCCCGCCGCCGTGACCGGGCGCGCCTGGCCGCCCTGCGCAGCAGCGCGGCCGCCACCGGCCACCCGCTGGCCGTCTGGCCCGACTACTGGGAGCTGGCCAGCCGCCTCGACAGCGCCAGTCAGGCCGACCTCGACGCCTTCTACGCGCGCTGGCCCGGCAGCTACCTGGAGGACCGCCTGCGCAACGACTGGCTGCTCGAGCTGGGCCGCCGCCGCAGCTGGTCGGCCCTGCTGGCCGAGTACCCGCGCTTCGTGCTCGACGACGACCGCCGCGTGCACTGCCACGTCGCCCTGGCCCAGCTGCAGACCGGCGCGCCCGCGTCCGGGGAGCCGCTGCGCACCTGGTGGGCGCAGAAGGACGCCGACGAGGCCTGCCATGCCCTGGCCCGCGGCCTGCGCGAGGCCGGCCAGCTGCCCGACAGCGCGATCTGGCACAAGCTGCGCCTGAGCACCGAGGCCAACCGTCGCGCCGCCGCCGTGCAGGCCGCCAGCCTGATCGACGCCGAGGCCGCGCTGGAGGCCCTCTTCGACAACCCCGCCCGCTACCTGGCCCGCCACGCCGGCCCGACCGGCCCGCGCGGGCAGGAGCTCGCCGCGCTGGCGCTGATCCGTCTCGGCGCCCGCGAGCTCGACGAGGCCGTGCGCGCCATGCACGCCCGCTGGAGCGAGGACCTGCCGCCGGCCACCGCCGGCTGGGTCTGGGCCAGCCTGGGCAAGCAGGCCGCGCTGAAGCTCTCGCCCGAGGCGCCGGACCACTTCCAGCGCGCCCAGCGCCTGGGGGTCGGCCCGCATGGCGCGGCCGACGACACCTACGCCTGGCAGGCCCGTGCCGCCCTGCGCGCCAACGGCGGCAAGGGCCGCTGGCAGCAGGTGCTGCAGGCCATCCAGGCCCTGCCGGCCGACGAGCAGGACGACCCGACCTGGATCTACTGGAAGGCCCGCGGCCTGCAGGCCATCGCCCCGGACAGCCAGGACGGCGCGATGCTCGAAGCCGAGGCCCGCCGCCTCTACGCCGGCATCGCCAGCCCGCTGAACTACCACGGCAAGCTCGCCCTGGAGGCCCTGGGCCGGCCGACCGTGCTGCCGCCCGCCCCGCAGCCGCTGAGCCCGGCCGAGCGCCAGGACGCCGCCGCCCGGCCCGGCCTGCAGCGCGCGCTGGGCCTGATCGAGATCGGCCTGCGCAGCGAGGGCGTGCGCGAGTGGAACTACACCCTCCGCGGCCTGGGCGACCGCGAGCTGCTGGCCGCCGCCCAGCTGGCCTGCGACCGCGAGATCTGGGACCGCTGCATCAACACCAGCGAGCGCACGCGGGTCGAGGTCGACATGCAGCAGCGCTTCCCCATGCCCTTCCGCGGCGAGGTGGTGGCCCGCGCCCGCGAGCAGGGCCTGGACCCGGCCTACGTCTACGGCCTGATCCGGCAGGAGTCGCGCTTTATCCTGGACGCGCGCTCCAGCGTCGGCGCCTCCGGCCTGATGCAGATCATGCCGGCCACCGCCAAGTGGACCGCCCGCAAGCTCGGCCTGAACCTCGACCCGCAGGCCCTTACCGACCGCAGCCTCAACCTGCGCCTGGGCACCGGCTACCTCAAGCTGGTGCTCGACAGCTTCGAGGGCTCGCATCCCATGGCGGCCGCCGGCTACAACGCCGGCCCCAGCCGGCCGCGCAAGTGGCGCGAGGGCCCGCCGCTGGACGCCGCCGTCTGGACCGAGAACATCCCCTTCAGCGAGACCCGCGACTACGTCAAGAAGGTGCTGTCCAACACCACCGCCTACGCCGCGCTGCTCAGCGGCCAGCCGCAGTCGCTGCGCAGCCGCCTGGGCCAGACCATCGGCCCGCGCGTGTCGGCCGAGAAGCCCGGCGAGGCCGAGCTGCCCTGAGCCTTCGTGATCGCACCCGCCCTGCCCGGGCAGGCCGCCCCGCGGCCCGCCCCGGCCCCCTCCCTGACCTGGAAGCTGCCATGCCCAAGCTGCTGATCCTCGGTGGCACCGGCTTCGTCGGTACCGCCCTCTGCGAAGTCCTGCTGCGCCGCCACGGCCCCGCCACCGTGCTGCGCGTGCCCAGCCGCCGCCCCGACCGCGCCAAGGGCCGCATCGGCACCCTGCCCCCGGTCGAGCTGTGCGCGGCCGATGTCCATGACGAGGCCCAGCTCGTCCGGCTGATGCAGGGCTGCGAGGCCGTCATCCACCTCGTCGCCATCCTGCACGGCCGGCCGGCGGACTTCCAGCGCGTGCATGTCGAGCTGCCGGCCAAGGTCGCGCGGGCCGCGCGTGCGGCCGGTGTGGGCCGGGTGCTGCATGTCAGCGCCCTGGGCGTGGCGGCCGACGCGCCCTCGCACTACCTGCGCAGCAAGGCCGCGGGCGAGGCCGCGCTGCGCGAGGGCGGCGCCCCCGGCCTGACCGTGCTGCGGCCCTCGGTCATCTTCGGCGCCGGTGACCGCTTCCTCAACACCTTCGCCGCCCTGCAGGCCCTGGCGCCGCTGCTGCCGCTGGCCGGTGCGCAGGCGCAGTTCCAGCCGGTCTGGGTGCAGGACGTGGCCGAGGCCCTGGTGCGCTGCCTGGACGACGCCGGCACCGCGGGCGAGACGATCGAGGCCGCCGGCCCGCGCGTCTGGACCCTGGCCGAGCTGGTGCGCCTGGCCGGCCACCTGGCCGGCGTGCCGCGCCCGGTGCTGCCCGTGCCCGAGGCGGTGGGCCGCCTGCAGGCCGCGCTGATGGGCCTGCTGCCCGGCGAGCCGCTGATGAGCGCCGACAACCTCGACTCCATGAAGGTGCCCAACGTCGCCAGCGGCCGCCTGCCCGGCCTGGCCCGGCTGGGCCTCGAACCGGCCGCCCTGGAGGCGGTCGCCCCCAGCTACCTGGGGCCTGGCGCCGCTGGCCGGCTGGACGCCTGGCGCGCCCTGGCGCGGCGCTGAGCGGCGGGCCGGCCGTGCAGCGCTACGAGGTCGGCGGCGCGGTGCGCGACGCCCTGCTGGGCCGCCCCGTGCATGACCGCGACTGGGTGGTCGTGGGCGCCACGCCCGGGCAGCTCCTGGCCGCCGGCTACACCCCGGTGGGCCGCGACTTCCCGGTCTTCCTCGACCCCCTCACGCGCGAGGAGGTGGCCCTGGCCCGCACCGAGCGCAAGACCGCGCCGGGCTACCACGGCTTCGCCATCCACGCCGCGCCCGAGGTGACGCTGGACGAGGACCTGCTGCGCCGCGACCTCACCATCAACGCCATGGCCCGCGCGGCCGACGGCACCCTCATCGACCCCCATGGCGGCCAGCGCGACCTGGCGGCCAGGGTGCTGCGCCATGTCTCGCCAGCCTTTGCCGAGGACCCGGTGCGCATCCTGCGCCTGGCCCGCTTCGCGGCGCGCTTCGACGACTTCAGCGTCGCGCCGGAGACGATGGCCCTGATGCAGGCCATGGTGGCGGCCGGCGAGGTCGACGCCCTGGTGCCCGAGCGCGTCTGGCAGGAGCTGGCCCGCGGCCTGATGGAGGCCCGGCCCTCGCGCCTCTTCACCGTGCTGCGCGAGGCCGGCGCCCTGGCCCGCCTGCTGCCCGAGCTGGACCGCCTCTGGGGCGTGCCGCAGCGGCCCGAGCACCACCCCGAGGTCGACACGGGCGTGCACGTGATGATGGCGATCGACCATGCCGCGCAGGTCGGCGCCCCGCTGGCCGTGCGCTGGGCCGTCCTGGGCCACGACCTGGGCAAGGGCACGACGCCGCCCGAGCTCCTGCCGCGCCACCTGGGCCACGAGGGCCGCAGCGTGGCCCTGCTGCGCGCCGTGCACGCCCGCCTGCGCGTGCCCAGGGACTGCGCCGAGCTGGCCGAGCGCGTGGCCCGCGAGCATGGCAATGTCCACGCCAGCGGCGGCTTCGACGCCGCCGCCCTGCTGCGCCTGCTGGCGCGCTGCGACGCCTTCCGCAAGCCGGCGGCCTTTGCCGAACTGCTGCAGGCCTGCACCTGCGACGCCCGCGGGCGCCTGGGCTTCGAGGCCCGCGCCTACCCGCAGGCCGATCGCCTGGCCGCTGCGCTGGCCGCGGCCCAGGCGGTGGACACCGCGGCGGTGGCGGATGAAGCCGCCGCCCGCGGCGCACGCGGACCGGCGGTCGGCACGGCCATCGCGGCGGCGCGGGAGGCCGCCATCGCCATGCGGCTGGCCTCCACCACGGCCTGAGGCGCCGCCCGAGCGCGGCGCCTCAGGCCGCGCGGGGCCTCACTTCGCGGCCGCGTCGGCCACGCACTTCTTGACGAAGCTGCTGCGCGCGGCGCCGGCCAGCTTCTTGCCCTCGGCCTGGGCCTGGCAGGCGGC
>CAYSQO010000071.1:0-9230 GCA_964433315.1 uncultured Rubrivivax sp.
CTTGTTCGGGAACGGCGAGTGCAGGTACATCATGCCGTCGATGACCAGCGGCGAGCCTTCGTGGCCGCGCAGCACGCCGGTGGAGAAGGTCCAAGCGACCTGCAGCTTGCCGACATTGCTGGCGTTGATCTGGTTCAGCTTGCTGTAGCGCTGGTTGAACATGTCACCCGCTTGAGCCGCCCAGTTCTTGGGGTTGGCCATCTTGCTTTCCAGGTCGGCGTTCGCGGACGCGACCACGGGCAAAGCGAGCACGGCAGCGCTCAGCGAGCGCAGCATGAACTTTTGGGTCTTCATCGATGTCTCCGTAGTTGATCGGACTGACTGTTGCCTAGCACTCTCTCCGGCTACCACGCAACGGCACACGTTCCCTCATGACCGCTGCACCTTGACCGGAATCGCTGAGTGCATCACCCCGTGGGGTGTGCTTCAGCGCCTGAGATTTGTACCTCCGCGGTGCAGGGCGACAAATCGGGTAAACGCCATGCCGCAAAACCCAAGCGGCCGCGTTTGTCAAGCCCCTGTCGGATGAATTTGCGTCGAATGCGGAACACCCGGCGCACAGAGTGATTCACCCGCGTGTCAGTCCCTCCCGCGGGGCCTGCGGACACTGCGTCAGGGCCGGGAATTTCGCCCGATCCGCAGGGCGCGGCGACCCGGCCAGGTTCGACAAGGAGGCCCCGGATGTCGATCGCGTGTCGGCTTGGGGCCACCCCGCCGCGGGGCCCCGGACTTTCCCGGATCGACCCGCCCCCGGGCTGTCGGGATCGACCGCGGAAGGGGTACAGCTCTTGCAGACCCCCTGGGCCATCTGCCCGACCGGCCCCCCGCAGCCCGTGACCGACCCCACCCCGCCCGCCCCGCCCATCCGCCACGCCGACGTGCAGGCGGCGGCCGGCCTGCGCGTGCTGCTGGTCGACGACGGCGCGCACCGTGTCGGGCTGATCCAGGCCGAACTGGCCCGGCAGGGCTGCGAGGTGGTCGGCGTGCTGGATGCCGCGACCCTGGTCCATGACTGCGTCTCGCGCCTGAAGCCCGACGTGGTGATCGTCGACAGCGAATCGCCGACCCGCGACACGCTGGAGCACCTGGCCACGCTGTCGGCACGCAATCCGCGGCCGGTGGTGGTCTTCTCGGAGGACACCGCCACCGACCCGATGCGGGCCGCGCTCAAGGCCGGGGTCAGCGCCTATGTGGTGGCGGGACTGCAGCCCGAGCGGCTGGCTCCGGTGCTGCAGGTCGCGATCGCGCGCTACGAGCAGGACGCCGCGCTCCGGGCCCAGCTCGACGAGGCGCAGAGCCAGCTGGCGCACCGCAAGCTGATCGAGCGCGCCAAGGCCGTGCTGATGGAGACCCACCGCTTCGACGAGGACGAGGCCCACCGCCGCCTGCGGCGGCTTGCGATGGACCGCGGCATGAAGCTGCACGAAGCGGCCGAGCGGGTGATCGACGCCCAGAGCTGGCTGCGTCCGGCCTGAGGCCGGACACCGGCCCGCCACGGGCTCATCCCGCGAGCCCGTGCCGCGCCGCCTCCCGGTGCACGGGCACCAGCGCGAGGCCGGCCGCGCACCACGGCAGAACCTGAACAGGGCGAATTCCGCGGGTTCACGGGGGAAACACCCTGGCACGGTCCTCGCATGAGACGCTTCGCCCCTGCCGCAATGGCGTGGTGGAGGCAAACCAGATTTCGGACAAAGGCGTCCGGTTGTGGTCGAAGCGCGTGGCGCGGCGACCCGGCCGTGACGCCTTTTTTGTTTTCTCGATCGACACAAGGTGCAGCAATGACTTCCATCCGGCGCGAGGGTCTCATGAGCGAACAACGACGCGACTTCATCAAGGGCTCGGCCGCCGTCGCCGCCCTGGGCGCCAGCGGCGTGGCGCCCGGCGTGTGGGCCGCCGGCTCGGACAAGCCGGAGAAGGAAGAGGTCCGCATCGGCTTCATCCCGTTGACCGACTGCGCCAGCGTCGTCATGGCCTCGGTGCTGGGCTTCGACAAGAAGTACGGCATCAAGATCATTCCCAGCAAGGAGGCCAGCTGGGCCGGCGTGCGCGACAAGCTGGTCAACGGCGAGCTCGACATGGCCCACGTTCTCTACGGCCTGGTCTATGGCGTGCACCTGGGCATCGGCGGCCCCAAGAAGGACATGGCCGTGCTGATGAACCTCAACCACAACGGCCAGGCCCTGACGCTGTCCAAGGCCCTGGCCGACAAGGGCGCGGTCGACGTGGCCTCGCTGGCCAAGGTGATGGCGGCGGACAAGCGCGAATACACCTTCGCGCAGACCTTCCCCACCGGCACCCACGCCATGTGGCTGTACTACTGGCTGGCCTCGGGCGGCATCAACCCGATGAAGGACGCCAAGGTCATCACCGTGCCGCCGCCGCAGATGGTGGCCAACATGCGCGTGGGCAACATGGACGGCTTCTGTGTCGGCGAGCCCTGGAACCACCGCGCCATCATCGACGGCATCGGCATCACCGCGGCCACCACGCAGGACGTGTGGAAGGACCATCCGGAGAAGGTGCTGGGTACCACCAGCGACTTCGTCAAGCAGTACCCCAACACCGCGCGCGCCGTGATCATGGCCGTGCTGGAGGCCAGCCGCTGGATCGACGCCGGCCTGCAGAACAAGGTGAAGATGGCCGAGACCATCGCCGCCAAGGCCTATGTCAACACCAGCGTCGACGCGATCAACCAGCGCATCCTGGGCCGCTACCAGAACGGCCTGGGCAAGACCTGGGACGACCCCAACCACATGAAGTTCTTCAACGACGGGACGGTGAACTTTCCCTACCTGTCGGACGGCATGTGGTTCCTGACCCAGCACAAGCGCTGGGGTCTGCTCAAGGACCATCCGGACTACCTGGGCGTGGCCAAGCAGATCAACCAGATCGAGCTCTACAAGCAGGCCGCCGCGCAGCTCAAGGTGAGTGTGCCCAAGGACGCGATGCGCAAGAGCACGCTGATCGACGGCGTGGTCTGGGACGGCAAGGACCCGGCCAAGTACGCCGACAGCTTCAAGATCCACGCGGCCTGATCCACCGCCTCGCCGGGGGCCGGCGCTGCCCTGCCCCCGCCCCCGCTCCCTTCCGTCCGACCCGCAGGAGACCGTGATGGTCAGTGCCGTCTTCCACGCCCCGCTCGAAGCCGCCGAAGCCGCCCAGGCCGCCCGGGCGGCGAGCGCCCCGCCCGCCGTGGCGCAGGCTGTGCCGCCGCCCGCCGCCCGGGCCAGCCGGCCGCTGCGCGCCGACTGGCGCGCCCGCTTCCTGGCCCTCGGCGCCCCGCTGGCCGGCATGGCGCTGCTGATCGGCATCTGGGGGCTGCTCACGCTCAAGCCCGGCAGCATCCCCAGCCCCGGCGCCACCCTGGATGCAGCCGTCGCGCTGTTCTCCGACCCCTTCTACGACAACGGCCCCAACGACCAGGGCATCGGCTGGAACATCCTGTTCTCGCTGAAGCGGGTGGCCCTGGGCTTCGGCATGGCCGCGGCGGTCGGCATCCCGCTGGGCTTCCTGATCGGCCGCTTCAGCCTGCTCAACCAGATGGTCGCGCCCCTGGTCAGCCTGCTGCGCCCGGTCTCGCCCCTGGCCTGGCTGCCGATCGGCCTGCTGGTGTTCAAGAGCGCCGACCCGGCCGCGATCTGGACCATCTTCATCTGCTCCATCTGGCCCATGATCCTCAACACCGCCCAGGGCGTGCAGCGCGTGCCGCAGGACTACCTGAACGTCGCCCGCGTGCTCAAGCTCAGCGAGTGGCAGGTCGTCACCAAGATCCTCTTCCCCGCCGTGCTGCCCTACATGCTGACCGGCGTACGCCTGTCGGTCGGCACCGCCTGGCTGGTGATCGTGGCCGCCGAGATGCTGACCGGCGGCGTCGGCATCGGCTTCTGGGTCTGGGACGAGTGGAACAACCTGAACGTGCAGCACATCCTGATCGCCATCTTCGTGATCGGCATCGTGGGCCTGCTGCTGGAACAGGCGCTGATGTTCGTCGCCAAGCGCTTCAGCTACGACGACTGACCCGGTCGGGACGAAGGAGAACCCCATGCATCCCCATCTGCAGATCGAGAACGTCGAGATGGTCTTCTCGACGCGCAAGGGCCGCTTCCATGCGCTGCGCGAGATCAACCTGAACGTGCAGCGCGGCGAGTTCATCACCCTGATCGGCCACTCCGGCTGCGGCAAGAGCACGCTGCTGAACCTGATCGCCGGTCTGCTGCGCCCCAGCGAGGGCCTGCTGCTCTGCGACAACCGCGAGATCACCGCCCCCGGGCCGGAGCGCGCGGTGGTCTTCCAGAACCACTCCCTGCTGCCCTGGCTGAGCTGCCTGGACAACGTGCTGCTGGCCGTCGACAGCGTCTTCGCCGCGACCGAGCCCCGGGCCCGCCGCCGCGAGCGCGCCCGCGCCGCCCTGGCCCTGGTCGGACTGACGCACGCCGAGGCCAAGCGGCCGCACGAGATCTCCGGCGGCATGAAGCAGCGCGTGGGCATCGCCCGCGCCCTGGCCATGGAGCCCAAGCTGCTGCTGATGGACGAGCCCTTCGGTGCACTGGACGCCCTGACCCGCGCCAAGCTGCAGGACGAGCTGATGAAGATCGTCGCCGCCACCGGCGCCAGCGTGGTCATGGTCACCCATGACGTGGACGAGGCGGTGCTGCTCTCCGACCGCATCGTGATGATGACCAACGGCCCGGCCGCCACCATCGGCGAGGTGCTGAAGGTGCCGCTGCCGCCGCTGCGCGAGGCCCTGCGCCCGCGCCTGGCCATGGCCCATGACCCGGGCTACCTGGCCAGCCGCGAGCAGGTGCTGGAGTTCCTCTACAGCAAGCAGGCCCACGTCGAGAAGGACGCCGCCTAAGCCCGCCGGGGGCCGGCTGCGCCGCCCCCACCCCAAGCCGCCCGCCCCGCCGCGCCCCGCCAGGCCCGGTGCCGGCGGAGCCCTGCCCCGACCGCCGCCATCCCGCACGGAGGCCCCGCATGAAGAACGACCTTCCCCCGCAAGCCCGCCCCAAGCTGATCCTCGTCGGCAACGGCATGGCCGGCGTGCGCGCGCTCGAAGAGCTGCTCAAGCTCGCCCCCGAGGCCTACGACATCACCGTCTTCGGCACCGAGCCCCACCCCAACTACAACCGCATCCTGCTCAGCCCGGTGCTGGCCGGCGAGCAGACGGTCGACGAGATCATCCTCAACCCGCTGGACTGGTATGCCGAGCACGGCATCACCCTGCACCTGGGCCACACGGTGACCGCCATCGACCGCGTGCGGCGCGTGGTGCGCGCCACCGGCACCGACGGCCAGGTGATCGAAGCCCCCTACGACCGCCTGCTGCTGGCCACCGGCTCCCTGCCCTTCATCCTGCCGGTGCCGGGCAAGGAGCTGCAGGGCGTGATCGCCTACCGCGACATCGCCGACACCGAGGCCATGATCGAGGCGGCCACCCAGTACCGCCACGCGGTGGTCATCGGCGGCGGCCTGCTGGGCCTGGAGGCGGCCAACGGCCTGATGCTGCGCGGCATGCAGACCACGGTGGTGCACATCGCGCCCTGGCTGATGGAGCGCCAGCTCGACGAGGCCGCCGGCCAGCTGCTGCAGAAGTCGCTGGAGCAGCGCGGGCTGAAGTTCATGATCGGCGCGCAGACCGCGGCACTGATCGGCGGCAAGGATGACCGCGTGATGGCCGTGCAGTTCAAGGACGGCCGCGAGATCCCCGCCGACCTGGTGGTGATGGCCGCCGGCATCCGACCCAACACCGCGCTGGCCGAGTCGGCCGGCATCCACTGCCAGCGCGGCATCGTGGTCAGCGACACGCTGCAGACGGTGACCGACCCGCGCATCTACGCCCTGGGCGAATGCGCGGCCCACCGCGGCATCGCCTACGGCCTGGTCGCGCCGCTGTTCGAGCAGGCCAAGGTCTGCGCCAACCACCTGGCGGAGTTCGGCATCGGCCGCTACACCGGCAGCCAGGTCAGCACCAAGCTCAAGGTGACCGGCATCGACCTGTTCAGCGCCGGCGACTTCATGGGCGGCGAGGGGCGCGAGGAGATCCTCATGAGCGACCCCTACGGCGGGGTCTACAAGAAGCTGGTCATCCAGGACGACAAGCTGGTCGGCGCCTGCCTCTACGGCGACACGGTGGACGGCAGCTGGTACTTCAAGCTGATCCGCGAGGGCAAGCCCGTGCACGAGCTGCGCGACCGCCTGATGTTCGGCGAGTCCGGCCTGGGCGACACCGGCCACCAGGGCCAGAACAAGGCCGCGGCCATGGCCGACAGCGACGAGGTCTGCGGCTGCAACGGCGTCACCAAGGGCGCCATCTGCAAGGCCATCCAGGACAAGGGCCTGTTCACGCTGGAGGACGTGCGCAAGCACACCAAGGCCAGCGCGAGCTGCGGCTCCTGCACCGGCCTGGTCGAGCAGATCCTGATGAGCACGGCCGGTGGCGACTACTCCGCCACGCCCACCACCAAGGCCATGTGCGGCTGCACCGAGCACGGCCACCAGGCCGTGCGCGACGCCATCCGCGCCGAGCACCTCACCACGCACGAGGCGGTGTTCAGCCGCCTGAACTGGCGCACCCCCAACGGCTGCGCCAGCTGCCGGCCGGCGGTCAACTACTACCTGCTCTCCACCTGGCCCAAGGAGGCGGTGGACGACCCGCAGAGCCGCTTCATCAACGAGCGCAGCCACGCCAACATCCAGAAGGACGGCAGCTACAGCGTGATCCCGCGCATGTGGGGCGGCGAGACCAGCGCCGCCGAGCTGCGCCGCATCGCCGACGTGGCCGACAAGTACAAGATCCCCACCGTCAAGGTGACCGGCGGCCAGCGCATCGACCTGCTGGGCGTGAAGAAGGAAGACCTGCCCGCCGTCTGGCAGGAGATCGGCATGCCCAGCGGCCACGCCTACGCCAAGGCCCTGCGCACCGTGAAGACCTGCGTGGGCAGCGAGTGGTGCCGCTTCGGCACCCAGGACAGCACCCAGATGGGCAAGGACCTGGAGCGCGCGCTGTGGCGCATGTACGCCCCGCACAAGGTCAAGCTGGCGGTCAGCGGCTGCCCGCGCAACTGCGCGGAGAGCGGCATCAAGGACGTGGGCGTGATCGGCGTCGACTCCGGCTGGGAGCTCTACGTCGGCGGCAACGGCGGCATCAAGACCGAGGTCGCGGTCTTCTTCTGCAAGGTCAAGACGCCGGAGGAGGTGCTGGAGTACTCCGGCGCCTTCCTGCAGCTCTACCGCGAGGAGGGCTGGTACCTGGAGCGCACCTGCCACTACCTGGCCCGCGTCGGCCTGGACCATGTCAAGGCCCGCGTGCTGGACGACGCCGCGAACCGCAAGGCCCTGTGGGATCGCCTGCAGTTCGCGCTGGACGGCGAGCCCGACCCCTGGTTCGAGCACAGCAAGGCCCAGGTCGACGTGCGGCAGTTCGAGCCGCTGTCCCTGGACTAAGAAGGTGCGAAGGGACCATCCGCGCCCGCTCATGCCGCCCCAAGCCGCCCGCTCGTCGTTGCAAATGCTCGCCGTAGCCCGAGCTACGGCTGTGCTTTGCGCCTAGACCGGACCGCTTGGGACGACCTGCTCGGACACGGCCGGTCCCTTCACACCTTCTGCGACACCCTCCATCCAACCCCTCTTCAGGATCACCCCATGAGCCAAGCCGACTGGAAGCCGCTCTGCCGCCTCGAGGACATCCCCGTGCTCGGCGCCCGCCGCGTGCGCCGCAAGGCCGGCGCGGAAGTCGCCGTCTTCCGCACCGCCGACGATCGCGTCTTCGCCCTGCTCGACCGCTGCCCGCACAAGGGCGGCCCGCTGTCGCAGGGCATCGTCTTCGGCGAACGCGTGGCCTGCCCGCTGCACAACTGGACCCTCGGCCTGGCCGACGGCTGCGCCCAGGCGCCGGACGAGGGCCGCACGCCGACCTTCGCCGTCAAGGTGGAAGACGGCCAGGTCTTCCTGGACGCCACCGAGCTGGCCACCCGGGCCACCGAGCCCGCCCCCGGCGGCTGCGCCGGCGCCTGCCCGACCGCGCAGGCCGCCCGCCCGGCGACGGCCTGAGCCGCGCGCCCGGTCCCGCCGCCCAGGCCCCCTGCCCCACGAAGCCCGCGATGCGCGAAACGAAGTCCACCTGCCCCTACTGCGGCGTCGGCTGCGGCGTGATCATCACGAGCGAGGGCGAGCAGATCACCGGCGTGCGCGGCGACCCCGCGCACCCGGCCAACTTCGGCCGCCTGTGCAGCAAGGGCAGCACCCTGCACCTGACGGCCACCGCGCCGGTCAAGCTGCACGAGCGCCTGCGCCAGCCCCTGCAGCGCCTGCAGCGCGGCGGCGTCCTGCAGCCCCTGGCCTGGGACGCGGCGCTGGACACGGTGGCCGCGCGCTTCGCGGCCGTCGCCGCCGAGCACGGCCCCGACGCCCTCGGCTTCTACCTCTCCGGCCAGCTGCTGACCGAGGACTACTACGTCTTCAACAAGCTGGCCAAGGGCCTGCTGGGCACCAACAACCTCGACACCAACTCGCGGCTGTGCATGTCCAGCGCGGTCGCCGGCTACAAGCAGAGCCTGGGCGCCGACGCGCCGCCCTGCAGCTACACGGACTTCGACCACGCCGGCTGCCTCTTCATCGCCGGGGCCAACCCGGCCTGGGCCCACCCCATCCTGTTCCGCCGCATCGAGGACGCGCGCCGCGCCAACCCCTTGATGAAGCTGATCGTGGTGGACCCGCGCCGCACCGACACGGCCGAGGACGCCGACCTCTTCCTGCCCATCCAGCCTGGCAGTGACGTGGCCCTCTTCCACGCCATGCTGCACGTCATGGTGTGGGAGGGCTGGATCGATGCGGCCTGGATCGCCGCCCACACCGCCGGCTGGGAGGCCCTCAAGCGCCAGGTCCAGGGCATGGGCCCGCGCGAGGCGGCGCGGATCTGCGGCGTGCCGGCCGAGGCCATCGTGCAGGCCGCACGCTGGTTCGCCTTCGGCGGGGCCGAAGGCCCTTCCCCCACCCCGGCCGCCGGCCGCGCGGCCACCCTCTCGCTCTACTGCCAGGGTCTGAACCAGAGCCGCAGCGGCACCGCCAAGAACAGCGCGCTGATCAACCTGCACCTGGCCTGCGCGCAGATCGGCCGGCCTGGCGCCGGGCCCTTCTCCCTGACCGGCCAGCCCAATGCCATGGGCGGGCGCGAGGTGGGCGGCATGGCCACCCTGCTGTCCGGCCACCGCGACCTGGCCAACCCGCAGCAC
>CAYSQO010000072.1:0-8844 GCA_964433315.1 uncultured Rubrivivax sp.
GGGGGTTGTTAGCTCAGTCGGTAGAGCAGCGGACTTTTAATCCGTTGGTCGCAGGTTCAAGTCCTGCACAACCCACCACGGTGGACCGGTTTACACCGGGCTCTTAGCTCAGTTGGTAGAGCAGCGGACTCTTAATCCGTAGGTCGAGTGTTCGAGTCACTCAGGGCCCACCAAAAAGCAAGGACCTGGACGCGAAGGCGTCCAGGTCCTTTGTCTTTTCAGGCCCGGTTCCGGCCCAAGACCTTCCAGTCCGGGACTGCCCCCACCCCGCAGTCGACATCCCATCCCCGGCGATAAAGGGCGATGGACCGCCGAACCCTGCTCACCGCCCTCACCCTCCTGGGCCCCGGCCTGCCGCCGAGCGCCTGGGCCGCACGCCGCGAACTGCCGGGCCTCGGCCTGCAGCTCGAACTGCCGGATCGATGGATCCCGGTGCCACGGGCGGAGATCCTGGAAGCGGTGGCGCGCGGACGGGAGGCCGGGGCGACGTCCGACTGGACCGTGGTGGGCGCCTGGCAGCGACTGCCGCACCTGCGCTGGTTCTCGCTGCCGCATCTCCTGCTGGAGTCGCAGCCGGGCGCCGGCCTGCCGGACCACCGACCGCAGGAGATCGCGCACGAGGCGGCGCGGGCGGGGGCCGGCGTGGTGCACAGCCACCGGGCCCCCTGGGCCTGGGGCGGTCAGCCGCTGCGCTTCACGCTGCTGGCCTTCGAGGACATGCAGGCCGAGTTCACGTCCTGGATGGCGTCGATCCGCTGAGGCGCGGTGGCTCGCACCGACGACGCGTCGCTCAGAGGTTGCTGACCTGTCGGGGCCGCCCCTCCCGGGGCGCTGCGCCGGGCTCAGAGGCTGGCGGTGCTTGCGGTGTCGGGCGGACGGCGGGGGCCGACTGGCCCGCCGCAGGCGCCGACTGAAGCAGGTCGCCCGGCTGCGGGCCGGATGCCACCGCCCGCGGCAGCTGGCCACGGGGGACGGCGGCGTCCGCCGGCGCCACCTGGGCCATGCGCTGCACCCGGTCCAGGCCGGGGGCCTGCGCGTAGAAGCTGGCGTTGAGCTGGGTCTGCTCGGTCATCACGGCGCGGAAACGCCAGTACAGCGCCTTGTCGACCGGCTGGGGCGCCTGCCAGAACTGCTGCAGCGTGCCCGGATGGGTGAGACCCGGGATGTCGTAGAAGCAGTCGCCGAGCGCCTTCACCGGGGTGCCGTGGTACAGCGCCTGCAAACCGGCCGTGCTGTTGATGGTGACCACGCCGCGCGCATGGCGCAGCAGGGTCGGCATGTGCTGGTCGTGCACGTAGTGCACGCGGTGGCCGATGCCCAGCCAGCGGGCGTGGTGCTCGATCAGCGCGGTGTAGTCCTTGTAGGGCCGGTCGAGCGGGTGCTGCTTGATCACCAGCTCGACCTCGGCCGGAGCATGCGCGGCAAAGGACTGCAGCACGTCCTGGATGAAGTCCTCGACGGACTCGAAGGCCGAATGGAAGAGCACCTGGCTGTCGTTGTGCACCTGCAGGGGCACCAGGAACCAGCGGCCGCTCATCGCGGGGCTGCAGAGCCACTCCTGCCGGCCGCGCTCGCGCAGCCTGAAGATCTGCTTGCGCCAGCCCGAGCGGACCCAGCGCAGGCCTTCGGCAATCGGGTGCAGGGGGCGGTGGTAGCGGTGGTGCCGGAACGCCGGCCAGGCCAGCGCACAGGCCAGGCTGTAGGCCATGGCGGTCCAGGCGATGCCACGGAAGGTCTGCCCCGTCGGCACCGCGAACTGGTCGGCCCGGATGCGCGGGTGACGACGGTAGAAGGCCGGATCGCGGGACAGCGAGGAATAGGCGTTCACGCCATCGCGCTCCAGCGTGACGTAATCGGGCCGCAGATAGCCTTCCTCGAAGACGTAGAAGGCGCAGCCGAGGGCCTGGGCCACCCGGCGCGCCGCCTGGTGCATCGGCCGCATCTGGCCGAAGACCACGAGGGCCTGGATGCGGTGCTCGGCGATCAGCCGCTCCAGCCAGAGCGCCCAGCCCTCGTCGGAGCCGGTGAAGTTCAGGGCCCCGGGCTGGCGGTAGAACAGTGCATCGCCGCCGTTGAAGTTGACCTTGTGGACCTGCTTGCCGTGCGCCTTCAGGCTGGCGGCCAGGCGGTCGAAGAAGCGGCCCATGGGCCCCTGCAGCAACAGCACGCGCTCGTGCCGCAGCAGGCAGTGCATCGACAGGGGCAGCGCGGGGCCGTGGACACGGCGGGCCAGCGGGGTGAGGGGGCTGGCACCTTCTACCCCTTGGAGGGTTCGCGGGGCCGGATCGGCCGAAGAAGGCGAGGCAGGGGGCTTCACGTCCGGGATTGGAGCCGAAATGTCAGCGAATCATCAAGAAAGAGAGGCGCAAGCCTCTTGACTTACGACCGCTTACCTAGAGCAACAACTGTGCGATACACGCGGCGCCACAGCGGGACTCGCGTAAACCCTAGTCTACGAAGCCGCTCCAGTTCGTCGATCGCCCGCTCAGGTGTGGTGAAAGCGCCCGTCCGGGGGCTGACATAGCTGGGATAGAGGATGAGCGTCGCGGCCACCAGCTCGTCCAGGCTCAGGCGCCGGCCCCGGCGGGCCGGCGGCAGGCGGTCTTCGGTGAGCCCCCAGCCCGCGTAGAAGGGCTGCCCGTGGGTCACCACGTGCCGGCCGCGCAGCAAGGCCTCGAAGCCGGCCAGCGAGGTGAGCACATGCACCTCGTCGACCGCCTCCAGCAGGCGGTGCATGGGCCGGTCCACCACGATCTCGTCGCAGTAGCGCGCGGCCTGGTCCTCGCCCGCGCCGGCCCGGCGCAGGCGGGCCACCACGTCGGGATGGGGCTTGTAGACCAGGTAGGCGTCGGGGGCCGCCGCGCGCGCGGCCTGCAGCAGGGCCAGGTTGCTGCGCAGGCCAGGGGCGCCCCAGGCCAGGGACGCGTCGGACTCGACCTGCCCCGGCACCAGCACCACGCGACGGGCCCCTGCCGGCCGCGTCCACGGCCCGGTGCCCACGTTGTACTTGGTCAGGCCCAGGGCCACGATGCGCTCGCGCAGCTGGCGGGCGCGCTCGCGCAGCGCCGCGTCGAAGGAGGTGGTGGCCAGCAGCGTCTCCAGGCCCGAGGGCCGGGTGGCGTCGTAGTAGATGCCCTCCCCGTCCACCACCCAGGACAGCGGCCGCACCAGGTCCGCCCCCAGGCCGACGGAGCGCAGGAAGCCGTCCTCCAGCCGCAGCACCCGGCCCGGCGGCCCGCCGCCCTCGGGCAGGGGCTTGCGGCCCCAAACGGCCACCGTGCCGCCCGCGGCCAGGGGCTCGCGCGGGCCGGCAAAGCGCACGGTGCTGCCCCCCAGGAAGGCCCGCACGATGGGCTTCTTCCAGCGCGAGAAGCCCACGGCCTGCAACTGTGGCGCGAAGCGCTCGCGCATGCGGCGCTGCAGGGCCAGCCAGTCCAGCACCGGCTCGGGCCCGCAGCGGGCCCCGGTCTCGGGGTCGACATAGCGCGCCAGCTCCACCAGGGCCGCGTGGAGCAGGCGGTACAGCGGTCGGGGCGCCCGGCGGGCGGGCGCGGCCAGCTCGTCCCGGGTGAGGCCCCAGCCCGCGTAGAAGGGCATGCCGAAGGTGCGCACCGGCTTGCCCCACAGCAGGCCCTCGAAACCCACCTGGGACGTGACCGTGTAGACCGCCTCCGCCCCCTCCAGCAGGGCCGGCGCATGCACATCGGCCGTCACCACATGCACGCGAGCCGCCTGGCCCGGCGTGAGCCCCGCCTCGAAGTGGCCCCGCTTGCGGCCACTCACCACCTCGGGGTGCAGCTTCAGCAGCAGCGGCTGGCCCGGGTGCTCGTCGAGCGCCGCCTCCAGCATGCGGGCGAAGCTGGCCGGCCCGGCCAGGCCGCAGCGGATCGAGGCATCGCCCGCCGTCTGATCGACCACCAGCACGTGGCCGCCGGCCACCGGCGGGGGCAGCTCGCGGGCATGGTTGTACTTGCTCACCCGGCCGGCACACCAGGCTGCCTGCAGGGCGGCAGCCCGGGCGGCAGCCCCCTCGGGGGCCTCGGCGCGGATCAGCGCCTCCAGGCGCGAGGGCCCCGAGGCGTCGTAGTACACGCCGAGGTCGTCGACCAGCAGGCCCAGCGGCCCGCTCCCGGCCCCGGGGGCCAGGGAACGCAGGAAGGCGTCCTCCACCCGCCACAGCGGCAGACCGGCCCGGGCGGCCACCGCCTGCGCCTTGTCGGCACTCGGCTTGCGGCCCCAGGCCAGCACCGCCGCGCTGTCGGCCTGCGGACGCCGCACCAGGGCGTGATCGTCGAACAGCGCCCCCAGGGTCGGCACCTGCGCCACGCCACGCGTGGGCACGACCAGGGACGGCCGCCGCCCGCCGGCCGCCGCCCCGCCCGGCCCGGAGGACACCAGGCTCATGGCGCGAGCCGCACGCAGCGCCCGCTGCGCAGGCGTGCCAGCACCCGGTCGCGCACCACGGCGTGGCCCGCGTCGTTGAGGTGCACCCCGTCGGCGGCCTCCAGCGCCGGCGCGGTGCGCCCGTCGGGGCCGACCAGGCCATCGCGCAAGGGCACGAAGCATTCACCCGCCAGCCGCGCCAGGTGCGCATCCAGGGCCACCTGCTGGGCCAGGGCCGCATCCGAGAGCCGCCGCGGCTGCGTGCCCAGCACCAGCACCGCCACGCCTCGCGCCCGGGCCAGGGCCCGCACCCGGCGCAGGTTGGCCAGCGACTCGTCTGCGCTCAGCCCCTGGACGGCGTCATTGCTCGGGTAGGCCAGCAGCAGCAGGCTGGGCGCACGCGCCAGGGCCGCGTCGATGTTGCCCGCCGGCTCGGGCGCCGGCCGACCGGCTGGCGGCATGTCGCCTGCCGGCAGGGCCGCGTAGGTGGTGGTGCCCCCCACCGCCAGGTTCACCACCGCCACGCCGCCGGCCGGCGGCGCCGCGGCCAGCTGCTGGGCCCAGCCCTGGCGGCCGGTGGCGCCTACGCCCAGGGCGGTCGAAGACCCCAGGATCACCCAGGTGCCCGGCGCCACCAGGGGCGGCTCGGCCGCGGGCGTACCGCCGCCCCCGCCGCCGCAGCCGGCCAGCCCAAGGAGCAGCCCAGCCATCAGGCCTCGCCGCGCGGCCCGTCTCCCCCGCCAGCGGGCGGCCCCCCAGGCTTCAACGCTCATCGCGGCTCCAGCATCGATCGATAAAAAGACTCGGGCCCATCAGCCTCGGCCCGCAGGGCCTCCAGCTGCGCACGCAGCGCCGCGTCAGCCTCGGTCAGCTTGTAGGCCACCGCCGCGCGCAGGTCGAAGCCCGCGGTGGGCGGCTGCACCAGGAAGCGGCCGTTGGACTGCAGCAACAGCGCCGCAGGCCGCTCGTGGGCCACCACCGCCGGATCGATCTGCGCCGCGCTGTGCACGAACACCGTCCGCCCGAACAGGCGCTTGAGCACCTTCAGCATCGGATAGGCCGAGGAGGCCCCGAAGACCAGCACCGTCCCCTCCAGCACCGGGGCCTCGGCACGGAAGACGATCACCCGGCCGATGTTCGGCAGCCGGTTGTCGAAGACCGCGCCCTCCTCCGCCGCCGGCCCGTCCAGGAACTCCGTCGGCGCGCTCTGCGGCGGCAGCAGCTTGATGCCCAGATCGCCCGGGTACGGCATCGTCTTGTAGCGGTCCGCGGCCACTGCCTCGCGCAGGCGAGCCGGGTCGTAGCCCATCTGCGCCAGCGTGGCCAGCAGCGCCACGCAGGCCCCGCGGTCCGTCCAGTGCGTGTCCGTGCGCTTGAAGCAGGCCCCCGGATCGGGCTGCGCACGCAGCAGCGGCGCCGCATCCACCACCGGCGCCTGGCCGCCGGCCAGCTCCCGCACCTGGTCCAGCACCGTCGTCAGCGCCCGGCGGTGCGGGTAGTGCTGGGGCAGCACCTCCTCCTTCGACGGCGCGATCAGCAGCGCATGCCGGCAACCCTGCTGCGCCGCCAGTGCGGCCGCATCGGCCAGGTACTGCCGCCACTGCTGCTGCTGATCGGCCGTCAGCAGCAGGCGGCCGGTGAACTGGTCCACGCTGCGGTTGCTGTCGTTGTCCAGGTACAGCCAGCCCTCGCGGCCCTCGATCACCTGCGACGTCGGCGGGAAACGCACCTCGGCCGCCTCGAAAACCTGGCCCTCCGGCAGCTCGAAGCCCAGCCGCAGACGCAGCTGGCCCGGCGGCGTTGGCGGCAGCGGCAGGTTCAGCCGGAAGCCGCAGCGCAGCTGCGGATGGCCCGCCACCGGCTCGCGCAGCGCACGCTCGATCACGTCGCGCCGCTCGCCGTTGAAGGCGTGGCGGCTCGGCTCGACGGCATCGTCCCACCAGCTCAGCAGCACCGGCGGCTGTGTGCCGGCCGTCTTCAGCAGCAGCCAGCCCTGCACCGTCAGCGTGCCCGCGGCCAGATCGGCCACCCGGTCATGGGCCGGCGCATCCAGCGCCCAGCGCCAGACCGACTCGGGCGCCTGCGGCGCCCGCCGCACCTGCAGGCCACGCAGCAGGGCCGGCGGCTTCGCGCGGGGCGTGGGCGGCGGCAAGGCCTCCCCCCAGGCCAGGGCCAGGGCCCGCTCGCGCGCGGCGGCCGCCATGCGCTCGCGCCGCGGCGCATCCGCAGCCAGCGCGACGATGGCCTGCACCCAGGCGGCCGGGTCGTCCGGCAGCAGCAGACCATCCACCCCGTCGCGCACGAAGCCGCGGTAGGGCGGCACGTCCGAATACAGCCCCACCGCCCCCATGCGTGCGAAATCGAAGAACTTCGTGTGCCCGCGCCCCGCGTTGAAGCGCGAGGGCCGCAGCGGCGCCAGCGCGATCTCTCGTCGCACGCCCGACGTGTAGTCCAGATAGTTCGGCCAGCTCATCGGGTGCAGCACATTCACCCGCGGCAGCTCGCGGAAGCGCTTGTAGACCGCGTGATCGCCAAACACCTCGAAACGCGTGCCCTGCGCCTGTGCCTGCACCTGCTGCATCAGCGGCAGCAGCCAGTCCAGCTCCGCCTGGTGCGAGGCCGTGCCGTGGTAGCAGACCCAGACCGGCGGCCCCGCCAGCAAACTGGCCCGAGCCGGCCGCGGCTCGATCAGCTTGGGCTGCCAGGCCGCGTACTTCTCCGCCAGATAGGGCGTCGATACCCAGAACTCATGGCACAGCGCCTCGATGCGCTTGCGCTGGCCCAGCGCCTCGCGCCGCACCCGGCTGCGGTAAGGCTCGGGCAGCTCGGCGACGGCCTGGGGGTCCATGAGGTCGTCGTCCATGAAATAGACAAACCTCGCACCTTCAGCAGCAAGGGATTCAAGCCGCACAAACTCGTGATCACTGAGATAGCGAACAACCACATAGAGGACCTTAATCGAATCCTCAATGCGCACAGCATAAACATTCGCACATGCTGCCACTGGGGAACATGCAACAGACGCGGATCGCAAAAAATAGTCGAACGTCGTGCCCGCCCCCATGGGGTGGGCACCTGAGACGTTGAGAATTCGACGCTTAAGCCACTGCAAAATCACGCAATCACTCGCCTGAAGGTATCTGATCGCCCATTGGAATCGGGCCAACCGCCCGAGAAAGGAAAAATAGCATCACATGCTGCCCAAGCATCTGAAATATCCTTCGTGTCGATCACAGAGAATTCATCGTAGTATTCCTCTGGAGTCATCAGGAAATACTTCACCAAGTGAACACCATTTCCCTTGTATGCACGAAGGTAGTGAACATCAAAGGACTCCAGTCGCCCGACCATTTTCTCCCGAGCCTTCTCTCGCGACTCCTCAAAACTCCGATGATGACAGTGGATAATCCCAATCCGCGAAGCAGGCAGAAAGTCCTCAGAGAAAGAATTCCTGCGCTGACCCCAGTCATACAGATGCATACCAAGGTCCATCGGCCCTTTGTAAGACCCATGAACAATAAGGCGCTGCGGCTGCCAGCCACAAACAGCCACGCGACGTGGCACGTTGTAGTAACCATGATCAATGCGCGCAAAAGGAATCCTGGCAGACAACTTAGCAGCCGCCGACCTGAGCTCCTGCCGAATCGGAGCAGGCGAAAAATTCAGCCCACCTGCCTGTCCGTCATGCCCGACACGGGCATACATGAATTCGTCTACATCGATCAGCAGCAATCGGGCATCTTCGCCGTAGAAGGCCGCCGCCTCCCGAAGAATGATATTACCCTTATCCGCAAAATGCTCGCGTCGATTAAATGTATGAATTACCCGAGCGCCAGCATTCTGCATAAATCCAAGAATGCGCAAGGTTTCGCTATCTGTACTTCCATTATCTAGAACAAAAATAGACTCCGGCCCGACAATGCGCGCATGATAGATAAACCAGTTAAGCAGCAGAGCGCCCTCGTTCTTTTGCATGGTTGCAATATGAACTCGACCCTGATCCTCAGAAGAACCATTGACGCGATCATTCAGGCGCTGCGCGTCCTGGTCACTGATGCCCGGCATAGCTTTGTCAGCGTAGCGCCGGGCCTCTTGTTTAAGGCCATCGCGCGCAGCTAAACCCGATGCATAACTATGGATGTGGCGATTAGCCCCAGGCGACGCGCTGGCAGCATTCGCAAAAAGTCTCTGCAAGCCGGCAACCTCAGGATAAACACCCAGGCGCTGTGCTACTTGAATGAGACGCTCAGCCCCAAGGCCAAACAACACCCCGGGGGCGGCCATCACGGCGCGCATGAAATGATTAAGCCCAGAACTAATCGTAGAAAGTAGAGCATTGGCGGAGCACTCGGGATCGGCACTAACAAAGTCAAGCCAACCCTCCGCGTCAACGACACCAGGAGACTTGCCAGCAATCAATGAACCCACGAAGTCTCGATACACACCAAATCGACTAATGGC
>CAYSQO010000073.1:0-8674 GCA_964433315.1 uncultured Rubrivivax sp.
CGCGGTCAGCAGCAGCGTGCTGTGGTCGGCCAAGGCCCAGCTGCTGAGCCAGGTCGGGGTGAGCAGCGACAGCCGGCAGATCCACTACTTCGCGCCGGGCGAATCGAGCAAGCTCAAGGCCTTTACCCATGCCAACCTGCTGGCCGACGGCCTGCTGCTGGCCAACAAGCTCGGGCCGCTCTGCCCCGACGCCAGCGGCACCCAGCTGCTGAGCCAGTGCGCGAGCCTGGACAGCGCCGGCAAGGCCGCGGCCGGCGGGGCCAACCTGATCGGCTTCCTGCGCGGGCAGAGCGGCTTCGAGATGAACAGCGCCAATGCGCTGCGCGTCTTCCGCGAGCGCCACAACACCCGCGAGCGCAATGTGCTGGGCGACATCGTCAACGGCAAGCCGGTCTTCGTGCGCAAGCCCTCGGCGCCCTACCCCGACGCGAGCTACCGCGCCTTCGCCACGGCCCAGGCCGGCCGCGCCGCCAGCGTCTACGTGGCCGCCAACGACGGCATGCTGCATGCCTTCGATGCCGAGACCGGGCTGGAGCGCTGGGCCTATGTGCCGCGCGCAGTGATGCCGCGCCTGTACCAGCTGGCCGACGCCGACTACGCCAACCGCCACCAGTTCTTCGTCGACGGCTCGCCGGTGGTGGCCGATGTGCAGGACGGCAGCAGCTGGCGCACGGTGCTGGTGGGCGGCCTGAACAAGGGCGGGCGCAGCTACTACGCGATCGATGTCACCGACCCGGCCAACCCGCGCGGGCTGTGGGAGTTCAGCCATGCCAACCTGGGCTACAGCGCGGGCAATCCGCTGGTCGGCAAGCTGCGCGACGGGCGCTGGGTGGTGGTGGTCTCCTCGGGCTACAACAACCACGAGACAGGCGACGGCGGAGGCCACGTCTTCGTGATCGACGCGCTCAGCGGGGCGCTGATCCGCAGCGTGCCCACGGGCGCCGGCGACACCGTCACGCCGAGCAACCTCGGCAAGCTCAATGCCTGGGTCGACAGCACCGCCGACAACACCCTGCAGCGCGTCTACGGTGGCGACATGCTGGGCAATCTGTGGCGCTTCGACCTGGACGACCGCCTGCCCCCGGCCGGCCACGAGGCCCTGCGCCTGGGCACCGCGCGGGCGCCGGACGGCAGCGTGCAGCCCATCACCACGCGGCCCGAGCTGCTGGAGCTCAGCCAGGCCGGCAGCCGCCATGCGGTGGTGGTCTTCGGCACCGGGCGCTACCTGGGCAGCAGCGACGTCGGCGACACCACGCTGCAGAGCGTCTACGCGATCAGGGATGCGCTAGGCAGCAGCGGCTGGGGCCTGCTGCGCTCGCGCAGCGACCTGGTGGCCCAGACCCTGGGCAGCACCGTGGTGGCGGGCCGAAGCCTGCGGACCCTGCCGAACCCGCAGCCCGTGAACTGGGCCAGCCAGATCGGCTGGCGGGTGGACCTGGCGCTGTCGGCCGGCGAGCGCGTCGATGTGGACATGCAGCTGGTCGCCAACCTGCTGACCTTCGCGAGCAACGTGCCCGAGTCCAATGCCTGCGTGACCGGCGGCACCTCCTGGCTGTACTACCTGGACGTGCGCAGCGGCAGCGTGCTGCCGGGCGCGCCAAACCGCATGGCCGGGCAGTTCCTGGGCAATGCCCTGACGGCCGGCATCACGACCATCGTGAGCACCAGCGGCGCGACCAAGACCATCGTCGTCTCGCGCAAGGGCGACATCGCCACCACCGACGACCCCGGCCAGGGCGGCAGCGGCGTGGCGCGCCGCATCGCCTGGCGCGAGCTGGCGCGCTGAGCGCCGCCGCCGCGGCTACTGGAAGGCCACCTCGTCGAAGCTGCGCAGCTTGCGGCTGTGCAGGCGGGCGCTGCCGGCGGCGCGCAGGCGCTCGACCGCGCGCAGGCCGATCTGCAGATGCTGCTGCACGCGCTGGCGGTAGAAGGCATCGGCCATGCCCGGCAGCTTGAGCTCGCCATGCAGGGGCTTGTCGCTGACGCACAGCAGGGTGCCGTAGGGCACGCGGAAGCGGAAGCCGTTGGCGGCGATGGTCGCGCTCTCCATGTCCAGCGCGATGGCGCGGCTCTGGCTGAAGCGGCGCTCGGGGCCCGGGTGCGGCAGCAGCTCCCAGTTGCGGTTGTCGGTGCTGGCGACGGTGCCGGTGCGCATGAGCTGCTTGAGCGCCGGGCCGCTCAGGCGGGTGACATCGGCCACCGCGCCCTCCAGGGCCTGCTGCACCTCGGCCAGCGGCGGGATGGGCACCCACAGCGGCAGGTCCTCGTCGAGCACGTGGTCCTCGCGCACATAGCCGTGGGCCAGCACATAGTCGCCCAGCTGCTGGGTGGTGCGCAGGCCGGCGCAGTGGCCCAGCATCAGCCAGGCATGCGGGCGCAGCACGGCGATGTGGTCGGTGATGGTCTTCGCATTGGCCGGGCCGACGCCGATGTTGACCAGGGTGATGCCGCTGCGGTCGGGCCGCATCAGGTGGTAGGCCGGCATCTGGGGCAGGCGCGGCGGGGCCTGGCCGAGGAAGTCGGCCGGCTGCAGCGTCAGGCCGCGCCGGCGGTGCAGCACGTTGCCGGGCTCGACGAAGGCCACGAAGTCCTCGGCCTGTCCCGGTGCCAGGCCGAGGCGCTCGGCCAGCCCGGGCTCGGCCCCGCCCACCGGGCTGTCCATCAGCGCATGGCCGAGGCGGATGAACTCGTCGACATAGAAGGGGTAGTTCGTGAACAGCACGAAGTTCTGGAAGTGCTCGGGCAGCGTGCCGGTGTAGTGCCGCAGGCGGTGCAGGGAGTAGTCGATACGCGGCGCGGTGAACAGGGCCAGCGGCCGTGGCGCACCGGGCGCGGGCTCGTGGCTGCCGTTGGCGATGCCGTCGTCCATGGCCGCGAGGTCGGGCAGGTCGAAGACGTCGCGCAGGCGGGCGCGCCGCAGGGGATCGAGCGCGCCTTCCAGGTGGGCCTGCTCGGGCAGCGCGAAGTGGATCGGGATGGGCTCGCGGCCCGGGCCGATCTGCAGGCCGCCGCGGCGCAGCTCGCCGTGGTGACGCAGCAGCAGCTCGAACTGCCGCAGCAGGTAGGGCCCGAAGAGATCGGGCCGGCTCAAGCTGGTCTCGTAGACGCCCGGGCCGGCCAGGAAGCCGTAGCTGAGCCGGGCCTCGGCCTCGTTCAGCGCGGACTGCACCTGCACGCGTACGGCGGGGTAGCAGGCCCGCACCCGGCCGGGCGGGTCGCGGCCTTCAAGGTAGGCCTGCAGCGCAGCGCGCAGGGTATCGAGGGACTGCTGGTAGAGCCGCTGGACGGCGTCCAGCGCCGCCGCCGGGTCGGCGCAGCTGAGCCAGGCTTCGCCCGGGGCGGACGGGGCCGCGGGCGCGGCCTGCAGGGGATGGGCGGCGGGCTCGGAGGCTTCGTTCATGCCGCCCAGGGTAGCGCGCCAAACCGGGCCCGCCCGGGGGGCCGGGCCTTCATGCCCCGCCCTCAGTCGAAACGAATGAAACAGCCTTCCTTGGCCTTGCGCACGGCCGCGCGGTAGGTGCGGACCTGGACCTGGACGGATTCGACGTCGCGCAGATAGGCTCCGCGCTCGCCGCCGATGGAGCTGGCGTTGGAGGCGGTGCTGAGCTCGACGTAGTCCTCGTACTTGACCTGGCGGGCCAGGGCATCGACCGCGCAGGAGCACTTGTTGATCATCTCGAAGGCCGGCCCCGGATGCTCGCGCAGACAGGTCTGCACGAAGAGCACGCGGTCGATCGTCGGGTAGTCGTTGGCCGGCGCCGCCGTCTGCGCGCGCAGGGCGGGGCTGGCAGCGGCCAGCGCGAAGGCCAGCGGCAGGGCGGTCATCAACAGGCGGGGCATCGTCGGGCCTCTTCAGCGTCGGGGCGCGTTCGGTTTCAGGGCGTGGCCTGCGGCTGGAGCGTCAGGCGCTCCACGGATTCGGGCGGGGCATCCGGCGTGGCGCCGGGCTGGGTGGCCCGCAGCTCCAGCACCTCGCCGGGCACCTGCTCGGACAGCAGGAAGACGTACTCGGTCTGGGCCAGCTTCTCGTAGCGGGGGCGGTTGGGGTCCTGCAGGAAGGGCTGCACGCGCACCTCGCTGCCGCGCACGCTGCGGCCGGCAAAAGTGAACTCGCGCGGCGTGACCGCCGCCTGGTCGACCAGGGCCAGGCGGATCCGCTTGCGGAAGTGGTTGGTCGAGCCCTTGGTGAGCTCGCTCAGGCGGCGCACCTCGCGCTCCAGGAAGAACAGCACGACGGGGTTGCCGCGGGCCTGCTCGACCACCGGCAGCTGCATCCGGCGCGGGCCGCTGAGGAAGTCCGCCCGCACATCGCAGCAGGCCCCTCCGCTGTCGGCCGAAAGGTCGAGCACGGCCTCATCGTCGACCGCCTGCTTGACCGAGGCGCCCTCCAGCCGGTAGCGGTAGCGCAGGCGCTGCGGGGGTTGCATCGCGGCCAGCGGCGTGCGCATGAAGACCAGCTGCTCGGCCTCGGAGGGCTCGGGCGCGGCAGCCGGTGCGGCCTCCGGCTGCACGGGCGGGGTCTGCGCGGCCAGGGGCAGGACGAGCAGGGCGAGGGCGAGGGCCGCCAGGCGACGGCAGGAAGCGAGGGCGATCAACGGGCATCCAGTGTGTCGGAGAGCTGCTTGGCAGCCTGGGGGTCGATCTGGCTCAGCGTGGTCAGGGCCTCGCGCGCCTTGCCCTGGCGGCCGGCACGCTGGTAGAGCAGGCCGAGGTCCAGCCAGACGCGGGCGTGGCGGGGGTCGAGCTGCAGGGCGCGCCCGTAGGCCTGCTCGGCGGCGTCAAGGCGGCCGAGCGCAGTGAGCGCCAGCCCGCGGGCATGCGGGGCCTCGCTGTCGAGCGGATCCTCTTGCTCCCAGCGCTCGGCCAGCTGGGCCAGTTCGTTCCAGGCCTGGCCCTGGACCAGGGCGGCCGCGCGCAGGAAGTGCGGTTGTTCCGGCGGGCCCAGCTCCCAGAAGCACAGGCCGGGCACGGGCTCGATGGGCCGCTCGGCGCCCTCGGCCGCGAACAGCTCCTTCACCCACTCGACCGGAGCGGAGTAGTAGTGCCGCTCACCGCCGCGCAGACGGAAGGTGAGGATGCCGACGAGCCGTCCGGATTCGTCGAACATGCCCCCGCCGCTGGCCCCCGAGCTGAACCAGTTCGTCGACTGCAGCACGCGGCTGCCGGCCAGGCGATGGAGCGCAGCGACTTCGCCCTCGCTGTACTGAATGCCGAGGCCGCCGGTGTAGCCGATGGCGATCACGGTCTGCCTGCGGCTCAGATCGTCGGTGCGGCCCAGCTCGACCGGATCCCCTTCGAGACGCGGCACCCGCAGCATGCAGAGGTCGCGGAAGATGTCGGCGCGCTGGGTCAGGGCGTAGGTCCGCAAGCCGTTCTTCAGCACGGCGATGCGCGAGGCCTTGCGGGTGACATGGCAGTTGGTCACGACCATGCCCGGCGCGACGATGACCCCGGAGCCCAGGCCGTAGCCGCCTTCGGCAGAGATGGCTTCGATCTTGACAACCGAGTGACCGATCTGCAGCTTCTGATCCTGGCTGAAGCCGGCCTGGGCAGGTACCGCAGCGAGCAGCGCCAGCAGGCACGCCATCCAGGTGAAGCACCCCACCCGGGTGCCCGGCGCGCGCCGCGCGCTGCGTAGGGATTCAAACAACATCGATGCCTCTCCCGGCAGATGTCGCTGCAGCTCAGCGGCTCGATCCTTCCGCGGTCGGCTCAATCGGCAGCAGCGGCACGTTGTACTCACGCAGGATAGCCTCGATGTCCTGGCGGCTGTCGGCGATCAACTTCTCGATCTGCTGCTTCCATGCGCGCTCGCCATGGCGCACACCCATCGCGATCTCGAAGTCAAACTTGATGTTCTTCTCGGAGCGCATGGGCACCAGGCTCAGCTCGGGCGACTTGACCCGCTTTGCGAAGAAGCCCGCGATCGGCCCCCAGACGATGGCGACATCGATCTTCCCCTGCGCGAGATCCTGCTCGATGATCTCGCCGGGGTACTGATCGGGACGGGGGCTCATGATGGGATACGGCACACCCTGCTCCAGCAACTGGTAGCGGGCCAGCCAGTCCGATGCCGGCGAGCGGTCGTAGATGCCGATGCGCAGGGTCTTCAGCAGCGCGGGGTCGAGCTTCAGGAAGTCATCCTGCGAGCGCACGCCGTCCAGGCCGCGGCCCTTGGCAAAGACCATCGCGTAGGTCGATCGGTAGTAGGGCTTGGTGGCCGACACTTGGTCGAAGCCGGCCGGCACCCCCATCACCAGATCGCAGCGAAAGTCCTCGCCGGGCAGCTTGTACCGCAGTGTGTTGCGGATGAAGGCCTGGCGCTGCGGGAAGGAGTAGTAGCTCACCGGCAGGCCGAGGGCCTTGCCGAAAACCTCGGCGATGCGGTTCTCGATGCCTTCCTTCGCCACGTTGGAGAAGGGCAGGTTGTTCGGGTCTTGGCAGACCCTCAGGGCCTGGCGCTCCGGCGCATCCTGCGCCTGGGCCGGCTGCGCAAACAGGCTGCACGCGACGGCGAAGAACGTCCCGGCCCGAATCAGAAGGCCCCGGGGACCGCGGGCCGAAGCTGCACGCACCACGGGGCCGAAGCTCATTCGACGCCCGTCACGCGTGCCGTCTTGATGGCGCCGTCCGAACGGCCCTTGAGGTAGGCGTAGATGTCGTCGATGTTCTTGGTCACGACCGGCGCATCCTTGTGCGGCGGCATGCCGCGCTCGATGCGACCCTCGAGCACGACCTTCACGAAGTCATCCTTGCTCAGCACCTTGAGACGCTCCACCAGCGAGGGGCCGGCGAGGCCTTCCTGGTTCGCGCCATGGCAGGCCGCGCAGTTGGCCTGACGCCAGGAACGGAAGCCGTTCAGGGTCTTGGCATCGACCTTGGTGCCGTCCACCACCGTGTACAGCGGCGTCTTGACCTCCTGGGCCTGGACGGACGGGGCAAGGGCGGCAAAAGCGAGAGCGGCGGTGAGGGTACGGAAGATCATGATCAGGAGTTTTCAGAAACAAGGGGATGACACTCGTCAGAGTGCCATCCCCGGGGCCGGTTCCTGGGCCACTCACGTGACCCGGGAAATCACTGACCCGACTGCCGGCTTGCGGCCGATCAGTTGGGCAGCGCGAAGATGGTCAGCGAGCCACCGAGGTCGGTGTACTGACCCAGTTCCTTGTAGCCACCTACGGCGCCCAGGCCATCGGTGTCCTTCTCCAGACCCGCGGCCATGCCGATGCCGGCCCAGCCCCCGATGCCCGAGAAGACGCCCATGTACTGCTTGCCCTTGTGCTCGTAGGTGAACACGTTGCCGATGATCCCGGACGGGGTGCGGAACTTGTACAGCTCCTTCGTGATGTCCTTGGCATCGACGCACTTGAAGAAGCCTTCCAGCGTGCCGTAGCAGGAGATGCCGCCCGCCGTGTTCAGAGAGCCCGACCACACCGAGAACTTCTCGGGCTTGGACTGGACGATCTTGCCCTTGCCGGCGTCCCAGGTGATGTAGTTGCCCATGCCGCCATGGCTGCCCGGGGCCGGGAACATCGACAGCGTCGCACCGACGTACGGCTGGCCCGCGACGTACTCGACCTTGAACGGCTCGTAGTCCATGCAGACGTGGTTGGTCGGCACGTAGAAGAGCTTGGTGTTCGGGTCGAACGAAGCAGGCTGCTGGTCCTTCGAACCCAGCGCCGCGGGACAGACACCCTTGGTGTTGACGTCGGGGCCGTTCTGGGCGGTCGAGTACTTCGACACGACCTGCGGGCGACCGGTCTTCATGTCCACGTGGGTGGCCCAGTTCACCTTCGGGTCGTACTTCTCGGCGACCAGCAGGGCGCCGTTGGTGCGATCCAGGGTGTAGGCGAAACCGTTGCGGTCGAAGTGCACCAGCGCCTTGGTCGGCTTGCCCTTGACGTCGATGTCCGCCAGGATCATCTCGTTGATGCCGTCGAAGTCCCACTCGTCGAACGGAGTCATCTGGTAGACCCAGTTGACCTTGCCGGTGTCGACGTCACGCGACCAGATGGTCATCGACCACTTGTTGTCGCCCGGGCGCTGCGAGGGGTTCCAGGTCGAGGGGTTGCCGGTGCCGTAGTAGACCGAGTTGGTCGACTTGTCATAGCTGTACCAGCCCCAGGTGGAACCGCCACCGATCTTCCACTGGTCACCCTGCCAGGTCTTCAGCGAAGAGTCCTTGCCGACCGGCTGAACCTTGCCATCGATCCAGGTCGTGGTCTTGACCGGGTCCATCAGCATCTCGGCGTCGGGACCAGTGCTGTAGCCCTTCCACACCTGCTTGCCGGTGTTGATGTCGTAGGCAGCCAGGAAGCCGCGAACACCCCATTCACCACCGGAGATGCCGGTGATGACCTTGTCCTTGAAGACGTGCGGGGCGTTGGTATTCACCATGCCCAGCTTCGGATCCCCGTTCTTGACGGTCCACAGCACCTTGCCGGTCTTGGCGTCCATCGCCACCAGATTGGAGTCGGCCTGCTGCAGGAAGATCTTGCCTTCAGCGTAGGCCAGGCCCCGGTTCACCGTGTCGCAGCACATCTGCGGGATCACGGCCGGGTCTTGCTTGGGCTCGTGCTTCCAGACGATCTTCTGGGTGTCGAGGTTGATCGCGAAGACCTTGTTCGGGAACGGCGAGTGCAGGTACATCATGCCGTCGATGACCAGCGGCGAG
>CAYSQO010000074.1:0-8506 GCA_964433315.1 uncultured Rubrivivax sp.
CCCGCTGGGATCCGCGCCGCTGCATCCTGGCCGGCCTGCTGTTCGGCGGCGCCAGCGCGATCAGCCCGGCCCTGCAGGCCCTGGGCTACACCCAGGGCTACTACCTCTTCGCCGCGCTGCCCTATGTGCTGACCCTGGCCCTGCTGATCGGCCTGGGCAAGCCCGGCCCGGGCGACGGCGCGCCCGGCGAGCTCTCGCTCAACCGCTGAGCCTGGAGAGATGCTGCGATGAATGCCCTGTCCCCCTCCCTGGCGCCGGTGGCCGCCCAGCCCTACGCCTGGCCCTTCGACGGCCGCTGGTCGGCGGCCGACACGGCGCTGATCGTGATCGACATGCAGGTCGACTTCGTCGGCCATGGCGGCTACGTCGACCGCATGGGCTACGACCTGTCGGCGGTGCGCGCGCCGATCGGCCCGATCCAGGCCCTGCTGGCCCGCGCCCGCGCCCTGGGCCTGAGCGTGATCCACACCCGCGAGGGCCACCGCCCCGACCTGGCCGACCTGCCGGCCAACAAGCGCTGGCGCTCGCGGCAGATCGGCCGCGAGGGCGTGGGCATCGGCGACGCCGGGCCCTGCGGCCGCATCCTGGTGCGCGGCGAGCCTGGCTGGCAGCTCATCCCCGAGCTGGCCCCGCAAGACGGCGAGCCGGTCATCGACAAGCCGGGCAAGGGCTCCTTCTGCGCCACCGACCTGGAGCTGCTGCTGCAGCTGCGCGGCATCCGCAACCTGATCCTCACCGGCGTGACCACCGACGTCTGCGTGCACACCACTATGCGCGAGGCCAACGACCGCGGCTACGAGTGCGTCATCGTCTCGGACGCCACCGCCGCCACCGACCCCGGCAACCATGCCGCGGCGCTGAAGATGGTGACGATGCAGGGCGGCGTCTTCGGTGCGGTGGCGTCCTCGGCGGCGCTGCTGGCCGCCCTGGCCTGAAGGGAGCCCGACCATGACGATGCGCATTCCCCCCGAGGTCGTCCCGACCGGCGCGGCCCGGGTCGAGATGATCGACTTCGCCAAGCGCTTCGGCGCGCTGCAGGCGCTGGACGCCGTCTCGCTGACGGTGGAGGCCGGCTCCTTCCATGCCCTGCTCGGCGAGAACGGCGCCGGCAAGTCGACCCTGGTGAAGTCGCTGATCGGCTTCTACCGGCCCGACCGCGGCACCGTGCTGGTCGACGGCCGCGAGCAGCTCATCGGCAGCCCGCGCGAGGCCGCCGCCCTGGGCCTGGGCATGATCTTCCAGCACTTCACCGTGGTGCCCGGCATGACCGTGGCCGAGAACCTGGCCCTGGCCCGCCGCGACCTGGGGGCCCTGATCGACTGGCGCGCCGAGCGCGCCGCGCTGAGCGCCTTCATGGCCACCGCGCCCTTCCCCCTGCCGCTCGATGCGCGCGTCGCCCACCTGGCCGCGGGCGAGAAGCAGAAGCTGGAGATCCTCAAGGCGCTCTACGCCAAGCGGCGCTTCCTGGTGCTCGACGAACCGACCTCGGTGCTGACCCCGCAGGAGGCCGACGAGGTGCTGGGCCGGGTGCGGGCGATGTGCCGCGAGGGCCTGCTGAGCGTGCTGATCATCACCCACAAGTTCCGCGAGGTCTTCGGCTACTGCGACGAGGTGACCGTGCTGCGCCGCGGCCGCCTGGCCGGCGGCGCCCGCGTGGCGGCCACCCACCGCGACGAGCTGGCCGGCTGGATGATGGGCCAGGCCGCCCCGGCCCTGCCGCTGGACGAGGCGCCGGCGGCCGGCCCGGCCGTCGCGTCCCCACCTCCCGCGCCCACCCCCGGCACGCCACGGCTGCGCGTGGAGGGCCTGCGCGTGCTCGGCGCCGCCGGCCTGCCCGTGCTCGACGGCCTGGCGCTGGCCGTGCAGCCCGGCGAGATCGTCGGCATCGCCGGCGTGTCCGGCAACGGCCAGCGCGAGCTGATGGACGCCCTGACCGGCGTGCTGCCCTGGGCCGCCGGCCGCATCGAGGTCGATGGCCAGCCCTACCGCCCGACCCGCGCCCAGATGGCCCGCCACGGTGTGCGCAGCCTGCCCGAGGAGCCGCTGCAGCGGGCCTGCGTCGGCCGCCTGCCGGTGGCCGAGAACCTGGCGCTGCGCCGCTTCGACCGGCCACCGCTGGCGCGCGGGCCCTGGCTCTCGCGCCGCGCCCTGCGCGCCCAGGCGGTCGAGAAGATCGCGGCCTACGGCGTCAAGACCCCGGGCCCCGAGGCGCCGATCGAGACCCTCTCCGGCGGCAATGTGCAGCGCGCCGTGCTGGCCCGCGAGCTGGAGGGCACGCCGCGCCTGCTGGTCGTCGCCAACCCCTGCTTCGGCCTGGACTTCCAGGCCAGCGCCGAGATCCACGCCCGGCTGCGTGCCGCCCGCGACGCCGGCTGCGGCGTGCTGCTGATCAGCGAGGACCTCGACGAGCTGCTCGCCCTGGCCTCGCGCCTGCTGGTGCTCTCGCACGGCGAGATCGTGCTGGACGCGCCGGCCGTCGGCCTGGACCGCGCCACCATCGGCCGGGCCATGGCGGGCGAGCGCCTGGATCCCCCCGCCCTTCCGGAGGCTGCCTGATGCCCACCGTTGCCGCCCGCCCCTACGCCTACGCCTTCGACCCGGCGCACACCGCCGTCGTGCTGATCGACATGCAGCGCGACTTCCTGGAGCCCGGCGGCTTCGGCGAACTGCTGGGCAACCAGGTCGCGCCCCTGCAGGCCATCGTGCCGGCCTGCCAGCGCCTGCTGGCCTGGGCCCGCGCGCAGGGCCTGCAGGTCATCCACACCCAGGAGGCGCATGACCCGCTGCTGGCCGATTGCCCGCCCTCCAAGAAGGCGCGCGGTGGCCTGGCCTGCGGCATCGGCGACCCCGGCCCCCTCGGCCGGGTGCTGGTGGCCGGCGAGCCGGGCGCCGACTTCATCCCGGCGCTGGCGCCGCAGCCCGGCGACCTGGTGATCCGCAAGCCCGGCAAGGGCGCCTTCCACGCCACCGGCCTCGACGCCATCCTGCATGCCCGCGGCATCACCCACCTCCTGATCGGCGGCGTGACGACCGAGGTCTGCGTGCAGACGACGATGCGCGAGGCCAACGACCGCGGCTACGAGTGCCTGCTGGTCGAGGACTGCGCGGCCAGCTACTTCCCGCATTTCCATGCGGCCGTGGTCGAGATGCTGGTGGCCCAGGGCGGCATCGTCGGCTGGGCGGCGCCGCTGGCCGCGATCGAGGCCGCCGCGCTCGCGCCGGCCGCCTGCTGATGCCCGGCCCGCGGGGCCGGGGCGGAGGGCGCTTTGGCGGATGATCGCGGGATGTCCGTCGACGTTTTCCCGAGCGATCTGCCGCCCCGCGGCAAGCTGGCCGAACAGGTCTACACCCGGCTGAAGGCCGAGCTGCACGACTTCCTGTGGATCGCGGGCGACCGCTTCACCGAAGTCGAGATCGGCCAGCGCCTGGGGGTCAGCCGCACCCCGGTGCGCGAGGCCCTGTTCCGCCTGCGCAACGAGGGCTTCATCGAGGTCGAGTCCAAGACCGGCTGGTTCGTGCGGCCGATCGACTTCGACCGCCTGGAGCAGCTCTACGACCTGCGCATCCTGCTGGAGACGGCCTGCCTGGCCCGGCTCGCCCAGCGCAGCGAGGATCCCCCCGAGCTGGCGGCGCTGCGTGCCGTCTGGCTGGTGCCGGCAGCCGAGCGCCTGGACGACGGCCGCGCGGTCGGCGCGCTCGACGAGGCCTTCCACGCCGCCCTGGTGAGCGCGGCCGGCAATGCCGAGATCACCCGCGTGCATCAGGAGGTGACCGAGCGCATCCGCATCGTGCGGCGCCTGGACTTCACCCGGGCCGACCGCATCGAGGCCACCTACCAGGAGCACGCCAAGATCCTGCGCGCGGTCATCCAGCGCAAGACGGATGCGGCGCAGTCCCTGCTGCGCAGCCACATCGAGCAGAGCAAGGCCGAGGTCCGCAAGATCACCCTGCATGCCCTGCACGAGGCCCGCATGCGGCCGCGCCCCGGGCCGGCCTGAGCGCGCGGCCCCTGCCTCGGCGGCTCAGCCGATGAGGTTGGCCAGGGTCAGCAGGGCCAGCAGCAGCATCCACAGCAGCACCGAGCGCCAGACCAGGCCGACGACGCTGCCGAGATGGCCGGGCTCGGGCCGCTGGCCCGGCGTGCCCGGGGCGGCCTCGGGGCCGAGGGCCGGATCGGCCGTCCAGGCGCCGGCGGCGGCGCCCAGGCGCAGGCCCACGGCCCCGGCTGCGGCGGCCAGCACCGTGCCCTCGTTGCGGTCGGCCCAGAGCAGGGCGTCGCGCCGCCAGCAGGCTACCGCCTCCTCGAAATTGCCGACCACGGCAAAGCCGAAGGCCGTCAGCCGCGCGGGCAGGTGGTCGATGCGGTCGAACATCTGCTGCGCCACCGCCAGCAGCCGGGCATTGGCCGGCACGCCGCTTTGGCTCTGCTTGTGCGACCAGTAGCGGGTCTGGAACTCGGCCAGGCGGTACAGCACCGCGCCGGCCGGGCCGAGGCCGAACATCGCCAGGACGATGAAGCAGAAGAAGACGCCGAAGACATGGCGGTGGGCGGCCATCAGCGCATGCTCGATGACCTGGCGCAGCAGCTCGCTGCGCGGCAGGTCCAGGCGCTCGGTGCCGCGCCATTCCGTGAGCGCGGCGCGGGCGGCGTCCTCGTCGCCGCGGTCGATCGCGTCACGGATGCGCGTGAAGTGGTGGCTGAACTGGCGAAAGCCCAGGGTCAGGTAGAGCACCAGGACATTCCAGGCCAGGGCCAGCAGCAGGCTGAAGTGGCCCAGCAGCAGCGCGATCAGTGCGCTCAGCACCGCCGGCCCCACCACGCCCAGGCCCCAGACGATCCAGGCGTGATGGCCGCGGCCGGCGTCGAAGTTGCGGCCGATCCAGCGTGTCCAGCCCAGCATCGCCTCGTGCGGCAGGGCACGCTGCGGCAGCGGACGCATCTGCTCGATCAGCAGGGCGAGCAACACCGAGAAAAAGCTCATGCCTTCGATGATAGCGAGGGCCTGCCGGCGGTCCGCCGGCTCAGGCGCGCAGCAGCTGGTAGAGGTTGCGCAGCATGGCGGCGGTGGCGCCCCAGATCAGCTGGCGGCGCGGGCTGCCGTCCGGGCCCGGCATCGTCCACGGCATGCTGTAGACCGTTCGCAGCCCGTCCGCCTGCGCGATCCCGCGGCGCTCGTGGTGCCGCGGGTCCATCAGGAAGGCCAGCGGCACCTCGAAGATCTCGCCGACCTCGCCCGGATCAGCCCGCAGCCGCAGGGCGGCGCCCTCGACCAGGCCGACCACCGGGGTGACGCGGTAGCGGGTGACGGTGGTGTAGACGGGCAGGCAGCCCAGCAGCTCGACCGCGGGCGGGGCCAGGCCGATCTCCTCCTCGGCCTCGCGCAGTGCGGTGCCCACCGGCCCGGCATCGGCGGCCTCGGCCCGTCCGCCGGGAAAGCTGATCTGGCCGGCGTGCCTGCGCAGCTGCGCCGTGCGACGGGTCAGCAGCACCTGCAGCGTGTCGCCGCCCCAGGCCTGCCGGCGCTGCACCAGCGGGATCAGCACCGCGGCGTCTGTGAGTGGGCCCTCACGGTCCGGCGGCTCGCCGCGGTCGCCGAGCAGCTCGGGCGTCCAGACCGGTGGCGCGGCGAAGTGGCGGCGCAGCGCCGCGGCCTGCAGGCGCTCGGCCGGCACCGCCGGCTCGCCCTGGCCGGTGGCCAGCACCGGCAGCGATTCGGGGTCCAGCGGCGGCAGGGCGGCGGCGAGGCTCATCGCGTGCGACAGGGCAGGGCGCTCGGTTCCGGACAAGAAAAAACCGCCAGCGCGCGGCGGCGGTGGCGGTTTTCGGGGCGGGCGGCCGTCCGGGTGGGGACGATCAGGCCAGCTTTTCCTTGATGCGGGCCGACTTGCCGCTGCGCTGGCGCAGGTAGTACAGCTTGGCGCGGCGGACGTCGCCGCGGCGCTTGACTTCGATCGAGGCGATCAGCGGGCTGTAGAGCTGGAAGGTCCGCTCGACGCCTTCGCCGCTGGAGATCTTGCGGACGATGAAGCTGCTGTTCAGGCCGCGGTTGCGCTTGGCGATCACGACGCCTTCGTAGGCCTGCACGCGCTTGCGGGTGCCTTCGACGACGTTGACGCTGACGATCACGGTGTCGCCGGGGGCGAAGGCCGGGATGGTCTTGCCCAGGCGGGCGATTTCTTCTTGCTCGAGTTGGCGGATCAGGTCCATGGGGTCCTCTTGCGATCGTGCCGGCGTCCTGGGTTTGCGCCGCACACCGGGGTGCAGCGGGAGGCGGGGCGGCCCCGGGGGGCTGCTTGGAAGTCCGCGCTCCGACCTGGCAGAGGATCGGGAAAAGCCTGCGAGTATAGCGGCAAGCCGATCTGCCGCAGGCGCCGCCGGATGGGGCGGGCGCGGCGGCAGCCTCAGCCTGTGCCGCCCAGGCCCTCGGCAGCCTCTCGCAGGGCTTCTTCGGCGAGGCGGCGCAGCAGGGCCTCGTCGCGGGCGTCGAGCCGGCCGGCTGCGCGGGCCGCGACGATCAGGTCGGGGCGGCGCGCGGCGGTCAGCGCCAGCTGGCGCTCGCGTCGCCAGCGCGCGATGGCCGCGTGGTGGCCCGACAGCAGCACCGGCGGCACGGCGGCGCCGTCCCCGGGCAGGCGCTCGGGCCGGCTGTAGTGCGGGCAGTCCAGCAGGCCGTGGTCGGCCGCGAAGCTGTCCTGCTCGTGCGAGGCGGCGTCGTGCAGCACGCCGGGCTGCAGGCGCGCGACGGCGTCGATCAGGGTCAGCGCCGGCAGCTCGCCGCCGGACAGCACGAAGTCGCCGAGGCTCAGCTCCTCGTCGACATGCGCGTCGATGAAGCGCTGGTCGACGCCCTCGTAGCGGCCGCACAGCAGCACGGCGCCGGGGCTGGCCGCCAGGGCGCGCACCCGGTCCTGGCTCAGCGGCTGGCCGGCCGGGCTGAACAGGATCAGCGGCGTGCGCGGCAGGCCGGCCTCGGCCTGCTCGGCGCGCACGCTGCGCAGCGCGCGCGTCAGCGGCTCGACCAGCATCACCATGCCGGGGCCGCCGCCATAGGGCCGGTCGTCGACCCGGCGGTAGGCGTCTTCGGCGAAGTCGCGCAGGGCCCAGAGTTTCAGGTCGAGCGCCGGCGGCTGGCCGCCGCGGGCCTCGAAGGCGCGGCGGATCACGCCCTGCTGCGTGTAGGGCGCGAAGAGGTCGGGGAAGAGGGTGAGGACGTCGAAGCGCATCGCGTCCGCGGCGGCCGGCCCGGTCGGGGCCGGAGCCGCTCAGTAATCCAGGCCCCAGTCGACCCGGATGCGGCCCAGCTCGCGCTCGACCGCGTCGATGTAGGCCGCGACGAAGGGAATCAGCCGCTCGGCAGGCGCCGGCTCGCCGGGGACGGCGGCGGGCTGCACGCGCAGCACGCTGTGGGCGCCGGTGTCGAGCAGGTCGACGACCTGGCCGAGCACCACATCCTCGCGGTTGAGGACCTGCAGGCCGATCAGGTCGACCCAGTAGAACTCGTCCTCGGCGGCGCTGGGGAAGCTGCTGCGCGAGACGAAGATGCGTGCGCCGCGCAGGGCCTCGGCGGCATTGCGGTCCTCGACGTCGTGGGCGCTGGCGACGATGCCGTCGCCGTGCTCGCGCGCCTGCACGATGCGTAGCAGGGTCGGCAGCGGCGGGCTGCCCGGCGGACGCGGGCGAAGCGTTGGCTCCTTCAGGAACCAGCGCTTGGAAGAGAAGAGGGCCTCGGGCTCGCTCGCATGCGGCAGCACGCGGAAGCCGCCCTTGATGCCCCAGGCTTCACCGATGCGACCGATCTCGATCGCATCGGCGGGCCAGGCCTCGCCGTCGGGTGTGCTCACGTCCTGGGGACGATCCACGGCGCAGGCCGAAGCCGGCTCAGGCGGCCGGAGCGGCCTTGGCCTTGGCGTCCTTGACCAGACGCACGACGGTCGGCGAGAGCTGCGCGCCGTTCTTGACCCAGTGGTCCACGCGCTCGAAGGCCACGCGCAGCGGCTCTTCGGCACCCGCGGCGACCGGGTTGTAGAAGCCCACGCGCTCCAGGAAGCGGCCGTCACGGCGCTCGCGCTTGTCGGCAACGACGATGTTGTAGAACGGGCGGCTCTTCGAACCCCCGCGGGACAGTCGGATCACGACCATGGGATTTCCTTGACGTAGTGCACTCAGCGCGCCTGCCGCTCGCCCGGAGACACACGGGGGCTGGCAGGCTGGTGGCCGGTGCATGGGCACCGGCCCGGGCTCCGGTGCCGTAGATACGCCGCCCCGCCACCGACCGCCCGGGCGCTTGCCGCGCCGCGTGGCCGAAGGACGGATCGACCGTCACCGAAACCCGCGATTATAGGGCTGCGCAGCAGCTGCTCCGCCTTGCGGGCGTCCTTGCGCCGGCCGGGGGAGGCGCGGCTGGTCACAATGCCGGGGTCCGGCGTCCGGCCGGCATCCCGTTTCCCTGACCCTCGACGCCCTGCCATGTCCGGTTCCGCCCGCGCCAAGTCCAAGACCCTGACG
>CAYSQO010000075.1:0-8478 GCA_964433315.1 uncultured Rubrivivax sp.
TCCGCCGCGCCTGGGCCCGTGCCGGGCGCCTGCCGCTCGTCCTCCCCGCCCCCCAGGCGGGCGAGGTACCGGCCACGGCGGCCCGGCCGCCACCGGCCCGTCCCGGCGAGCGCGAGGCCCGGGTGATCGCCGCGCTCAGCGTCGGCGACCAGGCCGCCATCGAGCGGCGCGACTGGGCGCTCTACCGCGACACCGGCATCGCCCACCTGATGTCCATCAGCGGCCTGCATGTCACCTTGTTCGCCTGGCTGGCCGGCGGCCTGATCCGCCGCGCCTGGGCCCGTGCCGGGCGCCTGCCGCTCGTCCTCCCCGCCCCCCATGCCGCTGCCTGGGGCGGCCTGCTGGCCGCGCTGGCCTACGCCCGGCTGGCCGGCTGGGGGGTGCCGGCCCAGCGCACGGTGCTGATGCTGGCGGCCTTCACCCTGCTGCGCAGCCTGGGCCTGCGCTGGCCCTGGCCGCTCACGCTGGCGGGTGTGGCCCTGCTGGTGGCCCTGATGGACCCCTGGGCCCTGCTGCAGCCCGGCTTCTGGTTGAGCTTCGGGGCCGTGGCCCTGCTGATGTCCGGCGAGCCCGCCGGCCGGGCCCCGGCACCTGCAGCGGCGCGGCCTGCGGGCGGGGTCGCGCGCCTCCTGGCCACCGCCGGGGCGGCCGGCCGGGCGTTGCGGCCGGCCGTGCTGGGCCAGGCCCGCATCACCCTGGGCCTGGCGCCGCTGGGCATGCTGCTGTTCCAGCAGTTCGCGCCGCTGGGCCTGCTGGCCAATCTGCTGGCCGTGCCCCTGGTTACCCTGCTGCTGATGCCGCTGAGCCTGGCCGGCGTGCTGCTGCCGCCGCTGTGGGACCTGGCGGCCTGGGGCCTGGGCGCACTCCATGCCGGCCTGGAGGCCCTGCAGGCGCTGGGCACCCGGCTGGGGCCGGGGGTCTGGACGGCGCCCGCCGCACCGGGCTGGGCGGTGGCCGCCGGCCTGGGGGGCGGGCTGCTGGCCGTGGCCCCGCTGCCCGGCCTGCTGCGCGCCCTGGCCCTGCCCCTGATGCTGCCGATGCTGCTGCCGGCGCCGACCCGCCTGTCCGAGGGCGCCTGGCAGCTGCTGGCAGCCGACATCGGCCAGGGCACGGCCGTGCTGCTGCGCACCCGCCACCATGCCCTGCTGTACGACGCCGGCCCGCGCTTCGGCCCCGACAGCGATGCCGGCGAGCGGGTGCTGTTGCCCCTGCTGCGCCAGCATCTGGGGCTGCGCCGGCTCGACATGCTGGTCCTGAGCCACGGCGATGCCGACCACATCGGCGGCGCGGCGGCGCTGATCGAGGGCCTGCCCCTCGGGAGCGTGCACACCTCGCTGCCGCCCGACCATGCCCTGGCCGGGCTGGCGCGCCACCAGGGCCTGCCCTGGCGGCGCTGCGAGGCCGGCCAGGGCTGGCAGTGGGATGGCGTGCGCTTCGACTGGCTCCATCCCGATGCCGCCACCCTGGCCGACCCGGCCGTGCCCTCCAACGGCCGCTCCTGCGTGCTGCGGGTGGCCGGCGCCTGGGCGCGCCAGCCGGGCGGCCCCCCGCAGCCGCAGCGCCTGCTGCTGACCGGCGACATCGGCCGCGCCGAGGAACTGCGCCTGGCCCGGGTTGGCGATCCGGATCGCACCGCGCCGCCGCCCGCGCTGCGGGCCGAATGGCTGATGCTGCCCCATCACGGCAGCGGCCTGAGCAGCCACGATTTCTTCCTCGACGCGGTGCAGCCGCAGGCCGCCTTCGCCCAGGCCGGGCACCGCAACCGCCACGGGCACCCGAGCGCGGTCGTGCGCGAGCGCCTGGCCGCGCGCGGCATCCCGCTGATCGAGACGCCGCGCTGCGGCGCCTGGCAGCTGGGCCCGGACGGAGCGTCCTGCTGGCGGGCGCAGGCGCGGCGGCACTGGCAGGCCGCGGCGCCCCCGGATCGGGCATCCGATGGCTCGGAACTTGCTGCCGACCCGCTGAGGGACGAGGCGGTCTGCCATGCCGGCTGTGGTCACGAAGACACAGCCCCCGGGCATGATGGGCTGCACGAGGCCGACGGGGCGCCCAGCCGCCGCGTCCGTGCCGATCACCGACCGATTTCAGTCCATCCGAGGAGAGGGCCTTGGCCATCCACGTCGCGCTCCACCACGTCACCCACTACAAGTACGACCGCCGCGTCAACCTGTCGCCGCAGGTCGTGCGCCTGCGCCCGGCGCCGCACTGCCGCACGCCGGTGCTGAGCTACTCGCTGCGCATCGAGCCGGCCCAACACTTCATCAACTGGCAGCAGGACCCCTTCTCGAACCACCTGGCCCGCCTGGTCTTCCCGGAGAAGACCAGCGAGTTCAAGATCACGGTGGACCTGGTCGCCGAGATGGCGGTCTACAACCCCTTCGACTTCTTCCTGGAGCCCGAGGCCGAGACCTTCCCCTTCACCTACGAGGCCGGGCTCAAGCACGACCTGGCGCCCTACCTGGTCAAGGGCGAGCTGACGCCGAAGTTCAAGTCCTTCGTCGACAGCATCCCGCGCGAGGAAGTGCGGACGATCGACTTCATCGTCAGCCTCAACCAGCGCCTGCAGTCGGACATCGCCTACCTGATCCGCATGGAGCCCGGCGTGCAGACGCCGGAGGAGACCCTCACCAAGGCCAGCGGCAGCTGCCGCGACTCGGCCTGGCTGATGGTGCAGGCCTTCCGCCACCTGGGCCTGGCGGCGCGCTTCGTCTCGGGCTACCTGATCCAGCTCAAGGCCGATGTGAAGGCCCTGGACGGCCCGAGCGGCACCGAGGTCGACTTCACCGACCTGCACGCCTGGTGCGAGGTCTACCTGCCGGGCGCCGGCTGGATCGGCCTGGACCCGACCTCCGGCCTGCTGGCCGGCGAGGGCCACATCCCCGTGGCCTGCACGCCCGAGCCCTCAAGCGCCGCCCCCGTGACGGGCGCGGTCGACGAGTGCGAGGTCAGCTTCGTGCACGAGATGTCGGTTACCCGCATCTACGAATCGCCGCGCGTGACCAAGCCCTACACCGAAGGCCAGTGGGCCGAGGTGCTGCGCCTGGGCGAGCAGGTCGACGCCGCGCTGACGGCGGCCGACGTGCGCCTGACCCAGGGCGGCGAGCCGACCTTCGTCGCCGTCAGCGACCGCGACGCCGCCGAATGGAACACCGCCGCCCTGGGCCCGACCAAGCGCAACTACGCCGTCGACCTGGTGCACAAGCTGCGCGAGAAGTACGGCCAGGGCGGCTTCCTGCATTTCGGCCAGGGCAAGTGGTACCCGGGCGAGCAGCTGCCGCGCTGGGCCCTGACCATCGCCTGGCGCGCCGACCGCCAGCCCTGCTGGACCGACCCCGCCCTCTTCGCCGACGAGCGCCAGCCCGCCGGCCACGGCCCGGCCGAGGCCGAGACCTTCATCCGCCACCTCGCCGGCCTGCTGGGCTGCGGCGGCGAGCACATCCGCCCCGGCTTCGAGGACGCCTTCTACTACCTGTGGCGCGAGCGCCGGCTGCCGGTCAACGTCGACCCGCATGACAGCCGCCTCGACGACGAACTGGAGCGTGACCGCCTGCGCCGCGTCTTCGAGCAGGGCCTCAAGCACACCGTGGGCTGGCTGCTGCCGCTCAAGCGCGAGCCCTGGGACCCCGCCCTGCAGGGCCCGCGCTGGACCAGCGGCCCCTGGTTCCTGCGTGACGAGCGCCTCTACCTGATCCCCGGCGACTCGCCCATGGGCTACCGCCTGCCGCTGGATTCGCTGCCCTGGGCCGTGCCGGGCGAGCGCCAGCCCTTCTTCGATGCCGACCCCTTCGCCGCGCGCGGCTCCCTGCCCGAGGCCGCGGCGCTGCGCATGCAGTACGCCCGCGCCTCCGGCCTGGCCGGGCTCGGCGATCCGCTGCCGCCGGCCTTCCCGACGGGCGAGACCGGCTGGGCCGACGGCCCCTCGGCGGCCCAGGCGGCCGCGGCGGCCCAGGGGGCGGCCGGCAGCGGCCCGCGCGGCGAGGCGGCCGCGGCCGCCCCGGCCAGCGACCCGTCCGCCGCCCGCTGGCCGCAGCGCCACGAATCGGCCGGCTGGATCACCCGCACCGCGCTGTGCGTGGAGGCGCGTAACGGCACGCTCTACGTCTTCATGCCGCCGCTGGCCGCGCTGGACGACTACCTCGACCTGCTGGCCGCGCTGGAGGCCACCGCCCGCACGCTGGCCATGCCGGTCATCCTGGAGGGCTACCCGCCGCCGCGCGATCCGCGCCTGAAGATCCTGCAGGTCACCCCGGACCCGGGCGTGATCGAGGTCAACATCCATCCCGCCCACGACTGGGACGAGCTGGTCGACCACACCGAATTCCTGTACCAGGCCGCCCACGAGGTGCGCCTGACCAGCGAGAAGTTCATGGTCGACGGCCGCCACACCGGCACCGGCGGCGGCAACCACTTCGTGCTGGGCGGCGCCACGCCGGCCGACAGCCCCTTCCTGCGCCGCCCCGACCTGCTCGGCTCGCTGCTGACCTACTGGCACAACCACCCCAGCCTGAGCTACCTGTTCAGCGGCATGTTCATCGGCCCGACCAGCCAGGCGCCGCGGGTAGACGAGGCCCGCAACGACCAGGTCGTCGAGCTGGAGATCGCCCTGAGCGAGCTGGAGCGCCAGATCGGCCTGTGGGACCAGGCGGGCGGCGTGCCGCCCTGGCTGATCGACCGCACGCTGCGCAATGTGCTGATCGACGTCACCGGCAACACCCACCGCAGCGAGTTCTGCATCGACAAGCTCTACAGCCCCGACGGCCCCACCGGCCGCCTGGGCCTGCTGGAGCTGCGCGCCTTCGAGATGCCGCCCCACGCCCGCATGAGCCTGGCGCAGCAGCTGCTGCTGCGCGCGCTCATCGCCTGGTTCTGGAAGACCCCGCACCGCGGCCGCGGCGCGACCCGCCTGACCCGCTGGGGCACCGAGCTGCACGACCGCTTCCTGCTGCCGACCTTCGTGCAGATGGACTTCGACGACGTGCTGGCCGAACTCGCCGAGGCCGGCTTCGCCTTCGATCCGGCCTGGTTCGCGCCGCACTTCGAGTTCCGCTTCCCGCTGATCGGCGAGGTGGCCGCGGCCGGCCTGAAGCTCAGCCTGCGCAATGCGCTGGAGCCCTGGCACGTGATGGGCGAGGAGGGCGCGCCCGGCGGCACCGTGCGCTACGTGGACAGCTCGCTGGAGCGGCTGGAGGTCAAGGTCAGCGGCCTCAACGGCAACCGCCACATCGTCGCCGTCAACGGCCACGCCCTGCCGCTGCAGCCCACCGGCCGCGTGGGCGAGTTCGTGTGCGGCCTGCGCTACCGCGCTTGGCAGCCGCCCTCGGCCCTGCACCCGACCATCGGTGTGCACGCGCCGCTGAGCTTCGACGTGGTCGACAGCTGGCTGCAGCGCTCGCTGGGCGGCGCCCGCTACCATGTGGCGCACCCCGGGGGACGGAACTACGAGACCTTCCCGATCAATGCCTACGAGGCGGAGAGCCGGCGTCTCGCGCGCTTCTTCGCCTTCGGCCACACGCCGGGCAAGATCGACCTCGTGCCGGCCCAGCCGAGCCGGGAGTTCCCCTTCACGCTGGACCTGCGCGTCCGCCGCTGAGCGGCTCGGCCCGGGTCCTGCCGAGGAACCCGGGCCGAGGGCGTGTCCCGTGTTGAACCGAAGGACGGGTCCGGGCCCGGCGGAGGCCGGCTCCGGGCCGGGCGTGCGGCTGCGCCCGGCGTCCTTCCGCCTGTCCTGCCTGTCCCGTGCTGCCGCTGCCCCACGATCCGGATCCCGATGACGACCTCGCCGCCCGCGAGGCGGCGGCCGCCTGCGCGCATGCGCTGAGCGTCGCCCAGCCGGCGGTGGCCGGCCACTTCGACGAGCTGCGTGGCCCCGCCCGCGAGCCGCAGACCGCCCCGCCCGAGGACCAGGCCGAGCCGCCCGAGGCCGCCGGCCCGGCCGGCCCCAGCGGCCTGCGCGAACCCTGGCGCCGCTTCTTCGGCCAGCTCGGCCGCAGCGGCTGGGCCGAGCTGCCGCAGCGCGCCGCCGAGGTGCAGGCGCAGATCCTGCGCGACGGCGTCACCCACAACGTCTACGGCAGCGACGGCGCCGGGGGCGACCGCCCCTGGTCGATGGGCCTGCTGCCCTTTCTCGTCGAGCCCGGCGAGTGGCGCCAGATCGAGGCCGGCGTCGGCCAGCGGGTGCGCCTGCTGGAGGCGGTGCTCGAGGATGCCTACGGCCCGCAGCGCCTGATCGCCGACGGCCTGCTGCCGCCGGCCCTGGTGCTCGGCCACCCCGGCTACCTGCAGGCCCTGCACGGCAGCCCCCCGCCGGGCGGGCTGCGGCTGCACGTGACGGCCTTCGACCTGGCCCGCGGCCCGCAGGGCCACTGGTGGGTGGTGGCCCAGCGCACCCAGGCGCCCTCGGGCCTGGGCTATGTGATGGAGAACCGGCTGATCGCCTCGCGCGTCTTCGCCGAGCCCTTCCGCGAGCTGCGCGTGCAGCACCTGGCCTCCAGCTACCGCGCCCTGGTCGATCGGCTCGATGCCCTGGCCGCGCCGATCGCGCGCGCCGCGGGCGAGGGCTCGCCACGCGTGGCGCTGTGGACGCCGGGCCCCTACAACGAAACCTATTTCGAGCAGGCCTACCTGGCCCGCTACCTGGGCCTGCCGCTGGTCGAGGGCGCCGACCTGACCGTGCGCGGCGAGCGCCTCTACATGCGCACCGTGCAGGGTCTGGTGCCCATCCACGGCCTGCTGCGCCGCCTGGACGACGACTGGTGCGACCCGCTGGAGCTGCGGCCCGACTCCGCCCTGGGCGTGCCCGGCCTGCTCAAGGTGGTGCGTGCCGGCCAGGTGCTGGTGGCCAATGCGCTGGGGGCGGGCTTCCTCGAATCGCCGGGCATCACCGGCTTCCTGCCGGCCCTCTCGCGCCGCCTGCTGGGCGAGGAGCTCAGCCTGCCGGCCCTGCCGACCTGGTGGTGCGGCGAGGCCGCGGCCTGGGCCGCCGGCCGCGGCCAGATCAGCCGCTGCGTGATCCGCCCGAGCTACCCGGACAGCCGCCATTTCGAGCCCGTCGTCGGGGCCCAGCTCGACGCCATCGAGCGGGCCGCCTGGACCCGCCGCATCGAGGCCGACCTCGAGGCCTACACCCTGCAGCTCGACCTGCCGCACGCCCAGACCCCGGTCTGGCAGCCCGGGGGCCAGCTGGTGCCGCGCACCGCGGTGCTGCGCGTCTACGCCATTGCCGACGGCCGTGGCGGCCACCGCATCCTGCCGGGCGGCATGACGCGCATTGCCACCCGCGACCCGCACGCCCTGTCGATGCAGCGCGGCGGCGCCAGCCTCGACACCTGGGTGCTGACCGACGGCCCGGTCGACACCTACTCCATGCTGCCGGCCGCGCTGCGGCCCGAGGACCTGGCCGACTACCGCCACCCGGTGGCCAGCCGCACGGCCGAGAACCTGTTCTGGCTGGGCCGCTACACCGAACGCACCGAGCACCTCGTGCGCTGTGCCCAGACCCTGGCCAATCTCGTGGCCGAGGACGAGGAGCTTCCGCCGCCGGTGCTCGAGGCCATCAGCCGCCTGGCCCGCGACACCGGCCTGGTGGGCTGGGGCGTGCCCTCGATGGCGGTCGCCCCGCGGGTCTTCGAGCGCGCGGTGGCCGCCGCCCTGGGCGATGCCCGCGGCCAGGCCAGCATCGCCTACAACCTGGCGGCCCTGCAGCGCGTGGCCGGCTCCCTGCGCGAGCGGCTGTCGCCCGAGGCCAGCCGCCTGGTGCGCGCCATGGGCGAGGCCTTCCCGCGCCGCCTGCGGCGGCCGCTGCCCGAGGGCATCGAGGCGGTCAGCGTCCTGGGCGGCCCGGGCCCCGGCGCGGCCCTGCCCGAGCTGGGCAGCCCGGCCACCCTGGCCGCGCTGGACGAGCTCGCGCAGCAGCTCGCCGCCCTGACCGGCGCGCAGACCGACCGCATGACCCGCGACGATGGCTGGCGCCTGCTCAGCGTCGGCCGCCTGGCCGAGCGCCTGATCGGCCTGAGCAAGCTGCTCATGGTCTTCTTCGACAGCGGCGCGCTCGGCCATGCCGCCGGCTTCGACAGCCTGCTGGCCCTGACCGACAGCACCATCACCTACCGCGCCCGCTACCAGGGCCGCCTGGAGCCCCTGGCCCTGCTGGCCGCCCTGGTGATGGACGAGACCAACCCGCGCTCGCTGGCCTGCGTGCTGCGCCGGCTGCGCACCGAGCTGCGCAAGCTGCCCGAGCCGCCCGGCGCCGAGGACCCCGCCGATGCCCACGCCGCCCTGCTGGCCCACCTGCCGGCCCAGGGGGTCGGGCTGCCGCTGAGCGCGCTGGCCGAACCGGCCGCCGCCGGCCGCGACCCGCAAGCCGACCTGTCGGCGGTGATCGCGCTCTGCGAGCGGCTCAGCGCCGCCGGCAGCAGCCTCTCCGACGCGCGCCTGGCATTGAGCTATTTTTGCAGGAAGCTACCCTCCAACTATCTTCGC
>CAYSQO010000076.1:0-3557 GCA_964433315.1 uncultured Rubrivivax sp.
ACTGCTCGCTCATGCCCTCGACCACGCTGCGCAGGGCCGAGCCTTCGTCCAGGCGGCGCAGCAGCCAGGCCGCGTCGGCACGCAAGGCGGTCAGGCGCTGGCCGAACTCGTCGTGCAGCTCGCGGGCCAGGCGGGCACGCTCGTCCTCCTGCAGGCTGAAGATCTGCTGGGCCAGCACGCGGCGCGCCGCCTGGGCCTCGTCGAGCGAGGCCGACAGGCGTCGCAGCGCGACGGCCACGGCATCCAGCTCGCGCACCGGCATGCGCGGCAGCCGCAGGATGCCGCCGCTCTCGCCGTGCTCCAGGCCGGCGATGGCGTCCAGCAGCGACTGCAGCGGCCGCAGCGCGCGCCGCAGGTTGATGTGCATGACGGCCAGGGTGCCGGTGCAGGCCAGCATCAGCATGCCGAACATGTCCAGCCAGTTGCTCAGGGCCTCGCGCTGCTCGCGCTCGGGCGAGACCCGCAGCAGCACCAGCCAGGCCCGGCCGTCGGGGCGCGGGAGGGTCCAGCGCAGGTCCTCGGGCGGCGGCGGCGGGAAGAGCCGCGCGTTCAGCGCCAGCAGCAGCTGCATGCCGGCCGAGGGCGGCGGCAGGGGCTGGGGCGCGACCAGCAGCTGGCCCTGGGCATCGAAGATCTGCATGGCCCAGTGGCGTGCCGCCGGGGTGGCCTGCAGGGCCCGCAGGCGCTGCAGGGCGCGCGCGTCGTCGTCAAGCGTGAGGGTCGACAGCGTCTGGCTGAGCAGCGCGGTCTGGGCGGCATCCGCCAGCTCGCTGCGGGTGTCGCCCTGGGCCCGCCACAGGCCGAGCAGCAGGGCCGCGACCAGGCAGACGCAGGCCAGCAGGCCGGCCCGGCGCATGACCAGGCGGGGCAGGTCCAGCGGCGTGGCAGCAGGGGCGGCGGAGACGGGGGACGGGGCAGGATTCGACACGGGACGTGCAGGCGACGCGGAAGGCGGCCGGACTCGCGTGCGGCGGGCCGCGAGCTTACGCCCCGCCGGGAGTCCGTCCCGGGCGCTGCCGCGGGCGCGCCACGGATCTCCGGGCAAGCCCGGATCCGATCGGGCACGAGTCGGGAAAGCGGCCCGGGATTTATTCCCGAAGTACCCCGCAGGGCGGCAATCCGTGGCGCCGCAAGCAACACCGGCTTTCCTGGGCAGACGGCAGTCCCGAAGATGCGCTCTTCGACAAAACCGTCCAGGCCTTCCCGACCATGTCCAGCCCCCGCCCCGCACGTCGCCTGCCGACGCCCCGCCTCCATCCCCTGGCCGCCCTGCTGCGCGGCCTGCTGATCGGCACGCCCGCGCTGGCCCTGCCGGCCCTGGCCCAGCCCGCCCCGGCGGCGGCGCAGCTGCCGGGCGTCGAGGTCATCGGCACCAGCCCGCTGCCCGGCCAGGGCATCGACCGCGACCTGCTGCCCTACTCCACCCAGCTGCTCAAGCGTGAGCAGGTCGACCGCGCGCAGGCCACCAACCTGAGCGACTTCCTGAACCGCAGGGCACCGGGCGTGCAGGTCAACGACATCCAGGGCAGCCCCTACCAGGGCGACCTGAGCTACCGCGGCTTCCGGGCCTCGCCGCTGCTGGGGGCCGGCCAGGGCCTGTCGGTCTACCTCGACGGCGTGCGCATCAACGAGCCCTTCGGCGACGTCGTCAACTTCGACATGATCCCCGAGTTCGCCGTGCGCACCCTCAGCCTGGTGCCAGGCGCCAACCCGGCCTTCGGCCTGAACAGCCTGGGCGGCGCGCTGAGCTACACCACCCACGACGGCCGCAGCGCCCCGGGGGCGCGGGCCGAGCTGTCCTACGGCAGCTTCGGGCGCAAGAAGCTGGGCGTGTCCTACGGCCTGAGCGACGACAGCGGCTGGCACAGCTACATCGCCGCCACGGCCTTCGACGAGAAGGGCTGGCGCGATCACTCCGACGGCACGCTCGGCAACGTGCTGGCCAAGGTGGGCCACGACAACGGCGGCTCGGACTGGTCGGTCTCGCTGCTGGCCGGGCGCAGCAGGCTGGTCGGCAACGGCCTGCTGCCGGCCTACGAGGTGGATGACGACGCGCTGGAGAAGGACCTCTACTTCGAGCGTCGCGGGGCCGTCTACACCCACCCCGACCAGACCAAGAACCAGGTGCTGCAGCTGGCGCTGAACGCCAACCACGCAATCGACGCGAAGACCACCGTGTCGGGCCTGCTCTACGTGCGCAAGGCCAAGCGCGACACGGTCAACGGCGACGAGGCCGAGGACACGCCCGTGAACCCGGGCGATCCGACCGGCTCCTTCAACACCACCTCGACCACGCAGACCAGCGTCGGCGGCGGCCTGCGCCTGGCCTCGACGAGCGGGGCCCACCAGTGGCAGGTCGGCGCGCAGTTCGAGGCCAGCCGCACCCGCTACGCCCAGTTCGAGCAGGAAGGCATGCTCGACGAGAGCCGCGGCGTCGTGCCGATCGCCGGCGAGGAGCGCGAGCTCAGCGCGCGCGTGCGCGGCCGCGCTGCCTCGGTCGGCGTCTACGCCAGCGACACCTACGCCCTGGCCGAGCGCACCCACCTCACCGGCACGCTGCGCTACAACCGCAGCCGGGTCAGCAACACCCTGACCACGCGCGACGACACCACCGACCTGCTCGAATCCAAGCCCAAGGAAACCTTCACCTACAACAGCCTGAACCCCGCGCTGGGCATCGCCCACAAGCTGGCGGGGGGCGCCACGCTGTTCGGCAACGTGGCCCGCAACACCCGGGTGCCGACCGTGATCGAGCTGGGCTGCGCCGACCCGAACGAGCCCTGCCGCCTGCCGGCCGGCCTGCAGGCCGACCCCTACCTGGCCCAGGTCAAGTCGACCACCGTCGAGCTGGGCATGCGCTGGCCGCTGAGCCGCGACACGCGGCTGAACGTGGCGCTGTTCCGCACCGACAACCGCGACGACATCCTGTTCCGCAGCACCAGCATCAGCGGCCAGACCGGCTTCTTCCAGAACTTCGACAAGACCCGCAACCAGGGCCTGGAAGCCGAGCTGAGCAGCCGCTTCGGCCCGGTCGACCTCAGCGCCTCCTACAGCTACCTCAAGGCCACCTACGAGGCCGAGGGCGTGCTGCGCCAGGGCGAGCGCAATGTGCAGATCACCCCCGGCACCCGCATCGCCGGCCTGCCCAAGCACACGCTGAAGCTGGCCGCGGACTGGGCCGTCGGCCAGGGCTGGACGCTGGGGGCCGATGCCGTGCTGCTGTCCTCGCGCACCGTCTCGGGCAACGAGGACGGCCTGCTGGAGGATGAGGACGGCGACCCGACGACCGACCCCGAGGCCCGGCGCCTGAAGATCGCCGGCTACGCGATCTTCAACCTGCGCACGCAGTGGCGCTTCAAGCAGGACTGGAGCTTCTACGCCAGCGTGGCCAACGTCTTCGACCGCCGCTACGAAAACTTTGGCGCCCTGGCCGAGTCCATCTTCAACGCCCAGGGCCGCAATCCCTACGCGGCCGAGCGGGATGTGCTCTTCGTCGCACCGGGCATGCCGCGCAGCTTCACCATGGGCCTGCGCTACCGCTTCTGAGGCGGGCCGCG
>CAYSQO010000076.1:3657-8096 GCA_964433315.1 uncultured Rubrivivax sp.
CGGGCCGCGTCGCTTCAGAGCTGCACCAGGCCATAGCGCGCCGCCAGGCGCAGCAGCTGGAAGTCGCTCGGCGCGTCGAGCTTGCGGCGGATCAGCGACATGGTGTTGAACACCGTCTTCTCGCTGAGCTTGAGCGAGGCCGCGATGCTGCGGATGGCCTGGCCCTCCACCGCCAGGCGCAGCACCTCGAACTCGCGCGGCGTGAGCTGGGCCAGCGGGCCGCGGCCCTCGGCCGTCTCGCCCAGCACGCCGTGCATGACCTCGGCCGAGAAGACGCGCCGGCCCTGGGCCACCTCGCGCACGGCATCGAGCATGTGGGCCGGGTCGCTGTCCTTGGTCAGGTAGCCCAGCGCACCGGCGCGCAGGGCCTGCAGGGCGTAGCCGCTGTGGGCATGCATGGTGAAGACCAGCACCTTCAGGCCCGGCACCCGGGCGCGCATGCGGCGCACGGCCTCCAGGCCGCTGTCGTCCTTGAGGCTCAGGTCGACCACGGCGACGTCGACCACATGCTGGCGCAGGGCCTCGCAGGCCTGGGCCGAGCCCGAGGCCTCGGCCACGACGCTCATGTCGGGCTCGGCATCGATCAGCTGGCGGTAGCCGGCACGGACGACGGCGTGGTCGTCAAGCAGCAGGACGTGGATCAAGGGGGGACTCCTCTTCGTTCAGGGACTCGCCGTCCAGGGGCTCGGCCCCGAACGGCTCGGACGGCGCCCGGCAGGGCACCGTCAGGGTCAGGGCCAGACCGGGCCGGCCCGGCGGGCCGCCGGCGGGGGCAAGCTGCAGGCGGCCGCCGACGCGGGCGGCGCGCTCGCGCATCGCCAGCAAGCCGGTGCCTTCGCTGCGGGCCTCCTCGGGCGGCAGGCCGCAGCCGTCATCGACCAGGCGCAGGGCCAGCTCGCCGGGCGGGCCGGCGGCCAGCTGCACGCGCAGCTGGCGCGCCTGGCTGTGGCGGAAGACATTGGTCAGGCCCTCCTGCAGGCCGCGGTAGAGCACCAGCACCGCCTCGTCGTCGATCGGGGGCAGAGGCTCGGCCACATGCAGCTCGATCGCGACCTCGGGGCGACGCGCGCGCCAGTGCTCGACCAGCAGGGCCAGCTCGTCAGGCAGGCCGGCCGCGCTCAGGCCGTGGGGACGCAGGTGCGACAGCATCTGCCGCAGCTGCTGGCTGACGCAGCGCAGCTCGGCCTGCAGGGCCTCGGCGCTGGCCTGCACGCGGGCCGGGGAAAGCTTGTCGGCATGACGCTGCAGCAGCGCGACCTGGGCGGCCATGCCGGTCAGGTGCTGGCCGAGCTCGTCGTGCAGGTCGCGCGCCAGGGCGCGGCGCTCCTCCTCCTGCAGGCCGATCAGGCGCTGGGCCAGGCGCTGCTGCGCGCGGTGGGCCTGGCCCAGGCGCAGGGCCATGTGCTCGATGCCCTCGGCGATGGCCGCGTACTCGCGCAGGCGGAAGCGGCCGAAGCCCGGCGTCGCGGCGCCGCCCTCCAGCCGCAGCAGGCCGGCACAGAGCTCACGGGCCGGCGCCAGCGCCCGGGCCACGATGACGCCGACCCCGGCCATCATGCCCAGGCCGATGAGCAGCCAGGCCAGCATCAGCGGCAGGCTGTCGTCGAGCACCTCGTCGATCTCGGCATGCGGATCGGGCGAGAGCAGCAGCACCCGTTCGCCCACCGGGATGCGGTGGCTCAGCGCCGGCGCCGACACCGCCTCGACCAGGCCGAGACGACGGGCCAGCCAGACGACGGGGCCGGGCGGCGGCTGGCCCGCAGGCAGCTCGGTCGTCAGCGGAAGCGGCGGCTCCCCGGCCGGCGCCGCGGGGGCCCAGCGGACGATCAGGTGGCGGACCCGCTCGGAGCGGACCAGGGTGTCCAGCCGCGCCAGCAGGTCCGGACGCGGGTCGAGATGGGCCTCGCCGGCCAGGATGAGCAGCTCGGTCAGCGCATCCGCCCCGACCGACTCCTCGCTGACACCGCGGCGCAGGGTCAGCGCCGTCAGCAGCAGGGCGATGGCCAGCCACAGCAGCGCCCCGAGCGCCAGCCAGGCCAGGAGCCGGGCGCGCAGATCGAGCGGGGGCAGCGGGGCGGAGGGGGTCATCGGAAGCGGGGCGGACGGCGCGCGGAAGGTGGGGCGACATGGTCGGCGGCGGCGCAGCGCTTCGATAGGGAACCCTTCCCGAGCCGCTCGGGTGAGTCTCCCGAGACGCTCCTGCGGGGGGCTGCCTAAACTGGTTCTGTCTTGCGATATCGACGCGGCTGTATTCCCTCCAGACGCGTCGAGCCTTGCAGGATGTCTTCGTGGGGTAACCCGGCCTCCGGGCCGTGGGCACCTTTTCAAAGCCACCGCTTGCGGTGGCTTTTTTTCTTGCCCGTCCGCCGCTGCACGGCACCGCCGTCCGCGGGGCGAGCCCCCCGGCATGTCTAGGCCGGGCTGCGGCGACAGCTGTCGCCCCTGGCACAGAGTGTTCTCCGCTGGAGCAGGCACGGGCCGCCTTCCCGGCCGGACAGGATGGATTCCTGCAGACGTCGTGAGGATTCCCGGCCCCGCCGGGAGGGTTTCACGGCCGCGCCGCGCGATCCCCCGGGGACGCCTCGGGAGGGGTGATTTCTAGACTGCCCTGGCGTCGGAATCACGATGCAGTGACACGCGAAAAACACCTTCCCTGAATTCGAGGAGTTCATCCATGCAGTCCATGCAAACCCCTTTCCGGCCGCGCGCCCTGGCGCTTGCGGCCGGCCTGGTGGCGGCGTTCCTGACCCTGCCTGCGGGCGCGGTCAAGCCGGTCACCTGGGACGACCTGGCGAACGATCACAAGACCACCACCGACGTGCTGAGCTACGGCCTGGGCCTGAAGGCCCAGCGCCACAGCCCGCTGAAGACGATCAACACCAAGAACGTCAGCAAGCTGCTGCCGGCCTGGTCCTTCTCCTACGGGGGGGAGAAGCAGCGCGGCCAGGAAGGCCAGGTGCTGGTGCATGACGGCGTCATCTACGTGACCGCCTCGTACTCGCGCTTCTACGCGCTCGACGCCAAGAGCGGCAAGCAGCTGTGGGCCTACGAGCACCGCCTGCCGGACGACATCCGTCCCTGCTGCGACGTGGTCAACCGCGGCCCGGCCATCTACGGCGACAAGATCTTCTTCGGCACGCTGGACGCGCGCATCGTGGCCCTGGACCGTGCCACCGGCAAGGTGGTGTGGAACGAGAAGTTCGGCGACCACAAGGTCGGCTACACGATGACCGGCGCGCCCTTCGTCGTGAAGGACAAGAAGAGCGGCAAGGTGCTGCTGGTGCACGGCTCCTCGGGTGACGAGTTCGGCGTGGTGGGCAAGCTCTTCGCCCGCGACGTCGAGACCGGCGAGGAAGTCTGGATGCGTCCGCTGGTGGAAGGCCATGTCGGTCGCCTCAACGGCAAGGACAGCGTGCCGACCGGCGACCCCAAGGCCCCGACCTGGCCGAACGACCCGAACTCCAAGACCGGCAAGGTCGAGGCCTGGAGCCAGGGCGGCGGCGCCCCGTGGCAGACCGCCACCTTCGACGTCGAGACCAACACCATCGTCGTCGGCACCGGCAACCCGGCGCCGTGGAACACCTGGAAGCGCACCGGCGCCGACAAGAAGCCGCTGAACTGGCCCAGCCTCTACACCTCGGGCCAGGCCTACATCGACGCCTCGACCGGCGAGCTCAAGGGCTTCTTCTCGCACACCCCGAACGACGCCTGGGACTTCTCGGGCAACAACTCGGTGCTGCTGTTCGAATACAAGGATCCGAAGACCGGCAAGCTGGTCAAGGCCTCGGCCCACGCCGACCGCAACGGCTACTTCTTCGTGACCGACCGCGAGAAGCTCTCGGCCGGCGGCGGCCACCCCTGGAAGCAGAACGCCATCATCGGCGCCTGGCCCTTCGTCGACGGCATCACCTGGACCAAGGGCTTCAACCTGAAGACCGGCATGCCCGAGGTGCCGATGGAGCAGTACCCGCCGGAGCCCAAGCCGGGCGCCGACAAGGGCGACTCCATCTTCGTGTCCCCGCCCTTCCTGGGCGGCACCAACTGGATGCCGATGTCCTACAGCCCGGAGACCGAGCTGTTCTACATCCCGGCCAACCACTGGGCCATGGACTACTGGGCCGAGAACGTGACCTACAAGGCCGGCGCGGCCTACCTGGGCCAGGGCTTCCGGATCAAGCGCCTGTTCGACGACCACGTCGGCACCCTGCGCGCCATCGACCCGAAGACCGGCAAGATCGCCTGGGAGCACAAGGAGAAGCTGCCGCTGTGGGCCGGCACCGTCACCACCGCCGGCGGCCTGCTGTTCACCGGCACCTCGGACGGCTACGTGAAGGCCTTCGACGCGAAGAACGGCAAGGAGCTGTGGAAGTTCCAGACCGGCTCGGGCGTGGTCTCCGTGCCCGTCACCTGGGAACAGGACGGTGAGCAGTACGTGGCCA
>CAYSQO010000077.1:0-8078 GCA_964433315.1 uncultured Rubrivivax sp.
TTTTTGTCGGAATCCGACCCGGGCCTTGCCGCCCGAGCAGGACGCGCCGCAAGGCACCGGCAACGCCCCACCGGGCAGCCCGCTTCGGGCCGGACGGGAAGGCAGGGGCCGACACCAGGGCCGCCGATGGGGGCGGGTCCTGCTCTGCAGGTCGATTCGAAACACAGATCGGAGAAGCGTCATGGCACGCGTCTGTCAAGTCACGGGCAAGCGCCCGATGGTCGGGAACAACGTCTCCCACGCCAACAACAAGACCAAGCGTCGGTTCCTGCCCAACCTGCAGTACCGCCGCTTCTGGCTGGAGACCGAAAACCGCTGGGTGCGCCTGCGCATCAGCGGCGCCGCGCTGCGGCTGATCGACAAGGTCGGCATCGACCAGGTCGTCGCCGAGCTGCGCGCCAAGGGCGAGCTCTGAGCCGCACCCCCACCCATCACGCTGATTTCAGGAGCTAGCCATGGCAGCCAAAGGCGGACGCGAAAAGATCAAGCTGGAGTCCACCGCGGGCACCGGTCACTTCTACACCACCACCAAGAACAAGAAGACCACGCCCGAGAAGCTGGAGTTTTCGAAGTTCGACCCCAAGGCCCGCAAGCACGTGGCCTACAAGGAAGTGAAGCTGAAGTGAGATCGGGGCGCTGCCTGCGCAGCGCCGCGAAGCAAGACAAGGAGAACCCCGCCCGGTCGCATGACCCGGCGGGGTTTTCTTCGTGCGGTCCGCCGCGGGCGCGGTCCCTCAGTGCAGGCAGCCGTCGACCGCCTGCAGCGGCGGCGGGGCCGGCTCGCCCAGGGCCTCGCGCAGGTCGATCTCGATCACGCGGCACAGCGCGTCGAGCGGCAGGTGGTGCGCGCTGCGGCCGAAGGGCTGCTCGATCTCGTCGCCCAGCGCATCGAGGCCGAAGAAGGTGTAGGCCACGATGGCCACCACGAAGGGCGTCATGAAGCCGAGCTGGTCGATCAGGCCGAAGGGCAGCAGGAAGCAGTAGAGGTAGGCCGTGCGGTGCAGCAGCAGCATGTAGGCGAAGGGGATCGGCGTGCCGCGCAGGCGCTCGCAGCCGGCGTGGGCGTGGGTGAGCTCGGTCAGCGCGCGGTCGATCTCGGCCGCCAGGGCGGGCGCGACGCGGCCCTCGTTCAGCGCGGTGCCGAGCAGGTCGGCATTGCGGCGCAGCAGGGCCTCGCTGGGCAGGCGCAGGCGCATCGCGGCGGCGAGCTCCTGCGGGTCGAGCAGGCCGTCGAGCTCCGGGCCCGGCGCGCTGCCGCGCAGCTGGTGGCGCACCAGATGCGCATGGGCGATGCAGCGGCGGATGAAGTCGCCATGGGCCCGGCGACCGGCGGGTGTGGCCTCGGCCGGCTGCACCAGGCTCAGCCACTGACGCGCGAGGGTGCGCGAGGACTGCACCATGCGGCCCCAGAGCCCGCGGGCCTCCCAGTAGCGGTCGTAGGCCGTGCTGTTGCGGAAGCCGAGGAAGATGGCCAGGGCCAGCCCGATCAGCGAGAAGGGCACCGGCGTCAGCGTGATCTTCCAGTGGAAGAGCACCCCGTGGCTGAGGGTGACGACCACCGCCAGCAGGGTGCAGGTCAGCAGGCTGGGGGCGATGCGCGGCAGGATGGAGCCCCGCAGCGCGAAGAAGAGACGCAGCGCATTCGGCCGTTCGTAGACGATCATGGAAGGGGGCCCATCGGGGCCAGGAAGCAGGAAGGCGCCCGGATGCTACCCAGCCGGCCGGGATGGCCCGGTGATTTGCAGGTCAGCGCCGGTTCAGCTTGGCAAGGACTGTCGCAGTCGAGGACAATAGAGGGATGGCTGCATCCTCCGACACCACCACCAAAGTCGCCGAAAACGGCCTGCGCTACAAGAGCAAGGCTCCCGGCTCCCCCTTCGTGTCCTCTGGTGCTTTCTCCTCGAGCACCATGTCCTGCTTCCTTTGCGGCAAGCACCGCCTGCGGTCCCAGCTGAAGAGCCGGCGCCTGCTGGGCAAGGTGCAGACGGTCTGCGCGCCGAGCTGCAAGGAGCTCGCCAACACCTGAGATGGCGGAGTCCTCGCTGACGCCCGAGCAGCGGGTGGTCGTCCACCGCATCCGGGCGCTGATGGCCTTCTGGCAGATCACGCCGGATGAACTGGTCGACGCCGACCTCGACCTGCCACCTCCTCCGGCGCCGCCGGCTGCGCCCGCAGCGCCGAAATACCGTCACCCCCGCAGCGGCGAGACCTGGGACGGCCAGGGCTCCCAGCCGGACTGGCTGCGCCAGGCGCTGCTGCGCGAAGGCTTCCTCGTCGAGGAGCTGCGGATCGACGCGGAAGCCCCGGCCGCAAGCCCGGTCGACGCCCCGGAAACCGACCCGGTCGACCGGTCGAGTCCCCGCGAGACCGCCTCCTTCTAGAACCGGCCCGGGGGATGCGGGAGCCTCCCTCCGGCCGATCGCCGTCCAGGCTCAGAGGCTGAGCCGCATGCTGCGGTGTTCGATCCCGGCGTCCAGGTAGACCGGCCCTTCGGCAACGAAACCCTCACGAGCATAGAAGCCCAGCGCATGGCACTGGGCGGACAGCTCGATCACCCGGTCACCCCGCGCACGGGCCGCCTCGCACAGGGCCTGCAGCATGCGCCGGCCCCAGCCGGCACCGCGCCAGACAGGCCGCACGGCCATGCGACCCAGACGGGCCCGCCCCTGCCGCGCGGGCAGCAGGCGCGCGGTGGCCAGGGCCTGGCCCGAGGCTTCGAGCACCAGGGCGTGCAGCGCCCCGGCATCCTCGTCATCCCACTCCAGCTCGACGGGCACGCCCTGCTCCTCGATGAAGACCGCGGTGCGGACGGCACGGGCGCCCTCGCCCAGCTCGGCCCATCCCCCGAGCCGCAGGCACGGGAACAGGGGGGCGTCGGACCGGCTCATCCCACGGGCCCCAGGGCCTGCCGCAGGGCCTCGGCGGCCTCGGCCTGGGCCTGCAGGGCTTCGGGCAGGGCACGACCCATCTTCAGGAAGTCATGGACGACGCCGGGCCACACGCGCAAGGTGACGGGCACCCCGGCGTCGCGCAGGGCCTGGGCATGCGCGCAGGCGTCGTCATGCAGCGGATCGCAGGCCGCCAGGCCCATCCACAGCGGCGCGGCGCCGCGCATCTCGGGCGCCAGCAGCGGGGCAAAGCGCCAGTCCTCGCGCTCGGCGGGGTCCGCGTAATGGTCGAAGAACCAGTCCAGCGTGGTGTCGGACAGCAGGTGGTCGCGCCGGTAGGCGGCATAGCTGGCGGTGTGCCGCAGGCGTCCGCAGGCCGGGTAGATCAGCAGCTGCAGGCGCAGGGCCGGCAGGGTGGGATCGGCGGGTCGGCCCCGGGCGTCGCGGCGCGCGGCAATCGCGCAGACGGCGGCCAGTGTGCCGCCCGCACTGTCGCCGCCCACGGCCAGGCGCTGCGGATCCAGGCCGAGCGAGGCCGCGTCGCTGCCCAGCCAGGCCAGGGCATCCAGCGCATCGTGCACGGCGGTGGGGAAGCGGTGCTCGGGCGCGCGGCGGTAGTCCAGCGCAAGCACTGCCACGCCGCTGCGCAGGGCGAGCTGGCGGCACAGGCTGTCGTGGCTCTCCAGGTCGCCCAGCACGTAGCCGCCGCCGTGCAGGAAGAGCAGCACGGGCCGCAGGCCCGCGGCCGGGCCGTGGGCATAGAGGCGGGCGGCGATGCGCTGGCCGTCCCGCACCGGCAGCTGCAGGTCCTCGACGCGGTCCAGCGGTGCGCGTGGCAGGTCCAGGATCTCGGCCCCGCGGGCATAGGCCAGGCGGGCTCCCTCGACCCCCAGGCTGGGCAGGGCCGGCCGGCCGGTGCGGTCCATGCGGACCAGCAGTTCGCGCATGCGCGGGTTCAGGTCGGGACGCACCGGCCCGGGCACCGGCGCGGCTTCGGGGGCAGGCCGCGTCATGGCCGCCCGCGGCAGGCGGTCGCGCTCAGCGCCACTTCGGACCGTCGAACCACACGGCCAGGCTGTGGCGCCGGCCGCGGGTCACCGGCCGCAGGGCATGCGGCAGGAAGGACGGGAAGACGAAGACCGTGCCCTGGGTGCGGATGGCCTGCTTGTCCGGGTAGGCGCCGCCGAGGTCGAAGAGCTCGAAGTCGCCGCCCTCGTACTCGGCCGGATCGCTCAACTGGACGATGACGGTCAGCTTGCGGTGGTAGTGCGGATCGCCATTCATCCAGAACACGTCGTGGTGGCGGTCGTACTTGCCCTCGTAGCTCGCGTCGTACTCGGCCAGCTGGATGTAGCTGAGGTTGGTGATGTGGAAGTTGAACCAGTCGCGGTTGGCGACCAGGCCCAGGCGCCAGATCTCGTCGAAGAGGAACTGGAAGTCCGGATCGTTGACCTGGATGAAGCGCACGCGCGAGCGGCGGTGGCTGAGGTCCTTGTTGTCGCCGCCCTTGCCCATCACCGCCTGCTGGTCGGGGATACGCTGGGCCAGGGCCAGGATGCGCTCGCAGGTCTCGGGGCTGAAATGCCCCTGGAAATAGCACCACTCACCCTTCATCGCAGCTCCCGGACGGGTCGGGGAAGGAGGCGCCGCTCAGGCCGCTGCCTGGCGACCGTCACCGACCAGGGTGACCGGCAGGAAGCGCTGGCGGATCGAACGCTCGATGCCGGCGGCATCGAGGCCGAGCCGGGCCATCAGCAGCGCCGGGTCGCCCTGCTCGATGAAGGCGTCGGGCAGGCCCAGCGTCAGCACCGGCCTGACCTGGCCGAGGGCCTGCAGCGCCTCCAGCACCGCGCTGCCGGCGCCGCCGGGCAGGCACCCCTCCTCGACCGTGACCAGGGCCTCGTGCTCGCGGGCGATGCGGTCGAGCAGCGCCTGGTCGAGCGGCTTGACGAAGCGCATGTCGACCACGGTGGCATCCAGCGCCTCGCCAGCCGCCAGGGCCGGCTGCAGCACGGTGCCGAAGGCCAGGATGGCCAGGCGCGGCCCCGCAGCCGTGCCGGACGCGGTGCGGCGCACCAGGCCCTGGCCCCAGGGCATGGGCGTCAGGTCGCTGCCGGCCTCGACGCCGGTGCCCGCGCCGCGCGGGTAGCGCACGGCCACCGGATGGTTCTGCTGGAAGGCCGCCGAGAGGGCCATGCGGCACTCGCGCTCGTCGGAGGGCGTGATCAGGCTGCAGTGGGGGATGCAGCGGGTGTAGGCGATGTCGTAGGCGCCGTTGTGCGTGGCGCCGTCGGCGCCGACGATGCCGGCGCGGTCGAGCGCGAAGACGACCGGCAGGTTCTGGATCGCGACGTCGTGGATCAGCTGGTCGTAGCCGCGCTGCAGGAAGGTCGAGTAGATGGCGACCACCGGCTTGAGCCCCTCGCAGGCCAGGCCGGCGGCGAAGGTGACCGCATGCTGCTCGGCGATGCCGACGTCGAAGTAGCGCTGCGGGAAGCGGCGCTCGAACTCGACCAGGCCCGAGCCCTCGCGCATCGCGGGGGTGATGCCGACCAGGCGCTCGTCGACCGCCGCCTGGTCGCACAGCCACTGGCCGAAGACCTGGGTGAAGGTGGGCTTGGGCGGCGTGGCCGGCTTGACCAGGCCGATGGCCGGATCGAACTTGCCCGGGCCGTGGTAGGCGATCGGGTCGGCCTCGGCCCGCTCGTAGCCGAAGCCCTTGCGCGTCACCACGTGCAGGAACTGCGCGCCGGGCTTGTCGCGCAGGTTCTCCAGCGTGGGGATCAGCGCGTCGAGGTCGTGACCGTCGATGGGGCCGACGTAGTTGAAGCCGAACTCCTCGAAGATCGTGCCGGGCACGACCATGCCCTTGGCATGCTCCTCGAAGCGGCGCGCCAGCTCGAAGAGCGGCGGCGCGTTCTTGAGCACGCTCTTGGCGCCCTCGCGGGCCGAGGCGTAGAACTTGCCGCTCATCAGCCGCGCCAAGTACTTGTTCAGGGCGCCCACCGGCGGGCTGATCGACATGTCGTTGTCGTTCAGCACCACCAGCACCTGAGGCACCTTGCCCTGGTGCGGCACGCCGCCGTTGTTGAGCGCCTCGAAGGCCATGCCGGCGGTCATGGCGCCATCGCCGATCACCGCCACGCAGTGGCGCGACTCGCCGCGGATCTGCGCGGCCAGGGCCATGCCCAGCGCGGCCGAGATCGAGGTGGAAGAGTGCGCGGTGCCGAAGGTGTCGTACTCGCTCTCGTCGCGCCGCGGGAAGCCGCTGAGACCGCCGAGCTGGCGCAGCGTGGCCATGCGCTCGCGGCGGCCGGTCAGGATCTTGTGCGGATAGGTCTGGTGGCCGACGTCCCAGACCAGGCGGTCGTGCGGCGTGTCGAAGACGTAGTGCAGCGCAATCGTCAGCTCGACCGTGCCGAGGTTGCTCGACAGGTGGCCGCCGGTGCGCGCCACGCTCTGCAGCAGGTAGTCGCGCAGCTCCGCGGCGAGCTGCTTGAGCTGCGTGCGGCCGAGGCGCCGCAGGTCGGCGGGGCTGTCGAGGGAGGAAAGCAGGGGATGGTCGCTCATCGGCAGGTCCGGCTCGACTCAGAAAGTGCGGTCCAGCACGCGGTCGGCCAGCAGGCCGAGCCTTGCCGTGTCCGGCAGGCCGCTGCGGGCCAGGGCGGCATGGGCCTTCAGGTGCAGGTCGCGGGCGCGGGCGCGGGCCACGTCCAGGCCGAGCACGGTGACAAAGGTCGGCTTGTTGGCGTCGGCGTCCTTGCCGGCGGTCTTGCCCAGGGTGGCCGAGGCCTGGGTCGCGTCGAGGATGTCGTCGACCACCTGGAAGGCCACGCCCAGGGCCGCGCCGTAGTCGCACAGCGACTGCCAGGCCTGGGCGTCCGGGGCCCCGCAGGCCGCGCCCATCTTGACGCTGGCCTGCAGCAGGGCGCCGGTCTTGCGACGGTGCATGTCGGCGAGCTGGACTTCGTCGAGCGGCTGGCCGACGCTGCTGAGGTCGATGGCCTGGCCGCCGGCCATGCCCTCCTCACCGGCGGCGCGTGCCAGCAGGCCGACCAGGCGGGCCTGCAGGGCCGGGGGCATGTCCCCGGACAGCGGCGTCAGCACCTCGAAGGCCAGGGCCTGCATCGCATCGCCGGCCAGCATGGCCATGGCCTGGCCGTAGCGCACGTGCACGGTCGGCTTGCCGCGGCGCAGCACGTCGTTGTCCATGCAGGGCATGTCGTCGTGGATCAGCGAATAGGCATGGATCAGCTCGACCGCGCAGGCCGCGCGCAGGGCCCCTTCGGTGGCCCCGGCGCCGACGGCCTCGGCCGCGGCCATCACCAGCAGCGGCCGCAGGCGCTTGCCCCCGTCGAGCACGCCGTAGCGCATGACCTCGCCCAGACCGGCCGGCGCCTGCAGGCGCACCCAGTCCAGCAGGCCTTGCTCGACGCGGTCGAGGGTGTCGCGCGTCCAGGCTTCAAAGGCTTCGTGGGGGCTCATGTGTCCTTCCAGGGCCTGAGCTGATCGGCCTCCAGCACCTGGACCTGCTGTTCGACAGCCTGCAGCCGCTCGCGGCAGAAGCCCAGCAGCTCGGCGCCGCGGCGGTAGCCGTCCAGCAGACGGTCCAGGGGCCACTGCCCCCCTTCCAGGCCGGCGACCAGTTGCTCCAGCTCGGCCAGCGCCGCCTCGTAACTGGGAGGCGGCTCGGCCGCAGGCGATGCCGCGGGCGGGGAGTGGGGCGAAGGGGATCGGGCCATCGTGCAGGGCGCGCGGCCCGTCGGAATCGCTCAGGAAGAATCGCCGGATTGTAGTCAGCGCCCTCCGCGCGCCGGCATCCGGCCGGCCGGCGGGCGCGGCGGACGCGCCACCCCCCCTGGCTACAATCCGCGTCCCCGTCGCCTCCCGACGGTCCCTTGGTGCAGCCCGACCGGCCGCGACCCGCCACGGTCGCATCCCCTCCGCCGGAGCCGCGAGCTGCTGGGCCCTGCTTGTCCTTCAAGACTGGAGTTGCCCGGACCATGTCCGACCTGAGCATCACCCGCAACGTCCTCGGGCGCAGCCATGCGCAGCTGCCCGTGTCGAGCTATTTCGACGAGGAACTCTACCGTCGCGAAATGGAGGTGCTCATCCGACCTGGCCCCCGCTACCTCGGGCATGCGCTCGCGGTGCCCGAGGTGGGCGACCACCACACCCTGCTGCACGAGG
>CAYSQO010000078.1:0-8009 GCA_964433315.1 uncultured Rubrivivax sp.
TATCGGAAGTCTGGTAGGAAAATTCAATCTAGTGCCAAGCCGGCGGCGGGAGCGGGGCGGCCGCCGGGGCCGGCGCGGGCGGCTGCGGCCACAGCGTCCAGGCCAGGCCTGCGGCCAGCACCGCCCCCAGGCCGCAGGCCAGCAGCAGGCCGCGCGGGGCCCGGGTGCGGGCCGGGGCCGGGTGCGGCGAGGGCAGGCGGGTCACGGCCTCGCGGCTGGGGGCCTGGCCGCGCTGGCGCTCGGCATCGGCGCGGCGCAGGGCATCGAGGATGGTGGACATGGCGGCAGTCAGGGGGCCGGCCTCAGGGGCCGGCGCGGCGGTCGAGCCGCGGTTCGGGCGCGCCGAGGGCGCGGTTGAGGTGCATCAGGGTGAGCGGCCCGATGAGGCCATCGATCGGCAGGCCCTGCTGGCGCTGGAAGGCGCGCACGCGCTCGCGCAGGCCGGCCCCGGCCGACAGACCGCCCTGGCTGGGGCTGAGGCGGGCCAGCGCGCGCTCGAGCTGCGCCTCGTCGACCGCCCGGCCCGGGCCGCGGTAGCCCGGGGTCGGCCGCCACAGGGTCAGGAAGCCGAGGCGGCCGAGGCCGGCCAGGCGCGCGGTCGGCAGGGCCTGGGGGCCGTGCGGGCCGAGCAGCTCGGCCCCGGCCGCCGACCAGCCGTGCAGCAGCAGGGTCTCGCCCGGACCGGAGCCGTCCTCGGACGGCAGCTGCAGCAGGCCGGGCCGGTCGAGCCGGCGCAGCGCGTCGGCCCCCAGCTCCAGGCGCTGGCAGCGCAGCCCCAGGGCCTGGGCGGCGTCGCAGGGCGCGGGCCCGCGCAGCGCCTCGGCGGCCAGGCCCCAGCGCCGGCCCAGCTCGGCCCAGAGCAGGGTCTCCGTGCCGTCCGCTGGCGCCGGGGCGCTGGCGGCATGGGTCGGGCTGGCCGGACTGCCTGCATCGGCCTGGGCGGCCGGGGCCTGCGCGGCGGCTTCGGTCGCCGCGGTCGCCGGTCTGCGGGCGGCTCCGGCGGGCGCTACGGCAGGCGGCGCGTCGGGGGTCCCGCGCTGGCCCAGCCCCCAGCCCAGCCCCAGGGCCAGCAGCAGGCCGAGTGCGACAGCCGTCGGCCGGGCGGCCCGGCGCAGGCCGGGCGGGCCGCGCCGGGGCAGCACCTCGGCCGCGGCGCGGTCCACCGTGCGGCCGTCGACCTGCAGGGCCTCGGCGGCGTAGGCGGCCAGCAGCGCGCGGTCGGCCAGCAGGTTGATGCGCCGCGGCACGCCGCCGCTGTGGCGGTGGATGCGGCGCAGGGCGTCGGGTGCGAAGGGGCTGGCCCCGCGCGCGCCGGCGATCGCCAGGCGGTGGGCGATGTAGTGGCGCGTCTCGGCCTCGGTCAGGGGCCCCAGGTGGTAGCGGGCGATCACGCGCTGGGCGAGCTGCTCCAGCTCGGGCCGGGCCAGCAGCTCACGCAGCTCGGGCTGGCCGATCAGCACGATCTGCAGCAGCTTGCGCTCGCGCGTCTCCAGGTTGGTCAGCAGCCGCAGCTGTTCGAGCACGGCCACGTCCAGGTTCTGGGCCTCGTCGATCACCAGCACCGCCTGGCGGCCCGCGGCGTGGCCTTCGAGCAGGAAGGCGTTCAGCGGGTCGACGCAGCCCTTGACCGTGGCCTCGGCGGGGGGCGGGTGGGCGACGCCGAACTCCTCGCAGACCGTGGTCAGCAGCTCGACCACGCTCAGCTTGGGATTGAAGATGTAGGCCACTCTGCAGTGCGCCGGCATCTGTTCGAGGAAGGCGCGGCAGACGGTGGTCTTACCCGCGCCGATCTCGCCGCTGAGCAGCACCACGCCGCCACCGCTGTCCAGCCCGAACAGCAGGTGGGCCAGGGCTTCGCGGTGGTGCTCGCTGAGGTAGAGGAAGCGCGGGTCCGGAGCGATCGAGAACGGCAGGTGCTCCAGCCCGAAATGGCGCGCGTACATGGGCCCGAGCATAGCGAGCCCGTGCGACTCAGCCCGCCGGGCCGGCCTCGGGTGCCGGGGCCGGCGGGCGCGGCGGCTTGGGCCGGGGGGGCTTGTGGGTGTGCAGGAGCTGGGTGGCCTTCGTCATGTCGCCGCCGAGCAGGGCCGGCAGGGCCAGGGTCGCGCGGACCACCGAGGCCTCGATGGCCTCGCGCTGCGGCGAGGGCGGCCGGCCCAGCACGTAGCCGGCCACCGCGGCCTTGTCGCCCGGGTGGCCGATGCCGATGCGCAGCCGCCAGTAGTCGCCGGTGCCGAGCTGGGCATGGAGGTCGCGCAGGCCGTTGTGGCCGGCGTGGCCGCCGCCGAACTTGAGCTTGAGCTCGCCGGGCGGCAGGTCCAGCTCGTCGTGGGCGACCAGGATCTCGTCCGGCGCGATCTTGAAGAAGCGCGCCAGCGCGCCGACCGACTTGCCCGAGAGGTTCATGAAGGTCATGGGCGCGAGCAGCCAGACCGGCCCCTCGACCCCCGGCAGCGGCCGCGCGATGCGGGCGACGTTGCCGAAGTAGCCGCGCTCGGGCACCAGGCTCGTCTTGAGCTCGCGCGCCACGGCATCCAGCCACCAGAAGCCGGCGTTGTGGCGCGTCGCGTCGTACTCGGGGCCGGGATTGCCCAGGCCGACCAACAGGCGGATGGTCATCGGGGGACCTTCTCAGGAGGGGCGCGGTGGACCGCGGGACGATGGACGGCCGGCGGCCCGGGACCGCCCGGCTCCGCCGGTCAGTCCGGTGCCGCAGTGCAAGAAGCCCCGGCGGGCCGGGGCTTCTGTCGGGGCGAAGGATCGCAGCGGCCCGCGGGCCGCCGTCGATTTACTTCTTGCCCTTCTTCTTCTCCGGGGCCGGGGCGGCGGCCACGACGATGACTTCCTCGACCGGCTCGACCACCGACAGGATCGGGGGGTTCTTCTTGCCGTGGGTCAGGATCTTGGCCTCGGCCGGCAGCTTGATCGCATCCACGTGCAGGGTCTGGCCCTTGGTCACGCCGGACACGTCGACTTCCAGGAACTCGGGCAGCTTCTCGGCCAGGCACTCGATCTGGATCTCGTGGACGATGGGGTTCAGCGTGCACTTGTCCAGCTTGACGGCCGGCGAGTTCTCGCCGCCGACGAAGTGCAGCGGCACCTTCTTCTTCAGGCGGGTCGTGGCGTCGACGCGCTGGAAGTCCACGTGCAGGATCAGCGGCTTGAAGGGGTGGTACTGCACGTCGCGCAGCAGGACCTTGGTGGTGGCGCCGGCCAGTTCCATCTCGAGGATGGACGAGTGGAAGGCTTCCTTCTTCAGCGCGTGGAACAGCGCGTTGTGGTCCAGCTCGATGACGGCGGGCTCGCCGGCACCGTAGACGATGCCGGGGGTGCGGCCGGTGTTGCGCAGGCGGCGGCTCGCTCCGGTCCCCTGCTTTTCGCGCGCGAAGGCGACGAAGTTCATGTTCATGCTCCAGTGTGGAAGGGGGCCCGCGACCAGGTCCCCCGGGTGATGCCCCGGCACGGCGGAAGGCCGTGCCGCAGCGGATGCGGACGGATCAGAAGTTGTTGTTCTGTTCCGAGAAGAGGGAGGTGACCGATTCGCCGTCCGAGATGCGGCGGATGGTCTCGGCGAAGAGGAAGGCCACCGAAAGTTGGCGGATCTTCGGCGTGGCCTTGGCCTCGGTGCGCAGCGGGATGGTGTTGGTGATCACCACCTCGTCGAGCTGCGAACCCTTGATGCGTTCGATGGCCGGGCCGGAGAAGACCGGGTGCGTGCAGTAGGCGAAGACGCTCTTGGCGCCGCGGTCCTTCAGAACCTCGGCCGCCTTCACCAGGGTGCCCGCGGTGTCGATCATGTCGTCCATGATCACGCAGTTGCGGCCCTGGATGTCACCGATCACGTGCATCACTTCCGAGACGTTCGCAGCCGGGCGGCGCTTGTCGATGATGGCCAGGTCGGTGTTGAGCTGCTTGGCCAGGGCGCGGGCGCGGACCACGCCGCCGACATCGGGCGAGACCACGATCAGGTTCTCGTGGTTACGGCTCTTCAGGTCCGACAGCAGCACCGGCGAGGCGTAGATGTTGTCGACCGGGATGTCGAAGAAGCCCTGGATCTGGTCGGCGTGCAGATCCATGGTCAGCACCCGGTTGACGCCCACCGTCTCCAGCATGTTGGCGACGACCTTGGCGCTGATGGGCACGCGGGTGGAACGCGGGCGACGATCCTGGCGCGCGTAGCCATAGTAGGGGATCACCGCGGTGATGCGGCCGGCGGAGGACCGCTTCAGCGCATCGACCATGATGAAGAGCTCCATCAGGTGCTCGTTGGTCGGGGCGCAGGTCGGCTGCACGACGAAGACGTCGCGGCCGCGCACGTTCTGCGCGATCTCGACGGTGACCTCGCCGTCGGAGAAGTGGCCGACTTCGGCCTTGCCCAGCTCAATGCCGAGGTGGGTGGCGATCTCCTGCGCGAGGACAGGGTTCGCATTGCCGGTGAAGAGCACGGTGTTGGTCAGCATCGCTTCTCCGATTCGGGGGCACGCATCAGCGGTGCACGGGCCCCTCAATAACGACAAAGCGCCCCGAAGGGCGCCGTGTCGGATGAACTTTGGCAGGGGAGGAAGGACTCGAACCCTCGCATGTCGGAATCAAAATCCGATGCCTTAACCAACTTGGCGACTCCCCTACACCGGTCCCCGCTTGCGCGTGAACCTGAAACTGTCGCCGGTCTGCCGCTTCACCGCCCAACCCGCGATCACGCTGCGAAGTCGAGAAGCGGATGCCGCTCCAGACCCCGGCCCAGCCATCCCGTCCACCCGTCCGGCAGGGCGTGAAGCTGCTGCCGGGCCCGGGTCATCTGGGCTTCTGAACCGATTTCCGCAAACACCGCGCTGCCTGAACCCGTCATGCGGCTGTGGTCGCCACACCGTGCTGCAAGTGCCACGGCTTCCTGCACCTGACTGCTGTAGGCCGTCGCCGGCTTCTGCATGTCGTTGTGCCTGAACCCGCTTGGGTCTGCAAGAAAGTCCAAGAGTGTAGCAGGCTTCGTATCTCGGCCCAAGAGGGGGCTGCCAAATATCGCGGCGGTGGGCACGGCGATGGGGGGTTTAAGCAACAGCCAGCGCCGGGGGGACAGGTCGATGGGCTGCAGCCGTTCGCCGATGCCCTCCACCCAGGCGTTGCGGCCGCCGATGAAGAAGGGCACGTCGGCCCCCAGCGGCAGGGCCAGCGCCGCCAGCCGTTCGCGAGACCAGTGCAGGCCCCAGAGCCTGTTCAGGCCGAGCAGCACGGTGGCCGCATCCGAGCTGCCGCCGCCGAGGCCGGCCCCCCATGGCACCCGCTTGTCGAGGTGGATGTCGGCGCCCAGCGCGGTACCGCTGGCCTGCTGCAGTGCGCGCGCGGCACGCAGGCAGAGGTCGTCCGCGGGCAGGGCCGGGCCGAGGTCGTGACGCTGCAGCCGGCCGTCGTCGCGGCGTGCGAGATGCACGGTGTCGCACCAGTCCACCAGGGCGAAGACCGACTGCAGCAGGTGGTAGCCGTCCGCACGCCGGCCGATCACGTGCAGGAACAGATTGATCTTGGCCGGTGCCGGCAGATCGTGCAGGGCCCGCAGACTCATCGCGGCGAGCGCTCCCCCGCGTCCAGCCGCACCCGCAGTCGCAGCAGCGGGGGCGCGAGGCGCTGGAGCTCGATGCGTCCCTCGGCGCGGCGGCTCAGGTCGACGCGCCAGCCCATCTGCTCGAAGCCCCCGGCCTGCGGCAGGCTGTGGCCGATGGGGCTCGGGCGGCCGCGCAGCCAGTCGGGCAGGGCCTCCAGCGGCACCGATTCGCCCAGGGCGTAGCGGGCCAGGTCGTCGAGGTCGTCGTAGTCGTGCTCGCCCTGCGCGTTGCGCAGCCAGACGCGGCCGGGCCGCCAGCGCGCCTCGGCCAGGCGGGTGCCGAGCGGGCTGCTGAGCACGAAGAGGCCCTGCTCGGCCGAGCCTTCCAGCGTGAAGCTGGCGCTCAGCGACTGCGGCGGATCGGCTTCGCTCAGCAGGGCAAAGCGGCCGCTCAGGCCCTGCGGGTCGGTCGTGCGCGGCGGGCTGGCGCATCCGGCCAGGCCGCCGGCGAGGGTCAGGGCCGTCAGGCCCGCGGCCAGGCGGGCCGCGAGGTGCCGGGCCTTCACAGGCTGATCTTCAGGCGCTGCAGGGTTTCCTTCAGCACCTCGTTGGCGGCATCGCGCTGCTGCACCTCGCGCCAGATGCGCTGGGCGTCCTCGCGCCGGCCCAGGGCCCACAGCACCTCGCCCAGGTGGGCGCCGATCTCGGGGTCGGGCCGCGAGGCATAGGCGGCTTGTAGCGCGTCCAGCGCCTCCTGCAGGCGCCCCATGCGGAAGGCGACCCAGCCCAGGCTGTCCAGCAGATAGGGCTCGCCCGGGGCCAGCTCCAGGGCGTGACGGATCAGGGCCTGAGCCTCGGGCAGGCGCATGTTGCGATCGGCCAGGGTGTAGCCGAGCGCGTTGTAGGCGTGGTGGTGCTTGGGCTGCAGCTGGATGACACGCCGCAGCAGGGTTTCCATCTCGTCGTAGCGCTGGCGCTTCTCGGCGAGCATGGCGCGCTCGTAGAGCACGTCCACGTCGGTGGGGAAGAGCTCCTCGGCACGGCGCAGCACCTCGTCGGCCTGGTCCCAGCGCCGCGCCTCGCGCAGCAGGCCGGCTTCGGCCATGAGCTTGCCGCGTGCGGCCTCGGGGCTGTCGGCGGGGATCTCCTGCAGCAGGCGGCGGGCGGCGTCGAGCTCGCCGCGCTGGGCCATCAGCGTGGCGCGGCGGGTTTGCAGCAGCAGCAGGGGGCCTTCCTCGATGCGGTCCAGCCAGGCCTCGGCCGCCGGCAGGTCGCCGCGTTTCTCGGCCACCTGGGACAGGACCATCATGGCCTGGCTGCGCTGGCGCCGCAGCTCGCTGCGCGGATCGGGCCGGGCACCGGGGCGCTCGCCCTCGTCCGTCGCTGCGGCGGGCTCGGGCTGCGGCTCGGCCGCGGCCGGGGCCGTCTCGCTGCGGCGGAGGAATTCGCGCAGAGTCTGATCCGCCTCGGGGTAGTGGCGCAGCTCGAACTGCAGGGCCCCCAGGGTCAGCCAGGACTCGGTCAGGTCCGGGGCCTCGCGGGTCACGGTCTGCAGCAGGCCGAGGGCCTCGCCATGGCGTTCCTGGCCGGCGAGGCCGCGGGCGTAAATCAGGCGCACCGCGTTCAGCGTCGAGCCACCCGCCCCGGCCTGCGCCTGAAGGTAGCGCTGGATCATCGGCTCGGCCACCGGCTGGGCCTTGTCCATGAGCTCCAGGGCCAGCAGCACGGCGGCGTCGCTCTGCGGCTGCAGCTGCTGGGCCGACTGCAGGGCGGCCAGGCTGTCGTCGATGCGTTCGGCCGCGAGCCGGGTGCGGGCCAGCGCAACCCACGCTGCAGCCGCCACGCCAGGATCGGCATCCTTCAGGTAGGGCGAGACGACGCGCTCGACCACCCCCAGGATGGCCTCGGGCTTGCCCCCGCGGCCCAGCGTGCGCGGCAGCGCCAGCAGGCCGCCGGCGCGGTCGGCAGTGGGAATCAGGCCGAGCAGGGTCTTCAGCGGCTCCACCGTGTCGGGCACCCGGTTCAGCGCGATCAGCAGCTGCACCTCGTAGCGCAGGGCATCGAGCGACTTCGGCGTGGCCACCCGCCAGGCCTGCACCGCGCTGAGGGCCTGGTCGCCGGCCCGGGCCTCGACGGCGATGTCGGTCGCCCGGCGGAACAGCGCTTCTTCCTTGCTGCGGCGGGCGGCATCCAGCAGCAGCTGGTAGGCGGCGCCGGGATTCTGCGCACGCAGCTCAAGCTCGCCGATGAGGATCAGGTGGAAGAGCTCGCCGCTGAGCGCCGAGTTCGCCGTGGCGGCCGGCTTGTCGGCCGCCGCAGCGGCGGGGGCCAGCCCGAGTGCAGTCCCCGCAGCCAGCGCGGCACCGGCCAAGAGCACGGCGAGGACAGGGCGACGCAGCTTCTGCATGGGCACTCCAGGGATTCAAATTTCATTCTAGGTGGGCCGGGATAATCCCCCGATGCCCGAGTT
>CAYSQO010000079.1:0-7965 GCA_964433315.1 uncultured Rubrivivax sp.
CCGCCCGGCCCGCACGCAAGGCGGGCGCGGGCTGAGCGGGGCGGGCTGCGCGCGGCCGGCCGAGCCAGCGCCCCCCCGCAGGCCGGCCCGCGTCCGCGCTAGCGCGAGGCCGCCTCCGCCGGGGCGCTGGCGGCGGCCAGCGTGGGCAGACCGCGCTCCAGCCCGTCGAGCGCCAGCCGTGCGGTGAAGCGCCAGTCGCTGGCCGATTCGGGCAGGCCGTCGATCACCTCCAGCACGGCATCCTGGCGCGCCAGGGCCTCCAGGCGCTGCAGGGTCGCGGGGCTCATGACGAAGCCGGTCGCGTAGCTGACGCTGACTCCGGGCCGCTCGCGGCGCTGCCAGGCGGCCGGCGGCACGACTTCGCCAAGCGGCAGGCGCTCGCCCGTGTCGGCCACCTGCAGCCGCAACTCGCCGAGCAAACCGGCCGGGAAGTCGCCGGCGCGCGGCGGGTCGCCGGGCCGGGTCGCGAACTCCAGCGACAGCGCCAGGACGGGCCGCCCCGCCGCATCGCGCGAGACGATCAGGCCGACGTTGCAGCGCGGATCGACCCGGACCCGCGACTGCACGAAGGCATGCCCCTTGTCGCTGCGGCCGGTCGTCCACGGCGTCTGCGGCAGGGTCTGCGCCAGGCGCTGGCCGGCGGTGTCGACGCCGAGCTGGCGCAGCTGCGCGCGGCTGAGCACGGTCATGCGCTGGGCCGGGGTCAGGTTGGCCAGGTCCAGCAGGCGGCGCGGCGCGCCCATCTCGTCGAGGTAGAGGTTCAGCACCGAGATGGCCGCTTGGGCCTGCGCGACCGGATCCACCCCCTGGCGCTCGGCCTGCGGGGCCGGGCGGAACTGGTGCACCCCGTAGGCGCGGTCGTCCAGCACCTCGCGCCGCACGCCGCCCAGGAAGGCATAGGCGCAGGACGACTGGCAGCGGGTGGCGGTGGCCACCCGCTCGCGCGGGCCCTCGGTCTGCACCCAGAGGTCGCCGCCGGTGCGGGTGGCCAGCTCCAGCCAGCGGATCTCGCGGCCCAGCTCCAGACCGCCGCGCAGGTCGCCGCCGGGGCTGTCCAGATGCAGGGCGGCCACGCGGGCGGCCTGGCCGCGCAGGCTGCGCGCGGGCTGCTGGGAGCGCAGCGCCTCGCGCAGGCGGGCGACGACCTCGCGGTCGATCTGGCCCCGGCCGAGCAGCACGTTGACGCAGCCCCCGGGCGCCGTGTCGGCCCCCGGCAGGCCCTGCGCATCGGCACCGCAGACGCGGTGCATGCGGAAGCTGATGGGCTTGAGCAGCGCGGCCGGCGGGGCGGCCGGGGCACTGCCCGGCGGAGCGGTCGACGGCAGGCCCGCTGCGGGCGCGGGCGCCGACGGGTCTGCGGCCCCGCCCGCGCAGGCGGCCAGCCCCAGGGCCCAGGCGGCGAAGAGCGCCAGACCCAGGCGGCGCGGCAGGCGGCCGCGGGTGGGCAGGCAAGGGGGGGCGGGCATCGTCATCGGCATGGCGCGAGCCTGCCACAAGCCGCGGGCCGGGCGGGACGGCCCCCCCAAGGGCAAGCGTCGACCGCCTTCACCACGCCGGCCGGCCCCTCGGGGACATCACCGCCAGCGTCACCGGGGAAGCTCGCCGGCTACGGTCCCGCCGGCGGGCTCAGCGCCGGCGGCGCGGCGTGCGGCTGCCGTCGACGAAGGTCGGCGGCTGGCGCTGCACCCAGGCGATGAAGGTGGCGATCTCGGGGTGGGCCTGCAGCGCGGGCCAGCTCGCGTAGTGGCGGACCAGCTCCTTCTCGGAGAAGGTCGCGTGGATCTTACGGTGGCAGACGCGGTGGACGAGGAAGGTCTCGCGCCCGCCCTGGCTGCGCGGGATCAGGTGGTGCAGGTCGGCGCTGGGGCCGGGCACGACGGGCCGGCCGCAGAGCGGGCAGTCCTGCGGCGGGGCCGGCGGCGGCCCGAAGGGCGTGCCGCCGCGCAGCGCCCGCTTGCCGACCATGACGGCCCTCCGTCCCTTGGGCTCAGGCACCGAGCCCGGCGCGGGCCGGACGCTCGGGCCGGACGGCGGTCCGCACGGGGCCGGGGCGGGGGCGCCGCCTCAGCTGCGCTGGGCGACCCAGGCGGCCACGCCGGCCAGGGCGGCCGGCAGGGCCGCGGCGTCGCTGCCGCCGGCCATGGCCAAGTCGGGCTTGCCGCCGCCCTTGCCACCGACCTGCTGGGCGACGAAGTTCACCAGCTCGCCGGCCTTGATCCTGGCCGTGCGGTCGGCGGTGACGCCGGCCGCCAGCTGCACCTTGCCGCCCTCCACCGCCGCCAGCACGATGGCCGCGGTCTTGAGCTTGTCCTTGAGCTTGTCCATCGTCTCGCGCAGGGCCTTGGCGTCGGCGCCGTCCAGCACGGCGGCCAGCACCTTGGTGCCCTTGACGTCGATGGCCTGGGCCATCAGCTCGTCGCCCTGGGCGCTGGCCAGCTTGCCCTTGAGGGCGGCCAGCTCCTTCTCGGCCGCGCGCAGCTGTTCGACCAGGCTGGCGATGCGGCCCTCCAGCTCCTCCGGCGCGGCCTTCAGCAGGGCCGAGGCGCGCTGCAGGTGCTGCTCGGTGGCGCCGATGTGGGCCAGCGCGCCCTCGCCGGTGGTGGCCTCGACCCGGCGGATGCCGGCGGCCACGCCGCCCTCGGCCAGGATCTTGAAGACGCCGATGTCGCCGGTGCGGGCCACGTGGGTGCCGCCGCACAGCTCCTTGCTGGAGCCGATGCTGAGCACGCGCACGGTCTCGCCGTACTTCTCGCCGAAGAGCATCATCGCGCCGCTCTTCTGCGCGTCCTCCAGCGCCATGACGCGGGCATCGGTGGCGGCATTGGCCAGGATCTCGGCATTGACCAGGGCCTCGACGCGGGCGATCTGCTCGGCCGTCATCGGCGCGGTGTGGGCGAAGTCGAAGCGCGTGCGCTCGGGCGTGACCAGCGAGCCCTTCTGCGCCACGTGGGCGCCCAGCACCTCGCGCAGGGCCTTGTGCATCAGGTGGGTGGCGCTGTGGTTGCGCACGGTGCGGGCGCGGCGGGCGGCGTCGACCCGGGCGCTCAGCACGTCGCCCACGGCCAGGCGGCCCTCGGCCACGCGGCCGTGGTGGCCGAAGACCTCGGCCTGGATCTTCAGGGTGTCGTCGATGCGCACCAGGGTGCCGGCGTTGCGCAGCTCGCCGGTGTCGCCGACCTGGCCGCCGCTCTCGGCATAGAAGGGCGTGTGGTCGAGCACGACGACGACGTCGCTGCCGGCTTCGGCGGCGGTCACCGGGCTGCCGTCCACGTAGAGCGCGGTGACGGTGGCGCCCTCGCGCACCAGCTGCTCGTAGCCGTGGAAGGTGGTGGCCGCGCCGCTGTAGGCCAGGCCCTGGGCCATCTTGAACTTGCCGGCCGCGCGGGCCTGCTCGCGCTGGCGCTGCATGGCGGCCTCGAAGCCGGCGGTGTCCACCGTGACGCCGCGCTCGCGGCAGACGTCGGCGGTCAGGTCCAGCGGGAAGCCGTAGGTGTCGTGGAGCTTGAAGGCCAGCTCGCCGTCCAGGGTGCCGGCGGCCGCGCCCAGGGCGCCGTCCAGGATTTCCATGCCGTTGGCAATCGTCTGGAAGAAGCGCTCCTCCTCCTGCTTGAGCACCTGGGTGATGCGGGCCTCGTCGCGGGCCAGCTCGGGGTAGGCCTCGCCCATCTGGCCGACCAGGGCGGCGACCAGCTTGAAGAAGAAGGGCGCGCGCGCGCCCAGCTTGTAGCCGTGGCGGATGGCGCGGCGGGCGATGCGGCGCAGCACGTAGCCGCGGCCCTCGTTGCCGGGGATCACGCCGTCGGCCACGGTGAAGGCGCAGGCGCGGATGTGGTCGGCGATGACCTTGAGGCTGGGGCTCGCCGCGTCCACCGCGGCCCCGCCGGCCGAGGCTTCCACCGCGGCCTTGGCCGCGGCCAGCAGGGCGACGAAGGTGTCGATCTCGTAGTTGCCGTGCACGCCCTGCAGTACGGCAGCGATGCGCTCCAGGCCCATGCCGGTGTCCACGCTGGGCTTGGGCAGGGGGTGCATGACCCCGGCCTCGTCCCGGTTGAACTGCATGAAGACGTTGTTCCAGATCTCGATGTAGCGGTCGCCGTCCTCGTCCGGGCTGCCCGGGGGGCCGCCGGGGATGTGCGCGCCGTGGTCGTAGAAGATCTCGGTGCAGGGGCCGCAGGGGCCGGTGTCGCCCATCATCCAGAAGTTGTCGCTGGCGTAGCGGGCGCCCTTGTTGTCGCCGATGCGGATGATGCGTTCGGCCGGCACGCCGATCTGGTCCTTCCAGATGCCGTAGGCCTCGTCGTCCTCGGCATAGACGGTGACGGTCAGGCGCTCCTTGGGCAGCTTGAAGACCTCGGTCAGCAGCTCCCAGGCGTAGGCGATGGCGTCGCGCTTGAAGTAGTCCCCGAACGAGAAGTTGCCCAGCATCTCGAAGAAGGTGTGGTGGCGTGCGGTGTAGCCGACGTTCTCCAGGTCGTTGTGCTTGCCGCCGGCGCGGATGCACTTCTGGGCGGTGGTGGCCCGGGTGTAGGGGCGCTTGTCGAAGCCGAGGAAGACGTCCTTGAACTGGTTCATCCCCGCGTTGGTGAACAGCAGGGTCGGGTCGTCACCGGGCACCACCGGGCTGGAGGCCACGATCTGGTGGCCCTTGCTCTCGAAGAACTTCAGGAAGGTCTGGCGGATCTCGGCGGCTTTCATCCGGGGGCTTTCGGCTGGGGTCGGCAGGGTCTCGACGAAGCGCGGAATTGTAGTTTTGGGCGGCTGGCGACAATCGACGCCCCACCCTTGCCCGTGCCCCCGCCCATGAGCCCGATGCCCCCGCCCGAACTGCAGCTTGCCGATGCCGGCCTGTGGCGCCTGGACGCCCTGATCGACGGCACCTGGCAGGCCGGCCCCGGCCGCTTCACCGTGCACGCGCCGGCCTGCGGCACGCCGCTGGCCGAGGTGGCCGCCCTGGGCGAGACCGAGGCCCAGGCCGCCATCGCCGCCGCCGAGGCCGCCTGGCCGGCCTGGCGGGCGCAGACGGCCCGCGCGCGCGCGGCCCTGCTGCAGCGCTGGTACCTGCTGATCACCGCCGCCACCGAGGACCTGGCCCGGCTCATGACCGCCGAGCAGGGCAAGCCCCTGGCCGAGGCCCGCGCCGAGGTGACTTACGGCGCCAGCTTCGTCGAGTGGTTCGCCGAGGAAGCCCGCCGCGTGCACGGCGAGACCCTCCCGGCCACCGACCCGGCCAAGCGCATCCTGGTGCTCAAGCAGCCCATCGGCGTCTGCGCGGCCATCACGCCCTGGAACTTCCCCCTGGCCATGATCACGCGCAAGGTCGCGCCCGCGCTGGCGGCCGGCTGCCCGGTGATCATCAAGCCGGCCGAGCAGACCCCGCTGACCGCCCTGGCCCTGGCCGAGCTGGCGCAGCGCGCCGGCTTCCCGCCCGGGGTGCTGAACGTGCTGACGGCCGACGGGCCCGGCTCCATCGCGGTGGGCCGCGCGCTGTGCGCCAGCCCGGCGGTGCGGCACCTGAGCTTCACCGGCTCGACCGAGGTCGGCCGCATCCTGGCCGCGCAGTGCGCGCCGACGGTCAAGAAGCTGGGCCTGGAGCTGGGCGGCAACGCGCCCTTCCTGGTCTTCGACGATGCGGACCTGGAGGCGGCCGTCGAGGGCGCCCTGGCCGCCAAGTACCGCAACGCCGGCCAGACCTGCGTCTGCGCCAACCGCTTCTATCTGCAGGACGGGATCTACGAGGCCTTCGTGCAGCGCCTGGCCGAGAAGGCCGCCGCCCTGCGCGTGGGCCCGGGCACGCGCGAGGGCGTGCAGCAGGGCCCGCTGATCGACGCGGCCGCGCTGGCCAAGGTCGAGTCGCACGTCGCCGACGCCCTGGCCGGCGGCGCCCGCCTGCTGACCGGCGGCCAGCGCGTGCAGCCCGACGACCATGCCGGCGGCCATTTCTACGCCCCCACCGTGCTGGCCGACGTGACGCCCGCCATGCGCTGCACGCGGGAGGAGACCTTCGGTCCGGTCGCCCCCGTGCTGCGCTTCCACACCGAGGCCGAGGCCCTGGCCGCGGCCAATGCCAGCGAGTTCGGCCTGGCCGCCTACGTCTACACGCGGGACATCGGCCGGGTGATGCGGGTCAGCGAGGGCCTGGAGAGCGGCATCGTCGGGGTCAACACCGGGATCATCTCCACCGCCGAGGCGCCCTTCGGCGGTGTCAAGCAGTCCGGCCTGGGCCGCGAGGGCTCGCACCACGGCCTGGACGAGTACCTGGAGATGAAGTACGTCTGCCTGGGCGGGCTGGCGGGCTGAAGGCCCGGGGCGCGTCCGGGCCCGGGGCGGCCACCGCGCCCCACGCCCCGCGAGGGCCCGGCCCGGCCCAGCCCGCCCTCCGCCCCCCCCGCACGTTCACTGACCGCCGCCCCGCCGCGCCCGACCATGGCCCTGCGACACGCCATCCTGCTGCTCTTCCTGGCCTCCGCCGCCTTCATCCACCTGCGCGGCCGGGTGCGCTTCCCGCTGAAGCGGGCGCTGGACTTCACCATCCTGCTGGCGCCGGTCAATGCGCTGATGGTGCTGTGCTCGCGGGTGCCGACCCGGCCCTTCCTGGACCCCGCCGACTTCCCGCAGATGCAGCCCCTGCAGGCGAACTGGCAGCGCATCCGCGACGAGGCCCTGGCCCTGGACGGGGCCGGCCGCATCCGGGCCGCCGAGGGCCACACCGACCTGGGCTTCAACAGCTTCTTCCGCACCGGCTGGACGCGCTTCCACCTGCTCTGGTACGGGCGCGACCTGGAGAGCGCCGCGCGTGCCTGCCCGCAGACCGTGGCCCTGCTCAAGCAGATCCCCGGGCTGAAGGCCGCGATGTTCGCCGCCCTGCCGCCCGGGGCCACGCTGGTGCGCCACCGCGACCCCTACGCCGGGGCCCTGCGCTACCACCTGGGCCTGTTCACGCCCAACGACCCGGGCTGCTTCATCGAGGTGGACGGCGAGCGCCGCCACTGGCGCGACGGCGAGCCGATGATGTTCGACGAGACCTACATCCACCACGCCGCCAACACCACGCAGCATGCGCGCATCGTGCTGTTCTGCGATGTGGAGCGGCCGCTGCGCTTTGCGGCGGTGCAGGCCTTCAACCGCTGGTTCGCCCGCACGGTGATGGCTGCGGCGGCCTCGCAGAACGAGGGCGGCGATGCCTCGCTCGGCGCCCTCAACCGCGCCTTCGGCACGATCTACCGGCTGCGGCTGCGGGCCAAGGCCCTCAAGGCACGCAGCCGCGGCAGCTACTACACCGGCAAGTGGCTGCTGATCGGCGGCCTGGTCTGGCTGCTGTTTGTCTGAGGCAGCCAGAAACCCCAGGGTTTCCACGCTTGCCTTCGGGTCAATCCATCAGGGTTGCTGATGGATCTCTTCAGAAGATGCGTCTTGTGACGACCTGGGGTTATCCCTAGAGTTTCGCCATCGACCGCAGCCCGCGGCCCCGAGATCCCCAGACATCTTGCCCGGAGGTTCGCCATGATCCGCAATGCCCGCCACACCCTGCGCCGCCTGGCCGCCACCAGCGCCCTGACCCTGGGCGCCCTGCTGCCGGCCCTGGCCGCTTCGCCCCTGGAGACCATCGTCCCGGCCGCGCCGGTCGTCGCGGGCGAGGCCGGCCGTGCCGACCCGGCCTCGGCCCTGCACCTGCTGGCCGCCGCCGCCGAGGCCTACCGCGCCGACCCGGTCCGCGCCCTGACCGCCTTCAACGACGGCCTGGCCCCCTTCCAGCAGGCCGACCTGTATGTCTTCGTCATCGACGTCCGCAGCGGCCGCATGCTGGCCAACGGCGGCTTCCCCGGCCTGACCGGGGGCGAGGTGGCCGGTCTGCGCGACGCCCGCGGCGCCGCGGTGGGCGAGGCCTTCCTGCACCTGCCCAAGGACGCGATCAGCCAGGTCAGCTACCACTGGCGCAACCCGCAGACCTGGCGCATCGAGACCAAG
>CAYSQO010000080.1:0-7913 GCA_964433315.1 uncultured Rubrivivax sp.
GGGGGCGGTGGGGACTCGGCCCCGGCATGGCGCCGGAACCGCGGGGCGCCGAAGTGTCGCCGAAGGGCGGGCCGGGGCGCAGGCCGGCGAGCGGGCAGAAAACCGAGGGAAAAAGCTCAAGCCCGATACTCGGCGCCATGGCCCTTTCGCCCCTGCCCGAGCCCGCCGCGGCCACCCGCCCGCCCCGCACCCCCTGGCAGCCGGCCGCCTACGCCGGCCTGGGGCCGGCCTTCGCGGTGCCGGTGGCGCCCCGCCCGGTCGGCACGGCGCGCTGGCTGCTGCGCAACGCGCCGCTGGCGGCCGAGCTGGGCCTGGACCTGGACGAGCCGCAGGCGCTGGACTGGCTGGCCGGCAATGCCGCGCTGGCGCAGACGCCTCCGCAGGCCACCGTCTACAGCGGCCACCAGTTCGGCGTGTGGGCCGGGCAGCTGGGGGATGGCCGCGCCCTGCTGCTGGGCGAGGTGGCCACGGCCGGCGGGCCACAGGAGCTGCAGCTCAAGGGCGCCGGGCCCACGCCCTTCTCGCGCCGTGGCGATGGCCGGGCGGTGCTGCGCTCCTCGATCCGCGAGTACCTCGCCAGCGAGGCCCTGCACGCCCTGGGCATCCCGACCACGCGCGCGCTGGCCCTGGTGGGCAGCGCGCTGCCGGTGCGGCGCGAGACGCTGGAGACGGCGGCCATCGTCACCCGCGTGGCGCCCAGCTTCCTGCGCTTCGGCCACTTCGAGCACTTCTGCCACCACGGCCACCATGCCGAGCTGGCCCGGCTGGCGGACTGGACGATCGCGCGCTTCTTCCCTGAGGCGCAGGCGGCCGAACAGCCGGTGCTGGCGATGCTGGCCGAGGTGAGCCGCCGCACCGCCGAGCTGCTGGCGGACTGGCAGGCCGTGGGCTTCTGCCACGGCGTGATGAACAGCGACAACATGAGCCTGCTGGGCCTGACGCTGGACTACGGGCCCTACGGCTTCCTGGACCGCTTCGACCCCGGCCACATCTGCAACCACTCCGACCACCAGGGCCGCTACGCCTTCGCGCGCCAGCCCAGCATCGCCGGCTGGAACCTGCAGGCCCTGGCCACCGCCCTGCTGCCGCTGGTGGGCGGCGGCCCGTCGGCGAGCGAGGCCGAACGCGAGGCGGCGGTGGACGGCCTGCTCGACGCGATCGAGACCTACCGCCAGACCTTCCCCGCCGCCCTGCTCAGGCGCCTGCGCGCCAAGCTGGGCCTGCAGACGGCGCGCGAGGAGGACGCCGCCCTGGCCGACGACTGGCTGGCCCTGCTGGCCGCCGAGGGCCTGGACCACACCCTGAGCTGGCGCCGCCTGGCGCGCGTGCGCCGCGCCGCCGACCCCGCCCGCCCGGCCGGGGGCGACCCGGCCGGCGACCGCTGGCTGCGCGACCACGTCGTCGACCGCCCGCGCGCCGACGCCTGGCTGGCCCGCTACCGGGCGCGCCTGGCCGCCGAGGGGCTGCCGGACGCCGGGCGCGCGGCGCGCATGGACGCCGTCAACCCCGCCGTGGTGCTGCGCAACCACCTGGCCCAGGGGGCGATCGCGGCCGCGGAGCGCGGCACGCTGGACGAACTGCAGCGCCTGGTGCAAGTTCTGGCCCGGCCCTACGACGAACCGCCACCCGCGCTGGCGGCCTACGCCGAGGCCCCGCCCGCCGACCTGCCCCCCATCGAAGTGAGCTGCTCCTCATGACCGACGACACCGCCCCCGCGCCCGACGCCGCCCCCCTGCCCAAGGTCGTCAAGACCGACGCCGAGTGGCGCGCCCAGCTCGACCGCCTGCAGTACGCCGTCACCCGCCAGGCCGGCACCGAGCGGGCCTTCACCGGCGTCTACTGGGACCACTGGGAGGACGGCCAGTACCGCTGCATCGGCTGTGGCACGCCGCTGTTCGACGCCGCCACCAAGTTCGACGCCGGCTGCGGCTGGCCCAGCTACAGCCAGCCGCTGCAGGCCGGGGTGATCGAGGAGCGGGTGGACCGCAGCCACGGCATGGTGCGCACCGAGGTGCGCTGCCGGGTCTGTGACAGCCACCTCGGACATGTGTTCGAGGACGGCCCGGCGCCGACCGGCCTGCGCTACTGCATCAACTCGGCATCGCTAGACTTCCAGCCCCGCGACTGAACCTGTCCGTCGCCCCCCGGCCCGGCCAGGGGTACCCCCCGCGCGCGATGAAACTCCTTCTCGACTTCCTGCCCATCGTCCTGTTCTTCGCGGTCTTCAAGGTCGCGGAGGGCCGTCCGGACGAGGCGGCCGCCTTCGCGACCCAGCACTTCGGGCCGTTGGTCTCCGGCGGCGTGGTGGCCGCCGCGCAGGCCCCGGTGCTGCTGGCCACGCTGGTGGTGATGCTGGCCACGCTGCTGCAGATCGTGGTGCTGCTGGCGCTGCGCCGCAAGGTCGACAAGATGCTGTGGATCAGCCTGGTGCTGGTCACCGTCCTCGGCGGCGCGACGGTGTGGTTCCAGAACGAGACCTTCATCAAGTGGAAGCCCAGCGTCCTCTATTGGGTGATGGGCCTGGTCTTCTGGCTCAGCCACGCGATCTGGCGTAAGAACCTGCTGCAGTCGGTGATGGGCGATCAGATGCAGCTCCCCGCCCAGGTGTGGCGCAAGCTCAACCTGATGTGGATCGCCTTCTTCGCCTTCATGGGCCTGGTCAACCTGTACGTGGCCTACAGCTTCTCCACGGACGCCTGGGTCAACTTCAAGCTCTTCGGCAGCATGGGGCTGATGATCGCCTTCACCGTGGCCCAGGCGGTCTACCTGGGCAAGCACATGAAGCAGGCCGAGGCGCCGGAGCAGCAGCCGTGAGCCCCGCGGCCGATACCGCCACCGCCGCCGCGCCGGATGCCGCCGCCCTCGAGGCCCGCCTGCGCGAGGGCCTGCCGGTGCAGGCCCTGACCGTGCGCGACGACAGCCACCTGCACGCCGGCCACGCCGGGGCGCGCGAGGGACGGCACTTCCATGTCCGGATCGTGAGTCCTGCCTTCCAAGGTCTGGCGCGGCTTGCCCGACATCGCCTTGTGTATGATCAATTGAGCCGGTGGATGCCGCGCGGCATCCATGCGCTGGCCCTCGAAACCCTGACGCCTGACGAGGCCTCGCGGTAGGCCACCCGACCCTGTCGGCGCCCTTGCACGACAGGGCCTGCGGCCCAGGCCTCGGAACTCCGGGGCGCCCCTGCCCTCCCTCCGTTCCTCCCCCCTTCGCCGCCGTGCGGCAGTCTCCATGAACACCTTCACCCTTCCGGCCCGCCTGGCGGCCCTGTCGAGCCTGTCCCTCGCCCTGCTTGCGCCGGTGGCCGCGGAGGCCCAGAACCTGACCCTCGTCAACGGCAAGCCGGTGCCCAAGGCCCGGGTCGAGTCGCTGATGAGCCAGGTCCTGCGCAGCGGCCAGCAGCAACGCACGCCCGAGCTGGAGCAGCAGGTCCGCGACGAGGCGGTGCTGCGCGAGATCCTGACCCAGGAGGCCGAGCGCCGCGGCCTGGTGCAGAGCCCGGCCTACAAGGAGCAGATGGAGCTGGCGCGCCAGAGCATCCTGATCCGCGAGCTGATCACCGACTTCCAGAAGAACAGCCCGGTCAGCGACGCCGAGGTGCTGGCCGAGTACAACAAGGCCAAGGCCCAGGCCGGCGACAAGGAATTCCGTGCCCGCCACATCCTGGTGGACAGCGAGGACGAGGCCAAGGGCCTGATCGCCAAGATCAAGGGCGGCGCCGCCTTCGCCGACGTGGCCAAGGCCAGCAGCAAGGACAGCGGCTCGGCGCCCCAGGGCGGCGACCTGGGCTGGGCCTCGCCGAGCAGCTTCGTGCCCGAGTTCGGCAAGGCCATGGCCGCGCTGCAGAAGGGCCAGCTGACCGAGGCGCCGGTGCAGAGCTCCTTCGGCTGGCACGTGATCCTGCTGGAGGACACCCGCGAAGCGCAGCTGCCGCCGGTCGAGGAGGTCAAGGGCCAGATCGTCCAGCAGCTCACCCAGCAGAAGCTTGCCAAGTTCCGAGAGGACCTGCGCCTGAAGGCCAAGACCGACTACAAGTTCAACGGCGCGCAGTAAGCCGCGCCCCCGCGCCGGGCCCGCGAGTGCGCCCGGCCCAGTGCAAGGCGCCCCGCGGGGCGCCTTTTTCATGGCCGGGGCGCTCAGCGCGCGAGCGCCTGCCAGGCCATCAGGCCGCCCATCAGCAACGGCTGGTGCAGCAGGTACACGCTCAGGCTCCAGCGGCCCAGGGTGGCCAGCGGCTGCAGGGCGGCAGGCAGCGGGCCGTCCAGCAGGCCGGGCCGGCCGCGGGCCGCCGACCGGGCCAGCAGGCGCTGGCCCAGCCACAGGCCCAGCAACATCGGGCCCAGCCAGGGCAGCAGGGGCACGTGGTCTTCGGTGGGCGGCTTGCGGGCCATCAGGCCCAGCCAGTCCAGCGCGCGGCCGGCCAGGTCGGGGCCGGTCCACAGCAGGGGCAGCGCCAGGGCCAGCACGGCCAGCGGCAGCAGGCCGTGGCCGAGCGGCGCGGCCCCGCGCGCCAGCGGCAGCATCAGGGCCATGGCGTGCAGCACGCCGAAGTGGATGTAGCGCGGCCCGAACATCGCCCAGGACCCGGCCGAGACCAGCAGCGCCGCCCCGGCGATCTGCAGCCAGCGCCGCGCGAAGCGGGCCGCCGGCTGGCCCTGGGCCCGCGCGGCCGCCTGGCCCAGGCCGGCGCAGAGCAGGAAGAGGCTGAGGATGGCGACGCGCTGCCCGGTCCAGACCGGGTCGCGGTAGAAGTCCGCCTCGATCAGGCGCAGGTGCGCTAGGTCGAAGGCAAAGTGGAAGGCGACCATCCACAGCAGCGCCAGGCCGCGCAGGGCGTCGAGCCGCGGCAGGCGCATGGTCGGCGCTCAGCCGATCTTCACGACCAGCTTGCCGAAGTGGCTGGCGCCGATCTGGTGCTTGAGCGCGTCCCGGGCTTCGGCGAAGGGGAAGACGCGGTCGATCACCGGCTTCAGCCCGCGCTGGGTGATCAGGCGGTTCATGGCCTCGAACATGGTGCGCGAGCCGACGAAGACGCCGCGCACGGTGACCGTCTTGAACAGGATGGGCAGCGGCTCCAGCGTGCCGCCGGTCAGGACGCCGATGAGGTGGACCTGGCCGCCGTGGCGGGCCGCGCTGATCGAGCGCTGCAGCGTGCCGGGGCCGCCAACCTCCACCACGTGGTCGACACCGCGGCCGCCGGTGGCGGCCAGCACGGCCTGGTCCCAGTCCGGCTGCTTGGCGTAGTTGATGAGGTGGTCGGCGCCCAGGGCACGGCCGCGTTCGAGCTTGGCGTCGCTCGACGAGGTCAGGATGACTTCGGCGCCGGCCGCCTTGGCGAACTGCAGCGCGAACATGGACACGCCGCCCGTGCCCAGCACCAGCACGGTGTCGCCCGGCTTGAGCGGCACCGGGCCTTCGAACAGCGCGTTCCAGGCCGTCAGCGCGGCACAGGGCAGGGTGGCGGCTTCCTCGTCGCTGAGGTGGGCGGGCGTGGGCACCAGGGCCTCGGCCGGGAAGAGGCGCTGCTCCGTGAAGACGCCGGGCACGGTGCCGCCGAGCGACTGCTCGAAGTGCGCCGGCACCATCGGGCCGCCCAGCCAGGTTTCGAAGAAGGTGCCGGTCACGCGGTCGCCGACCTTCCAGCGGCTGACGCCGGGGCCGACGGCCTCCACCGTGCCGGCGCCGTCCGAGCCCGGGATCAGGTCCTTGGAAACCATGCCCGGGTAGCGGCCGGTGACGATCAGCAGGTCGCGGTAGTTCAGGCTGGCGGCGCCCATCCGCACCCGCACCTGGCCGGGGCCGGGCTCGGGCGTGGGGGCCTCGTGCAGGCTCAGGCTGTCGAGGTCGTTGGTGGCGGTGTAGGCGTGATAGCGCATGGTGGGTGCAGCAGCAGGACGAGGGTCGAGGGACCGGGACACGGGGCGGCGGACGCCTGCCCCCGGACGAGGATGCGCAGCATAGGGCGCGGGGCGGGATCGCACAGGCCCGGGTCCTCACGCCCCCGGGCGGCGGTCTGTTCCAGGCTGAAGCGCGCCGAATGCGGCACCGTGTCCGATTTCTCGGACAGTCAGGTGGCAGACGCCGGACCGGCGCCGGGCGGCAGGAAGCCCAGCGACTGCAGCACCGCCTGACCGGCCGGGCCGCAGAGGTGTTCGACGAAGCGGGCCGCCGCGGGCGAGGCGCCGTGCAGCTGCACCAGGCCGTAGTCGGCCCGCAGCTGCAGCGCCTCGGGCAGCTCGACGAGGTCCAGCTGCGGCTGCTCGGCCTGGGCCAGGCGGGCGTTGCTGCGGTAGGTCAGGAAGACCTCGGCCCGGCCCTCGGCCAGCAGGGCGGCGTAGACGTTCCCGTCCGCGGCCGGGCGGGGGTGGGCCGGGCCGCCGGTCAGCGCCAGGGCCTTGGCCTTGAGCCGGGCGCCGCTGCCGGCGCGGCCGGGCTGGGCGTCGATGCGGTCGAACAGCGCCCAGGCGTAGTCGCCCGAGGGGTCGGCCCCGGGGGTCGAGGTGCCGATGCGCAGGGCCGGGTCGAGCAGCCGGTCCACCAGCGTGGCCGGCGTCAGCCCCAGGCCGGAACGCGCCAGGACGCACAGGCCGTTGGCCGTGAAGCAGCGCACCGGGCCCGCCCGGCCGGCCGCGTGCAGGGCCTGCGGATGGGCCAGGTTGGCGGAGGCGAAGAGCTCGGCCGGCTCGCCGGCCATCAGGCGGTCCTTGAGCAGGCCCGAAGCGCCGAAGCCCAGCACCGGCCGCGCGGCCCCGGGCTCGGCGGCGACGAAATCGCGGGCGATGCGCTGCAGCGCCGGCTTCAGGCTGCCGGCGGCCAGCACCGTGAAGGGGCCGGGACCGGGCGGCGCCAGGGGGGCGGGGGGCGAGGACATGGGACGCGTCGGACGGCGTGAGGGCAGCCCCCAGCCTAGCGGAGGCCGCCGCCGGACGGCCCGCAAAGACCCCGGGGTGTCCCCCCCTGCGCCCGATGCGGCGCAGGGGCTGGCTACACTTTCGCCTCATGGTTCACCCCAAGTCGACCCGGCCCCGCGCCGCCAGCCTGCTGCTGGCGCTGCTGCTGCTGTTGGCGAGCCTGGCGCCCGCGATCTCGCGGGCGATGCAGGCGCGGGACGGGGTGCCGCTGTGGGCGCAGGGTTCCGTCTGCCGCAGCCCGCAGGCGCCGGCCGAGGCGCCCGGCCACCCCCTGGCCAGCCATGGCGAGGCCTGCGCGCTGTGCCATCTGCAGCGCGACCTGCCGGCCCTGCCGCCGGCCGAAGCCGGCCCCGGCCTGCCCGCCCTGGTCCTGCCGGCCCCTGCGCCGGCCGCCTGGGCCCAGGGCCCCGGCCCGCGCGGCCCGCCGGTGTGGCGGCAGCCGCCGGCCCACGCCCCACCCCCGACGCTCCTGGCCTGACGCAAGCGTCCCGCCCGGCCCCTGGCCGCGGTGGGCCTGTCGACCACCGGTCGGCCCGAGCGGCCGACGCCGGGAGTTCCCATGCATGACTTCACCCTCCGGTCGCCCGCTGCGCCCGGTGCCCCTGCCGACGCGGCCCTGAGCGCGCCGCAATGGCAGACCGTCGGCCTGCGCGCCCGCGCCGCGGCCGAACTGCTGCAGCCCCTGCTGCGCCGCCTGGCCTGGGCCCACCACGGCCTGTGCCTGGCCCTGGTGGTCCAGCTGGTCGCCACCAGCCTGGCCCACCTGAGCCGGCCGCCGTCCACCGCCTGGCCGGTGGACGCGCCCGGCCTGCGGCAGGCCGAGCTCGCCCCGCCCGACCGGCCCGGCCGGCCCGGCCGGCTGGGCTGAGCCCCCCCGCCCGCGCTCACGCACCTCACCCGGTCAGCCCCCGTCCTTGCCCTGGGCGAGCGCCGGGGCGGCCGGGCGCCGGGGAAAAAAAAAAAAAAAAAAAAAAAAAAAAAAAAAAAAAAAAAAAAAAAAAA
>CAYSQO010000081.1:0-7744 GCA_964433315.1 uncultured Rubrivivax sp.
CCCCACGCCTCAGGCGGCGACGGGCAGGCCCGCGCGCTGGCGCAGGTGGTTCAGGGCGGCGTCGACCTGGTCGATCAGCACCAGGCAGAGGTCGCCCGGCCGCAGCGCCGCCAGCGCGGTGTCGATGGCCACGAATTCGCCGTGGATCTCCAGCACCTCGCGGGTGCGGACGGCGCCCTGCAGGCCCTGGCGCAGCAGGCCCAGCACCTCGCCGTCGGCGCGGCCGCGCTGGCAGGCGTCCTGGTAGAGCACGACGGTGTCGAAGGCCGCGCCGAGGATCTCGGTCTGCTCGCGGATGTCCTGGTCGCGGCGGTCGCCGGCCCCGCTGATGACCACGCTGCGGCGCTGGCCCGGCGCCTTGGGCAGGGCGTCGACGGCCGCCACGAGCGCCCGCATCGCGTCGGGGTTGTGGCCGTAGTCGGCGATCACGGTGGCCCCGCCGATCTCCATCAGGTTGAAGCGGCCAGGGGCGTTGTCGGCATCGTTGACGAAGCTGGCCAGGCCGCGGCGGATGGCGTCCCAGCTCAGGCCCGCGCCCCAGCCGGCGGCCACGGCGGCCATGACGTTCTCAACCTGGAAGGGGATGCTGCCGTTGCGGGTGATGGGCACCTCGCGCAGCAGCAGGCGCTCGCGCCAGGACCCCTCGGCCGCGACGAGGGCATCGCCCTCCACGTAGACCACGCGCCGGCCCTGGGCGCGGTGCTGGGCCATGACCGGCAGCTGCCGGTCGGCGGCGAAGAAGATGATGTTGCCGGGGCAGACCTCGGCCATCAGCGCCACATTCGGATCGGCCGCGTTCAGCACGCCCCAGCCGCCCGGCGCGACGTTCTGCACGATCACGCGCTTGAGCACGGCCAGGTCCTCGACCGTGGTGATGTAGTTCAGGCCGAGGTGGTCGCCGCTGCCGATGTTGGTGACCACGGCCACCTGGCAGCGGTCGAAGCCCAGGCCCTCGCGCAGCACGCCGCCGCGCGCAGTCTCGAAGACCGCGGCATCGACATCCGGATGCGCCAGCACGCTGCGCGCGCTCTTGGGGCCGCTGCAGTCGCCGCGGTCGATGGTGCGGCCGTTGACGTAGACGCCGTCGGTGTTCGTCATGCCGACGCGCAGGCCGGCGCTCGCGAACAGGTGCGCCACGAGGCGGGTGACCGTGGTCTTGCCATTGGTGCCGGTGACGGCCACCACCGGGATGCGGCCGTCCTCGCCGTGCGGGAACATCAGCTCGACCATGGCCGGGCCGAGCTGGCGCGGCTTGCCGTAGGACGGGCTCAGGTGCATGCGCAGGCCGGGCGCGGCATTGACCTCGACGATGCCGCCGCCCTGCTCTTCGAGCGGACGCAGCACGGTCTCGCAGACGATGTCGACGCCGCAGATGTCCAGGCCGACCATCTGGGCGGCATCGACCGCGCGGGCCGCCACCTCGGGGTGGACATCGTCGGTCACGTCGGTGGCGCTGCCGCCGGTGCTGAGGTTGGCGTTGTTGCGCAGCACGACGCGCTGGCCGCGCTCGGGCACCGAGGCCGGCGTCAGGCCCTGCACCTGCAGGCGGGCCAGGGCGATCGCGTCGAGGCGGATCTTGGTCAGCGAGGTGGCGTGGCCCTCGCCGCGGCGCGGGTCGGCGTTGACCAGCTCGACCAGCTCGGCGATGGTGTGCACGCCATCGCCCAGCACCTGCGGCGGGTCTCGGCGGGCGGCGGCCAGCACCTGGTCGCCGACGACCAGCAGCCGGAAGTCATGGCCCGGCAGGAAGCGCTCGACCATCACCTCGCCGTACTTGGCGGCCGCCTCGTAGGCCTGCTCGAAGTGGGCGCGGGTCTGGATGTTGACCGTGACGCCCTTGCCCTGGTTGCCGTCCTGCGGCTTGAGGACGACGGGCAGGCCGATCTCCAGCGCGGCCGTCCAGCCGTCCTCGCGGTCGTTCACCGGCCGGCCGTGCGGCACCGGCACGCCGGCCGCACGCAGCAGGGACTTGGTCAGGTCCTTGTCCTGCGCGATGGACTCCGCCACCGCGCCGGTCTGATCGACCTCGGCGGCCTGGATGCGTCGGGCCCGGGAGCCCCAGCCCATCTGCACCAGGCTGCCGCGCGTCAGCCGGCGCACCGGGATGCCGCGCGCACGGGCCGCATCGACGATGGCGCCGGTGCTCGGGCCGAGGCGCTCGTCCTCGTCGAGCTCGCGGAGGCGGGCGATGGCGGCCTCGGGGTCGAAACGGCCCTCGGGCTGCAGCGCGGCCTGCACCAGCGCCTCGGCCTCGGCCAGGGCGGCGCGGCCGACGGCCTCCTCCGAGTACTCGACCACGACCTGGTAGGTGCCGGCCTCGACGGTGGCCGTCGTGCGGCTGAAGCTGACCGGGCAACCGGCCTGGGCCTGCAGCTGCAGCGCGGCGGCTTCGAGCACCTGGGCCAGCGGCACCGCCTCGGCCAGGCCGCTGCGCGGACGCAGCGGCCCGATGCCGGGGTAGAGGGCGCGGACGCGGGTTTCCAGGCCGGGCCGGGCGGCGAGATCGCGCTCGTCCGGGCTGCAGTGGACGACGGCCTCGATCGCCGTCTGACGGCTCCACAGGTTCGGGCCGCGCAGGGCCCGGATGCGGGAGACTTCCATGGGATGGGGGGGAGCTTGGAGGCCCGGCCGAGCCGGGCGAGGGGGCTGCGCGGCGGTCCGTCGTCGACGGCCCCGGCACGCGCAGCCCGGTGGGGCGCGCTTCAGTGGGTCGACGGACGCGGGTGCGGGTCGAAGGTCTGCACGCCGGCGGCGATCAGGTCCGGCGAGATGCCGTAGGCCCAGGCGGCGCCGACGGCAGCCAGCAGGGGATCGGCCGCGGGCGCGCCGGCCAGGCCAGCCGGCAGGCGGGTCGAGGCCGGCAGCGGCGTTTCCTGGCTGCCGCGGGCGAGCACGACGCGATCGCCGCGGCGGAAGACGATGCGCCCCCCGGCCGCACGGTGCGCGGCCAGGCGGGCGGCGGCCGGCGAGGCCCCGGCGGACTCGGCCTCGCGCGGATCGGCTGCGGCGTAGAGCAGCACGTCGCCGTCGCAGAGCGGGGCCAGGCCGGCGACGCGTTCGTCCTCGGCATTGAGCACCGCCGTGCCTTCGGACAGCACCACGTCGACCTGGGTGCGCAGCACGCGCAGCAGCTGTTCGCTCTCGCGGATGTCGTGCTCGGCCAGGGCCTCGGCGCCGCCCAGGTCGGTGACGATGCCGACGCAGCAGCGGTCGTAGGGCAGGCCGTCGCGCAGGATGGCGGCGGCATCGTTCTCGAACACGGCGGCCTCGACGCGTCGGTTCATCAGCAGGCGCTGCGCGGCATCCCAGCGGGTCGCGTCGACCGGCTCGATGCAGCGGCGGTTCAGGTACAGGCCCTCGCGGCAGGCCAGGCCGACATGTTTGCCGCCCAGGTGCAGCAGCCAGGCCACCAGGCGGGCGATGGTGCTGCTGTCGCGGGAGCCAGCCACGCCGACGATGGGCACGCGGCCGGCGGCCTTGCCGTCCTCGGCCTCGCCGAACAGGTGCTCGACGATGGCCTGGCCGACCGGCTGCGGCGCGCCGACGGCGGGCTTCAGGTGCATCAGCAGGCCGGGGCCGGCATTGACCTCGACGATCGCGCCGCCCTGGGCCTGCAGCGGTTGGCCGATGTCCTCGCAGACCAGGTCGATGCCGGCGATGTCCAAGCCGACCACGCGGGCGGCCAGCGCGACCTGTTCGGCCACGTCGGGGTGGACCTCGTCCGTGCAGTCGACCGCGAGGTTGCCGTTGCGTTGGACGAGCACGCGGCGCCCCGCCTCGGGCACGGACTCGCCGTCCAGGCCCTGGCGGGCCAGCAGCAGGCAGGTGGCCGGCTCGCGCTCGAGGATCAGGGTTTCGAGTAGCAGGTCCTCGGTCTCGCCGCGGCGCGGGTCGGTGTTGACCTGGCTGTCGATCAGCTCGCGCACCGTGGCGCGGCCGTCTCCGGTGATGAAGACGCGCTCGCCGCGCGAGGCCGCCACCACGCGGTCGCCCACGACCAGCAGGCGGTGCTCGTCGCCGGGGATGAAGCGCTCGACCAGCACCTCGCTGCCCTCGGCGTCGGCCACGCCCCAGGCGGCTTCGATGTCGGACTGGGTGCTCAGCTCGATGGAGACGCCGCGGCCGTGGTTGGCGTCGGAGGGCTTGACGACGACCGGGCCGCCGATGTCCTGGGCGATCGACCAGGCCTCGGCCGGGCTCTCGGCCACCTCGCCCTCGGGCACCGGCACGCCGCAGGCGGCCAGCAGGCGCTTGGTCAGGTCCTTGTCGCTGGCGATGCCCTCGGCGATGGCGCTGGTCTGGTCGGTCTCGGCCGTCCAGATGCGGCGCTGGCGCGCGCCGTGGCCGAGCTGCACGAGGTTGCCCTCGTTGAGCCGGATGTGCGGGATGCGCCGCTCGGTGGCGGCGTCGACGATGGCGGCGGTCGAGGGGCCGAGGTAGCGTTCGTCGATCTTCTGGCGCACCGTGGCGACGGCCGCCGACACGTCGAAGGGCAGATCGTTCAGGGCCGCGTGCAGCAGGGCATGGCCCTGGGCCAGCGCGACGCGCGCGACCTGCTCCTCGCGGGCCCGGAAGACCATGCGGTAGATGCCGGCCTGCGAGGTGCTGCGGGTCTGGCCGAAGCCGGTCGGCATGCCGGCCAGGTTCAGCAGCTCGATGACCACGTGTTCGAGGATGTGGCCGGCCCAGGTGCCTTCCTCCAGGCGCTGCAGGAAGCCGCCGCGCTCGCCGACGCCGCAGTGGTGCTCGACCAGGGCGGGCAGCATCGCCGTGAGGCGGGCGGTGAAGCCGGGGATGCGGTTGGACGGCCAGTCCTCCAGGACGCCCAGATCCAGCCAGGCCTCCAGGGTGGCGCGGTAGGTCCAGATGTTGGGACCGCGCAGGTACTTGACCTTGAGGATCTTCAGTTCAAAGGGCGGGGTCATGCTCGATCCACCGGGGGCGCCGCCCGAGGTGGCGGCAGGGCCACCGATTGTCGCGGCGCCCGCGGCGGTCATCGCGGCCAGGGGGCCGCGCGTTGTGGCGGGGTCCCAGGGACCGCTTCGGCGAGAATCCGCCGCCCTCCGGACCGGCGCCGGAACGCTCGCCGGGCCCGGCGAGCCCGCCTCCACACCATGCATGATCATCATTCGAGATTGGCCTCCGAGGCGCCGACCCAGCCCGGACGGGCCGATCTGCCGGCGCAGCTCGATGTCGGTGACAACGCCAGCGCCAGCCTGGCGGTTGACGTCGACGCCCAGGGCCGCTTCGCCGAAACCGTGCTGCGCCTGGGGCGCGCCGGGGCGCAGGGGCCGGCACGGCTCATCGTTCAGTCCGGCGACAGCGCGCCGCAAGCTTTCGAGCTGGGCGCAGGCGATCGCCTGGAACTGGGCGAGCTGTCTGGCCTGGCCAGCCTCAGCCTGCTCGGCCCCGCGGGCCTGCGCGCCCGCTGGCGGCTGACCCTCGGCCGCCTGCCCCAGGCCCAGGCCTTCCTGCAGGCCTTCGAGGCCCGCGACGCCGCCCCCCCGACCGACGCGCCCACCGCCTGCCCGGCCTGCGGTGCCGGCCTGCCCCCCGACCGCGAGGACTGTCCGGCCTGCGGCCACGGCGCCGAGGACGAGGAGGCCCCACCCGCCTCCACCTGGGTGCTGCTGCGCCTGGGCCGCTTCGCCCGGCCCTACCGCCGGCAGCTGGCCCTGGGCTTTGGCCTGACCCTGGCCTCGACCGCCGCCACGCTGATCCCGCCCTACCTCACCATTCCGCTGATGGACGAGGTGCTGATCCCGCACCAGAACGGCCAGGCCATCGACCCGATGCAGGTCGCCCTGCTGCTCGGCGGCCTGCTGCTCAGCGCGCTGGCGGCCTGGGGCCTGGGCTGGGCGCGCACCTATGTGCTGGCCCTGGTGTCCGAGCGCATCGGCGCCGACCTGCGCACCACCACCTTCGAGCACCTGCTGACGCTCAGCCTGGAGTACTTCGGCGGCAAGCGCACCGGCGACCTGATGGCCCGCATCGGCTCGGAGACCGACCGCATCAACGTCTTCCTGTCGCTGCACGCGCTCGACTTCGCGACCGACGTGCTGATGATGCTGATGACCGCCAGCATCCTGCTGTCCATCCACCCCGGCCTGGCCCTGGTCACCCTGCTGCCGCTGCCGGCCATCGCCTGGCTGATCCACCGCGTGCGCGAGCGGCTGCGGACGGGCTTCGAACGCATCGACCGGGTCTGGGGCGAGGTCACCAATGTGCTGGCCGACACCATCCCGGGCATCCGCGTGGTCAAGGCCTTCGCCCAGGAGGGCCGCGAGGCGCAGCGCTTCCACGCCGCCAACGCCCACAACCTGGCGGTCAACGACAAGCTGAACAAGACCTGGAGCCTGTTCTCGCCCACCGTCGGCCTGATGACCGAGGTGGGCCTGCTGATCGTCTGGGCCTGCGGCATCTGGCTGGTGGCGGGCGACGCGATCACGGTGGGCGTGCTGACCGCCTTCATCGCCTACATCGGCCGCTTCTACGCGCGACTGGATTCGATGAGCCGCATCGTGTCGGTGACGCAGAAGGCGGCCTCGGGCGCCAAGCGCATCTTCGACATCCTCGACCACGTGTCGAACGTGCCCGATCCGGCCGAGCCCCGGCCCCTGGCCCGGCCGGTGCAGGGTCGGCTGACGCTGCGCGGCCTGGGCTTCCGCTACGGCGCGCGGCGCGTCATCCGCCGCCTGGACCTGGACATCCGCCCCGGCGAGATGATCGGCCTGGTCGGCCACAGCGGCTCGGGCAAGAGCACCCTGGTCAACCTGATCTGCCGCTTCTACGACGTCAGCGAGGGCGCGATCGAGCTGGACGGCTGCGACATCCGCCAGCACCGCCTGGCCGACTACCGCAGCCAGATCGGCCTGGTGCTGCAGGAGCCCTTCCTCTTCTTCGGCACCGTGGCCGAGAACATCGCCTACGGCCGGCCGGAGGCCAGCCGGGCCGAGATCGTGGCGGCCGCCCGCGCCGCGCATGCGCACGACTTCATCCTGCGCCTGCCGCAGGGCTACGACAGCATCGTCGGCGAGCGCGGCCAGGGCCTGTCGGGCGGCGAGCGCCAGCGCATCTCCATCGCCCGGGCCCTGCTGATCGACCCCAAGATCCTGATCCTCGACGAGGCCACCTCGGCGGTCGACACCGAGACCGAGAAGGAGATCCAGAAGGCCCTGGACAACCTCGTGCAGGGCCGCACCACCCTGGCCATCGCGCACCGCCTGTCGACCCTGCGCAAGGCCGACCGCATCGTGGTGATGGACCGTGGCGAGATCGTCGAAGTCGGCCCGCATGCCGAACTGATCGCCCGGGGTGGCGCCTACTGGCGCCTGCACGAAGCCCAGGCCCGACGCGAAGACGCCGGCCTCGACCGCCCCCAGGAGATCCGCGCATGAACCCGGCCGCAACCCCGCCCCCACTCGACCTGCACCGCGACGCCTTCGGCCGCCTGGTGCTGCGGCCGGCCGACGGCGGCGAGGCCCGTCCCGTGGTGCCGGTGCGGGCCTTCCCGCTGACGGCCCCGGACGAGGGCCTGTCCCTGGTCGGCCCCGACGGCCACGAGGCGGCCTGGATCGAGCGTCTCGATCAGCTGCCCGACAGCCCCCGCCAGCTCATCGAGGCCGAGCTGCGCGAGCGCGAGTTCCGCCCCGAGCTCAGGCGCCTGCTGGCCGTCTCCAGCTTCTCCACCCCCAGCACCTGGACGGTCGACACGGACCGCGGCCCCGGCAGCCTGGTACTCAAG
>CAYSQO010000082.1:0-7682 GCA_964433315.1 uncultured Rubrivivax sp.
TCCGATGAGAGTGTTGGAGCAGGGGCCGGATCGTCAGCGCGCTCCTCACACCTGGCGCCGAGTTGCTGCCCGGCCTGCTGCCGGTCTGGCGCAAGGACGAGCGGCACTGGATCGAGCTGCGCCCCGAGGACTTCGAGCGGCCCTTCTTCCTGAGCCCGAAGATCGCCACCGGCATCGGCGCCGCCGGCCTCTATGGCGGCCTGATGGCCAGCAGCTTCGGCCAGGCCGTGGGCCGGCCGCAGATCGTGCAGTTCCGCAAGGTCGGCAACCTGGTGCAGCTGCTGGCGCTCAACAGCGCCTTTGTCGCGCCGGGGGAGGGCGCGGCGGCCCGTGCGGTGCTGGAGGCCGGCTACTCGCCCAGCCTGATCGCGAGCGCGGCGCTGGCGAGCGCGCCGCATCCGGAGCGCAAGTCGGTGCTGGTCGATCTGGGCCTGCTGTTCCAGGGCGACCTGGCCGGCCTGGGCGCGGCCCTGCAGCGCAGCTACCGCCAGCCCTATGCGCACGACACGCGCAACTCGGCCCTGGTGCGGCTGCGCAATGGCGAGGGCCTGCTGGCCTTCGAGGTCCGCAACCACTACGCCGCCGCCAGCGTGGCCGCCAGCGGGGCCCCGGGCACGCCGGCCCCGAGCCTGCCGCCGACGCTGGCCGATGTCCGCAGCCTGTTCGTGACGATGCACTACTCGCTGAGTCCGCTGCCGGCCGAGCCCCTGGCCCCGCGCCGGGCGGACGCGCGCATCGGCCATTTCGTGACCACCGTGCACGACGTGGCCGACGAGCTGCCGCGCTCGCCCAAGCGCCGCTACGTGAACCGCTGGCGGCTGGAGAAGCAGGACCCGCAGGCCGCGCTGTCGCCGCCCAAGAAACCGATCACCTTCTGGCTCGACCGCAGCGTGCCGCTGCGCTACCGCGACAGCCTGCGCGCCGGCATCCTGGAATGGAACAAGGCCTTCGCGGCGATCGGCTTCCAGGACGCGATCCGCGTCGAGCAGCAGCCCGACGACGCCACCTTCGACACGCTCGACAGCGACCGCGCCTCGGTGCGCTGGATGAGCAATGCCGAGGCCAGCTTCGGCGCCATCGGCCCCAGCCATGTGGACCCGCGCAGCGGCGAGATCCTCGACGCGGACATCGCCTTCGAGAGCCTGAGCTCGCGGGCGCTGCGCACCCTGCGCGCGCAGCTGCTGGGGCCGCTGGCGGCCGAGCCCGCGGCCGCCCACGACCCGGCGCACTGCCAGCACGGCGACCACGCCGCCGAGCAGCTCGGCTACGCCCTGGACCTGCTGGCCAGCCGCGGCGACCTGGATCCTGACAGCCCGGAGGCCGAGGCCTTCGTGCAGGCCTACCTCAAGGACGTGGCCATGCACGAGGTCGGCCACGCCCTGGGCCTGCGCCACAACTTCCGCGCGTCCACCGTCTACACCGAGGCCCAGCTGGCCGACCCGGCCTTCACCGCCGTGCACGGCCAGACCGGCTCGGTGATGGAGTACGCGCCGGTCCACCTGGCGCCGGCCGGCCAGCCCCAGCCCGAGCCCTTCCAGAGCACGCTCGGTCCCTACGACTACTGGGCCATCGAGTACGCCTACCGGCCGCTCGCCCCCGCGGAGGAGGAAGCCGAGCTGCAGCGCATCGCCGCGCGCAGCGCCGAGCCGCTGCTGGCCTACGCCACCGACGAGGACAACGCGGTCGGCCTCGACCCCGAGGCCCAGCCCTTCGACCTGGGCGCCGACCCCATCGTCCATGCGCGCAAGCGCTTCGCCCTGGCGCGCGAGCTGATCCAGCGCCAGGGCCGGCGGGCCCTGCGCAGCGACCAGGACTACTCCGTGCTGCGCCGCTCGGTGGCCTATGCCCTGCGCGACATGGGCCGGGTGTCCGCCGTGCTGCTGCGGCAGATCGGCGGGGTGCGCACCCTGCGCGACCACCCCGGCAGCGGCCGCGACCCGCTGCAGCCGCTGCCGGCCGCCACCCAGCGCGAGGCGCTCAGCCTGCTGGGCCGCGAGCTGCTGGCCCCCGAGGCCGTGCAGCTGCCGCCGGCCCTGCTGCGCCGCATGGCCCCGGATTTCGCCGAGCGCCAGGACGCGCTGCGCCTGGGCGGCCCCGTGAACACCGATTACCCGCTGGCCGCGGCCCTGCTGGAGCTGCAGCGCGGCGTGCTGGCGCCGATCTACAGCGACGCCCTGGCCAGCCGCCTGCTCGATGCCCAGGAGAAGCTCGACCCGGGCCAGGAGCGCCTGGGCCTGGCCGAGGTCTACCAGCGCATCGGCCGGGCGGTCTGGGGCGATCTCGAGGGCACGGCCGACCTGCCCGCGCTGCGCCGCGAGCTGCAGCGCGACCAGGTCAACCGCCTGGCCGGCCTGCTGCTGCGGCCCGCCGCGCTGAGCCGGGCCGATGCGCGCAGCCTGCTGCGCCAGGAGGCGCTGGGCCTGCGCCAGGCGGTCGAGGCGCGGCTGGCCCGGCCGGGCCTCGGTGCCGAGGCCCGCGCCCACCTGCTCGACACCCTGGACACCCTGCGCCAGGCCCTGGACGCCACGACCCTGCGCGCTGGCGGCTGACGGCCGGGCAGCTCCGCATCGCGGGGGGCTTGCCGCGGCGCGCGCGCTGGGCGAGGCTCGCCGGCCACGTGCTGCGCCCGCGGTGCGTGGCGATGCGCCGTCCCCCGTCCCCTGCCTGCCCCGGAGTCCCCCCATGGCCAGCCGCCGCCCCGCCGCCTCGCCCGCCGCTGCCCCCGCCCAGCGGGCGCATGCGGCCAAGTCCGCCCCGTCCACCGCCTGGAAGCGGGTCGCGCGGCCCGATGCGATCGACTTCCGCGACCGCAACTACCTGCCCGGCGTGGCCACCGTGCCGCCGCCCGTGCTGATGCCCGCGCCCGGCCTGCCGGTCGAGGACCAGGGCGAGACCAATGCCTGCACCGGCTTCGCGCTGGCCACCGTCGTCAACCAGCTGCTGCGCCGCGCCGGGCGGGAGGCCCGGCCGCGGGTGGCGCCCTTCATGCTCTACAGCATGGCGCGGCGCTACGACGAGTTTCCCGGCGCGATCGAGGACGAGGGCTCCAGTGCCCGCGGCGCGCTCAAGGGCTGGTTCCGCCACGGCGTCTGCCGCCAGGCCCTGTTCGAGGGCCTCGAACTGCCGCCCACCCCGCTGCAGCCCGGGGAGGACTGGTGGCTCGACGCGGTCCGCCGCCCGCTGGGCGCCTACTACCGCCTGAATCCCAAGGATCTGCCGGACCTGCATGCCGCGCTGGCGGAGACCGGCGCGCTCTTCGTCACCGCGGGCTGCCATGCCGGCTGGGACGAGCTGGTGCGACCGCGCGCCCTCGCGCCCGCCAAGCGCCCGCAGGATCTGCCGCTCATCCAGCGCAAGCCCGGCAGCGCGGCCCACGGCGGCCATGCCTTCGCGATCCTGGGCTACGACGAACGCGGCTTCATCCTGCAGAACTCCTGGGGCCCGACCTGGGGTCGCCACGGCCAGGCCGTGATGAGCTACGAGGACTGGCTGGAGAACGGCTGGGACTGCTGGGTCGCCCAGCTCGGCGTGGTCACCCACACCCACGAGGCCCTGGCCGGCAGCGCCACGCTGCGCACCGAGGCCGGCCCGGCCGGCCGGCGCGTGGTCCTGGCCCGCGACCCGGTGCTGCGCGACCGCGAGCTTTCGCCCCACATCATCAACCTGGGCAACAACGGCGAGCTGAGCAACAGCGGCCGCTTCCGCACCCAGCCCGGCGACGTGCAGGCCCTGATCGACGTGCAGCTGCCGCTGGCCCGCCGGCAGTGGGGGCGGACGGCGCAGGCGCCGGTGGATGTCTGCCTCTACGCGCATGGCGGCCTGGTCGACGAGGCGGCGGCGGCCGAGATCGCCGCGACCTGGATTCCCGCGCTCTACGAGCGGCAGATCCTGCCGGTCTTCCTGATGTGGGAGACCGGCTTCCTCGACACGCTCGAGCACCGCATCGAGGACCTGCTCAAGGGCCGGGAGCGCGCGGCGGGGGGCGGCCTGGGGGACAGCTTCGAGCGCGTCCTGAACCGCCGCCTGGAGCAGCTCCTGGCCCGCCCCGGCACCGCGCTGTGGGGCGAGATGAAGCAGAACGCGCAGGCCATGAGCACCGTCCGCCGCCAGGCCTCGGGGGCGGAGCTGCCACTGGCGCAGCAGCCCGGGCTGGTCCAGCTCTGGCGCCATTTCCAGCGTGCGGCGGACGGCCAGCCCCTGCGCCTGCACCTGGTCGGCCACTCGGCGGGCAGCCTGGTCGCCAGTGCCATGGCGGCGCACCTGGTGGCGGCCGGCCTGCCGATCGAGTCGATCAGCTTCATGGCCCCGGCGATCCGGGTGGATGCCTTCGAGCAGCAGCTGCTGCCGCTGCTGAAGTCGGGTGCCGTGCAGCGCTTCCAGACCTTCCACCTCGATGAGCGCACCGAGGAGGCGGACAGCGTCGGCCCCTACCGCCGCTCCCTGCTCTACCTGCTGCGCGAATCCTTCGAGGGCGGCAGCACGGTGCCGATCACCGGCCTGGCGGTCGACTGGCAGGCCCGGATCGCGCCCCGGCTGCGGGGCGCCAAGGCGGCCATCGAGGTGCATGCCGCGCCGGGGCCGAGGAGCCGCAGCCTGACGCACGGCGGCTTCGACGAGGACGGTCCGACCCGGCAGCAGGTGCTGGACTTCATCCGTCCGCCCGCCGCCTGAGACCGCGCCGCCGGCTGCCCCCGGTGGGCTTGGGTATGCTGGCCGCATGAACCTGCTGCTTGATGCCTTCTGGCGAGCCGCCGCTTACTGCCTGCATCCCCGGATCGTGCTGTGGGCCCTGGCCCCGCTGGCCCTCACCGCCGTGCTGGCCGGCCTGTTCGGCTGGTTCTTCTGGGAGGGCTCGATCGCCGCCGTGCGGGCCTGGCTGGACAGCTGGTCGCTCGGGGCCGGCGCCCTGGCCTGGCTGGACAGCGTCGGCGCCTCGGGCATGCGGGCCCTGGTCGCGCCGCTGATCGTGCTGGCGCTGGCCGTGCCGCTGCTGGTCATCGTGGCCCTGCTGATGGTGGCGCTGAGCCTGACGCCCTCCGTGGTCCGGCTGGTCGCGGCGCGGCGCTTTCCGCTGCTGGCGCGGCGCGGCCAGTCCAGCTTCCTGCGCTCGCTGCTGTGGTCGCTGGGCTCGACCCTGCTGGCCCTGCTCGCGCTGATCGTCAGCCTGCCGTTCTGGCTGATCCCGCCGCTGGTGCTGCTGCTGCCGCCGCTGATCTGGGGCTGGCTGAGCTACCGGGTGATGAGCTACGACGCCCTGGCCGACCACGCCGACGCGGCCGAGCGCCAGGCCATCCTGCGCGAGGAGCGCCTGCCGCTGCTGATCATCGGCGTGGTCACCGGCTACCTGGGCGCAGCGCCCTCGCTGCTGTGGGCCTTCGGCGCCGCCGCCGTCATCCTGGCGCCGGTGCTGCTGGTGCTGTCGGTGTGGCTCTACACCCTGGTCTTCGCCTTCTCCTGCCTGTGGTTCACCCACTACGCCCTGGCTGCGCTGAGTGCGCGGCGCCAGGCCGAATCGGCCCGCGCCGCGCAGGAGGCAAGCCCGGCCGGCCCGGGGATCGACCTGCCCCCTGCCGCCGCCCCGGCCGTGACGGTGCCGCCGCCGGCTCTGCCGTTCTGAGGACACCCCGCCCATGCGTTTCGGATTGATCATCGTCGGCGACGAGATCCTCAGCGGCCGTCGCGAGGACAAGCATCTCGCCAAGGCCATCGAGCTGCTGAAGGCACGCGGCCTGGCCGTGGCCTGGGCCCGCTACCTGGGCGACGAGCCGGACCGGCTGGTCGCCACCCTGCGCGAGGCCTTTGCCGGCCCGGATCCGGTGGTCTGCTTCGGCGGCATCGGCGCCACGCCCGACGACCACACCCGCCAGGCCGCCGCCGCGGCCCTGGGCCGGCCGCTGCAGCTGCACCCCGAGGCCAAGGTGCTGATCCAGGCGCGCATGCGCGAGGTCGCGGCCGAGCAGGGCCAGCCCTTCGAGCCCGAGCGCGCCGACAACCTCCAGCGCCTGCAGATGGGCGTGTTCCCGGCGGGCGCCGAGATCATCCCCAACCCCTACAACCGCATTCCCGGCTTCCGCTGCACGGCCGAGGGCGGGGCGACCGTGCACTTCCTGCCCGGCTTCCCGGTGATGGCCTGGCCCATGCTGGCCTGGCTGCTCGACACGCACTACGCCGCGCACTTCGGCACGGCCCGCCAGGTCGAGCGCGCCCTGATCGTCTACGGCGCGATGGAGGCGGCGCTCACGCCGCTGATGGAGCGCATCGAGGCCGAGCATCCCGCGGTCCGCATCTTCAGCCTCCCCAGCGTGGACCACCCGGTGCACGGCCGGCACATCGAACTGGGCGTGAAGGGGGACGAGCAGGCGACAGCGCAGGCTTATGCCGCATTGCGGGGCGGACTCCAGGCCCTGGGCTGCGCAACAGGCCCTGAATCCGTGCGTTGAGCCTTCTCGTGGTGCGCATTTGCGCCACGATGGTTCTTCTGCGCGGATCGCATGTCCGGAGGCTTGCGCCTTCGGTGCAGACGGTCTTGGGCATGGATTCTGCTAAATTGCCGTCGCCTCTTTCGGCCTGTTCCGCGCTCCGATGGCGGGACAGCCTCACCCCAGACACCTCGACCAAAGCGTTCCGCTAGGAGATCCCTGATGGCCAAGACCGTCGCCGACGTGATGAAGATGGTGAAGGAGAACGAAGTCAAGTTCGTCGACTTCCGTTTCACCGACACCCGCGGCAAGGAGCAGCACGTCTCCGTGCCCGTCTCGCATTTCGATGAAGACAAGTTCGTCTCGGGCCATGCCTTCGACGGTTCTTCGATTGCCGGCTGGAAGGGCATCGAAGCCTCCGACATGCAGCTCATGCCGGACCCGAACACCGCGAACATCGACCCCTTCTTCGAAGAGCCGACGCTGATCCTGACCTGCGACGTCATCGATCCGACCGACGGCAAGCCCTACGAGCGCGACCCGCGCTCCCTGGCCAAGCGGGCCGAGGCCTACATGAAGGCTTCGGGCCTGGGCGACACCGCCTACTTCGGCCCGGAGCCCGAGTTCTTCGTGTTCGACAGCGTGCGCTGGAACGTCGACATGTCGGGCTGCTTCGCGAAGATCGAATCGGAAGAAGCCGCCTGGAACACCGGCAAGGACTACGAGCACGGCAACAGCGGCTTCCGCCCGGCTGTCAAGGGCGGCTACTTCCCGGTGCCCCCGGTCGACAGCGGCCAGGACCTGCGCTCGGAGATGTGCCTGGTGCTGGAATCCCTCGGCATCCCCGTCGAAGTCCACCACCACGAAGTGGCCAACGCCGGCCAGATGGAGATCGGCACCAAGTTCAGCACGCTGATCCAGCGCGCCGACTGGGTCCAGCTGCAGAAGTACGTGATCCACAACGTCGCGCACTCCTACGGCAAGACCGCCACCTTCATGCCCAAGCCCATCGTTGGCGACAACGGCAGCGGCATGCACGTGCACCAGTCGGTCTGGAAGGACGGCAAGAACCTGTTCGCCGGTGACGGCTACGCCGGCCTGAGCGACTTCGCGCTCTACTACATCGGAGGCATCATCAAGCATGCCCGCGCGCTGAACGCCATCACCAACCCCGGCACCAACTCGTACAAGCGACTGGTCCCGGGCTACGAAGCCCCGGTGAAGCTGGCCTACTCGGCCAAGAACCGCTCGGCCTCGATCCGC
>CAYSQO010000083.1:0-7513 GCA_964433315.1 uncultured Rubrivivax sp.
TTGCCGACCAGGTAGGCCTTCACGGCGTCGGAGCGACGCAGCGACAGCTTCTGGTTGTAGTCATCCGAGCCGACCGAGTCGGTGTGGCCGACGGCGATGATGACTTCCAGGTTCAGGCCCTGGGTCTTGGCGACCAGGTCGTCGAGCTTGGCCTTGCCTTCCGGCTTCAGGACCGCCTTGTCGAAGTCGAAGAAGGCGTCGGCCGCGTAGGTGACCTTCTCGCTGACCGGGGTGGGGGCCGGGGCCGGCACGACGGCGGGCGCCGGAGCCGGCTTCGGCGCGGGGGCCGGGGCAGGCGCCGGAGCCGGCACGGGGGCCGGAGCCGGGGCGGGCGCGGGGGCCGGGGCGCCGTCGCAACCCTTGGCCGCGGTGGCCGGGGTCCAGAAGGCATCACGCCAGCAGAGCTCGTTGGTGCCGTTCTTCCAGACGGTGCCGTCGGTCGCACGCCAGTTGTCGATCGTGCCGGGGGCCGGGGTGCCGGTGGCGCAGGCGCCGAGGGCCGCCGAAACCACCACCATTGCGATCTTGTTCAGTTTGTTCATGATGCTCCTTGGGCTGTTCGCAGACGCCGCAGCGAACGTCAGAAAAGGTTCTGCTAGCCGGAATGAACCCGCGCTGCAAGGCTTTTCGCCTGCCAAAAGATTCTGCCATAGCCCCCCCTCGGGGCAAGTGAGCCCTTCGTGACAGGGCCGGCCCCGGCCACGCTGTTGCCCTTGGGCGACAAGCCCGGCGCCTTACACTCGCGCGCTCCGGGCAAGGTTGCCGATCCCTCGCCAACCGCTCGACGACGCGCCCCCGCCAGGGGGCCGCTCCCGCCGCGCCGCCTGCCGTCCCGGCCGCTTTTCCCCGAGTCTTGTTCCTGCCCGCATGAGCGCCTTCGCCAAGGAAACCCTGCCGATCAGCCTTGAGGAGGAGATGCGCCGCTCCTACCTCGACTACGCGATGAGCGTGATCGTGGGGCGGGCCCTGCCGGATGCGCGCGACGGCCTGAAGCCGGTGCACCGGCGCGTGCTGTTCGCGATGCACGAGCTGAACAACGACTGGAACCGGCCCTACAAGAAGTCGGCCCGTATCGTCGGCGACGTGATCGGTAAGTACCACCCGCACGGCGACACGGCGGTGTACGACACCATCGTGCGCATGGCCCAGGACTTCTCCCTGCGCCACATGCTGGTGGACGGCCAGGGCAACTTCGGCTCGGTCGACGGCGACAACGCGGCGGCCATGCGGTACACGGAAATCCGCCTGGCCAAGATCGCCCACGAGATGCTGGCCGACATCGACAAGGACACCGTCGACTTCGGCCCCAACTACGACGGCTCCGAGAAGGAGCCGCTGGTGCTGCCGACCCGGCTGCCCAACCTGCTGGTCAATGGCTCGGCGGGCATCGCGGTGGGCATGGCCACCAACATCCCGCCGCACAACCTCAACGAGATCGTCGACGCCTGCCTGCACCTGCTCAAGGCGCCCGAGGCGACGATCGAGGAGCTGATGGAGATCGTCCCCGCCCCGGACTTCCCCACCGCCGGGATCATCTACGGCACGAATGGCGTGCGCGAGGGCTACCGCACCGGCCGCGGCAAGGTGGTGATGCGGGCCAAGGTTCACTTCGAGGACATCGACCGCGGCCAGCGCCAGGCCATCATCGTCGACGAGATCCCCTACCAGGTGAACAAGAAGACCCTGCTCGAGCGCATCGCCGAGCTGGTCCACGAGAAGAAGATCGAGGGCATCAGCCACATCCAGGACGAGTCGGACAAGTCCGGCATGCGGGTGGTGATCGAGCTCAAGCGCGGCGAGGTGCCCGAGGTCGTGCTGAACAACCTCTACAAGCAGACCCAGCTGCAGGACAGCTTCGGCATGAACATGGTCGCGCTGATCGATGGTCAGCCGCGCCTGTGCAACCTCAAGCAGCTGCTCGACATCTTCCTGGAGCACCGCCGCGAGGTGGTGACCCGCCGCACCGTCTTCGAGCTGCGCAAGGCCCGCGAGCGCGGCCACGTGCTGGAAGGCCTGGCGGTGGCGCTGGCCAACATCGACGCCTTCATCCAGCTCATCAAGGACTCCCCCACCCCGCCGCTGGCCAAGGCCGCGCTCATGGCCCAGGCCTGGGACTCCAGCCTGGTGCGCGAGATGCTCGCCCGCGCCGAGGACCAGACCCCGGGCGGCCGCGCCGCCTTCCGTCCGGACGGCCTGCCCGCCAGCTTCGGCCTGCAGGCCGACGGGCTCTACCGCCTCTCGGACGACCAGGCGGGCGAGATCCTGCAGATGCGCCTGCAGCGCCTGACCGGTCTGGAGCAGGACAAGATCGTTGGCGAGTACAAGGAGGTCATGGCCCAGATCGCCGACCTGCTGGACATCCTCGCCCGGCCCGAGCGCGTGACCACCCTCATCAGCGAGGAGCTGGTGGCGCTGCGCCAGGAGTTCGGCCAGACCAAGGTCGGCGCGCGCCGCAGCGTGATCGAGCACAACGTGCAGGAGCTCGGCACCGAGGACCTGATCACGCCGACCGACATGGTCGTCACGCTCAGCCACACCGGCTACATCAAGAGCCAGCCCCTGGCCGAGTACCGCGCGCAAAAGCGCGGCGGCCGCGGCAAGCAGGCCGCGCAGACCAAGGAAGACGACTGGATCGACCAGCTCTTCATCGCCAACACCCACGACTGGATCCTGGCCTTCTCCGACCGCGGCCGCGTGTACTGGCTCAAGGTCTGGGAGGTACCCCAGGGCGGCCGCGCCAGCCGCGGCAAGCCCATCGTGAACATGTTCCCGCTGCAGCCCGGCGAGAAGATCACCGTGGTGCTGCCGCTGACCGGCGCCTTCCGCAGCTTCCCGGCCGACCACTTCATCTTCATGGCGACCGCGCTGGGCACGGTCAAGAAGACCGCGCTGGACGAGTTCAGCAACCCGCGCAAGGCCGGCATCATCGCGGTCGACCTGGATGACGGCGACCACCTCATCGGCGCGGCCCTCACCGACGGCCGCCACGACGTGATGCTGTTCAGCGATGGCGGCAAGGCCGTGCGCTTCGACGAAGGCGACGTGCGGCCCATGGGCCGCACCGCCCGCGGCGTGCGCGGCATGGCGCTGGAGCCGGGCCAGACCGTCATCGCCATGCTGGTGGCCGAGCAGGACGATCCGCAGAGCGGGGGCCCGGACAACACCCCGGTCAGCGTGCTGTGCGCCACCGAGAACGGTTTCGGCAAGCGCACCTCGATCGTCGAGTACACCCGCCACGGCCGCGGCACCAAGGGCATGATCGCCATCCAGCAGAGCGAGCGCAACGGCAAGGTGGTGGCCGCCACCCTGGTCCGCGCGCATGACGAGATCATGCTCATCACCGACACCGGCGTGCTGGTGCGCACCCGGGTCGGCGAGATCCGCGAGCTCGGCCGCGCGACCCAGGGCGTGACGCTGATCGCGCTCGACGCCGGCGCCAAGCTCAGCGGCCTGCAGCGCATCGTCGAGAACGATGCCCAGGAGGGTGCGGCCCCCGACGCCCCGTCGGACGACGAGACCCCCCCGAGTGGAGATCCGGCATGACCCTGTTCCGCCCCCGGCCGCTGCCCGCGGCCGCCCTCGCCCTGGGCCTGCTGCTGGGCGCCGGCCCGGCCGCCGCGGCCAGCCGCGAGAACGCGCAGAAGCTGCTGGCCGTGCAGCAGAGCACCCTGGACGCGGTCACCCGCAGCCTGGTCGAGGGCCCGCTGCGCCAGCTGCTCACCTCGGCCGAGACCGTGCTCAAGGCCCGCGTGCCGGCCGAGAAGCGCGAGGCCACCGCCCGCCAGATCCAGGACGCCGCCCGCAAGTACATGGACGAGACCCTGCCGGTGGCGCGCCGCCGCGCGGCCGATCTCGCCCAGCAGCTGCTGCTGCCGCAGATCGAGCAGAAGTTCAGCGACGAGGAGATCCGCCAGATCCTGGCCTTCTACGAATCGCCCGTCGCCAAGAAGATGCAGACCGTGCTGCCCGACATCAACAAGGTGCTGGCCGAACGGCTGCTGCTGGACATGCGCGGCGAGCTGCAGGAACGCATCAAGCTGCTCGACCAGCAGATGAGCGCGGCCCTGGGCCTGAACGCCGCCCCGCCGGCCAGCGCCGCCAAGCCCTGAGCGACCGCCCCCGCTGCGGGGCCCCGTGCCGCCGCCGGCCGGTGGCCCCCGTCCGAACGAGTCTTCCGCGATGAACGCTCCCCTCACCCCGCAGGCCGCCCTGGCCGCCGACGCCCTCGCCCCGCGGCGCGTCTTCAACTTCTCGCCCGGCCCCTCGACCATGCCCCAGTCGGTGCTGGAGCAGGCCGCCGCCGAGATGCTGGACTACCGCGGCTGCGGCGTGAGCGTGCTGGAGATGAGCCACCGCAGCGCGGCCTTCGAGGACATCCTGGCCCGCGCCGAACAGGACCTGCGCGATCTGCTGGCCATCCCCGCCGCCTTCAAGGTGCTGTTCATGCAGGGCGGCGCGATCGGCCAGAACGCGATCGTGCCGATGAACCTGGTGGCGCGCCGTCCGGGCCGCGCGATCGACGTGGTCGTCACCGGCGAATGGAGCCGCAAGAGCTGGACCGAAGCCCAGCGCTACGGCGACGTGGCCCTGGCCGCCAGCACCCTGGGCGCGGCGCACGACCACATCCCCGACCCGGCCGGCTGGGCGCTGCGCCAGGACGCCAGCTACGTGCACCTGTGCAGCAACGAGACGGTGCACGGCGTCGAGTTCCAGACCCTGCCCGACCTGCGCGCCCTGGGCAGCGAGGCGCCGCTGGTGGTGGATGCCTCGTCGAACATCGCCTCGCGGACCATCGACTGGACGCGCGCGGCCCTGGTCTTCGCCGGCGCGCAGAAGAACCTCGGCCCCTCGGGCATCACCGTCGTCATCGTCCGCGAGGACCTGCTGGGCCATGCCCTGCCGACCTGCCCGAGCGTCTTCGACTACCGGGTGACGGCCGAGCAGCGCTCGATGCTCAACACCCCGCCGACCTACCCGATCTACCTGCTCGGCCTGATGCTGCAGTGGCTCAAGGGCGAGGGGGGCGTGCCGGCCATCGAGCAGCGCAACCGGGCCAAGTCGGACCGGCTGTACGCGGCCATCGACGGCTCGGGCGGCTTCTACCGCAACCCGGTGGCGCCGGCCGACCGCTCGCGCATGAACGTGCCCTTCGTGATGCCCAGCGAGGCCCTGACGGACCGCTTCGTCGCCGAGGCCGAGGCCGCGGGGCTGAGCTCGCTGCGCGGCCACAAGTCGGTGGGCGGCCTGCGCGCCTCGATCTACAACGCCATGCCGGAGGCCGGGGTCGAGGCCCTGGTCGCCTTCATGCACGACTTCCAGCGCCGCCATGGCTGACACCCCGACACCGGCCAACCCGGCCCTGCTGGCCCTGCGCGACCGCATCGACGCGGTCGACCGCGAACTCCTCGCCCTGCTCAACCGCCGCGCCACCCTGGCCGGCGAGGTCGGCGAGCTGAAGAAGCGCGAGGGCTCGGTCGTCTTCCGCCCCGAGCGCGAGGCCCAGGTCATCGACGGCCTCAAGGCCTGCAACCCGGGGCCGCTGAAGAACGACAGCGTCGCGCCGATCTGGCGCGAGATCATGAGCGCGTGCCGCGCCCTGGAGACGCCCACCCGCGTGGCCTACCTGGGCCCGGCCGGCACCTTCAGCGAGCAGGCGGCGCTGGGCTACTTCGGCAGCTCCATCGCACGGGTCGACTGCACCAGCATCGACGAGGTCTTCCGCAGCACCACCGCCGGCGCCGCCGACTTCGGCGTGGTGCCGGTCGAGAACTCCACCGAGGGCGTGGTCGCCCGCTCGCTGGACCTCTTCCTCACCACGCCGCTGTTCATCATTGGCGAGACCAGCCTCTTCGTGCGCCACAACCTGCTGCGGCGCGACAACAGCCTGCAGGCCATCGAGGCGGTCTGCGCCCACCCGCAGGCCCTGGCGCAGTGCCACGGCTGGCTGTCCAACCACCTGCCGGGCGTGGAGCGCCGGCCGGTGGCCAGCAATGCCGAGGGCGCCCGCTTGGCCGCGGCCGATCCGCGCCTGGCCGCCATCGCCAGCGAGCGCGCGGCCAGCGAGTGGGGCCTGCACATCACCGCGCCGGCCATCCAGGACGATCCGAACAACCGCACCCGCTTCGTCATCGTCACCCACCCGGACCGCCACCCGGCGCCGCGTGCCTCGGGCCATGACTGCACGAGTCTGGTGGTCTCGGTGACCAACCGGCCGGGCGCCGTGCACGACATGCTGGTGCCGCTCAAGCAGCACGGCGTGTCCATGTCGCGCTTCGAGTCGCGCCCGGCGCGCACGGCCGACCAGTGGGCCTACTACTTCTACATCGACCTGCAGGGCCACCCCGACCAGCCCGAGGTGGCCCAGGCCCTGTGCGACCTGCGCGGCGTGTGCGACTACTACAAGCTGCTCGGCACCTACCCGCTCGACGTGCACTGAGCCGGCTGGCGCACCGCCGGCCGGCGCCCGGCCCGCTGCCGCGGCCCTTCCCCCTTCCACCCTGTCCCATGTTCCAGCAGCTCGGCCTGATCGGTTGCGGCCTGATGGGCGCCTCCTTCGCGCTGGCGCTGCGCGAGGCTGGCCTGGTGCGGCGCATCGTCGGCCACAGCGCCTCGGCCGCCACGGTGCACAAGGCGCTGGCGCGCGGCGTGATCGATGCCGGCGCCGCCCACCCGGCCGAGGCCGCCGCCGGCAGCGACCTGCTGCTGCTGGCCGTGCCGGTGGCCGCCACCGAGGCCAGCCTCGCCGCGCTGGCCCCGGCGATCGAGGACGGCGCGCTGCTGATGGACGTGGGCTCCACCAAGCGCGACGTGGTCGCCGCGGCGCGCCGCAGCCTGGGCCCGCGCCTGGCCCACTTCGTGCCGGCCCACCCCATCGCCGGCAAGGAGAAGGCGGGCCTGGACCATGCCGAAGCCGCCCTCTACCGCGACCGGGCCCTCATCCTGACGCCGCTGCCGGAGAACCCGCCGGCCCGGGTGGAGGCCGCCGCCGCGCTGTGGCGCGCGCTCGGCAGCCGCGTGTCCCGGCTCAGCCCCGAGGCGCATGACGCGCACTTCGCCGCGGTCAGCCACCTGCCCCATCTGCTGGCCTTCGCCGCCTTCCAGGCCGTGGCTGCCCAGCCCGAGGGCGCGGCCCACCTGGCCCTGGCCGGCCCGGGCTTCCGCGACTTCACCCGCATCGCCGCCAGCGACCCGGCCGTGTGGCGCGACATCCTGGCCGCCAACCGCGACGAGGTGCTGCGCCAGCTCGACCTCTTCGACGCCGAGCTGGCCCGCCACCGCCAGGCCCTGCAGGCCGGCGACGCCGCCGCGCTGGAGGCCCTGATCCGCGCGCCCGCGGCCGGCCGCAGCGCCTGGACGATGGGCGGTCCGGCCGCCTGCCCGCCCGCGGCGGCCGGCGACTGAGGCGGCGAGCGGTCGCGCCCCACGGGCTGTCCCCGCGCCTGTCGCCCGCCGCGCTCCGCCCGTCTCCCGGCCTGCCGTCCCCGTCCCAAGCCCGCCCCCTTCTCCCCCTCCT
>CAYSQO010000084.1:0-7505 GCA_964433315.1 uncultured Rubrivivax sp.
GCGAGGGCACGACCGCCAGACCGCAGCGAGCGCGCAAGGCCTGCAGGGCGGCGGCATCGAGGTTGCCGTGGAAGCGCAGCTGGGCACGGGCGGCCGCCGGCAGCGCGGCCTGCAGGGCCTGGCGCACCGAGCCCTCGCCGGTGGCGTGCAGGGGGGTGTCGCCACCGGCGAAGACGGCCCGCAGGGCGGGCTCCTCGCGGCCGACCTCGGCCACCGCCGCCGCCCATTCATGGACCCCCTTGCGGCCTTCGAGGCGGCCGACATGCAGCACCTCGGGGCGGGCCCAGGCCTCGTCCGCGCGCTGCAGCGGCGCGCCCGGGCCCAGGGGGTAGGGAATCACGTGGACCGCGCCGGGCGGCAGGCCGTGGCGGGCCTCGATCTCGTCGGCGATGAACTGGCTGGGCGCGAGCAGGGCCTCGGCCTGGACGATGCTGTAGGCCTCCAGCGCCACCGCCGGGTCGTGGTCGGCGACCCGGGGATCCCAGCCGTTCGCGCGGAAGATCGACGCCGTCGAGGAGTGCAGGTGCACGATGCAGGGCGGGCGCCGGGCCGGGCCCAGGCCGGCGGCGCGGCGCAGCTGGAAGCAGGCCAGCGGGGCCTCCCACTCCTGCGCCTCGATCACGTCGATGCCTTCGTCCTCGACCAGCTGCTCGGCCAGCAGGGCCGCCTGCCAGGCAAAGGCCTCGGAGGGGAAGGCCGAGGCGAGCATCGCCGCCTGCACGGCCCCGCGCGGGGGGCGGGGGCCGAAGGGGTCGGCCGCCGGCATCGGATCGTCCAGGGCGACACGGTGCACCACGAGCCGGCCGCTGTGGCGCAGCTCGCGCAGCCGCGGTGCGCCGGGCCAGCGCTGGCCGATCACGTGCACGGTCTCGCCGGCTTCGGCCAGGGCCTCGCACATCTGCCGCACATAGCTGCCGATGCCGCCCGGCAGGTAGGGCGCCGGGGGGTACTCGCGGCAGAGGAAGAGATGCCTCACGCGCCGCTCCGCGGCGCCGGACAGGGCAGGACGGGGTCGGCGAAGGGCGGCAGGACGGACTCGACGCGCGAACTGGCGCGTCGGCGCAACACCAGGGTGTCGATCTCGACCGCCGCGGCCGGGGCACCGAAATCCAGCCGCAGGCGGGCCGACCGGGCCGAGGTGTGCGGGATGACGATGCGCACCACGTCGCGCCAGGCCGGGCCGATGTCGAGGGTCTCGGCCAGGCCGAGGTTGCGGGCGCCGGGCGCGTCCTCGACCAGCGCGATGGCCACGCGCCGCGGCGCATCGGCCCGCAGGCGCAGGGCGAGCAGCAGGTCCTTGTCGCGGCCGATCACCAGGCCGCGGTAGGCCAGCACCGCCGGGGCGGCCCCCGTGGCCGGCTCGATGCGCAGGTGGGCAGGCGCCTCGCGGCCCGGCCCCAGACGGGCCGTGGCCGGGTCGGCCAGCTGCCAGCGGCTGTCGTCGCAGGGCCGGCCGTCGCCGGCCGGGGCGGCGTGGGCCGCGGCTGCGGCAGCCAGCACCGTCAGCGCCAGGGCCCGCAGGGCGCGGCCGGACAGGCTCGGCAGAACGCGGGACGTGGACATCGCAGCTTGGGGGGCGCGGACACCGGGAACAGGGGGAGCGCCTGGGCGCAGCCACGCACCATGCCCGCTCGGGACGCGCAGTGTAGTCAGGGAAAGATCGGTTAACCCGGTCCCTTACACCAGTTCAAAGCGTGTACGCTTCGCCCCCAATGGGGTGTGACGCCCTCCTGAGGGGGGTGACGATTCCGCCCCGACCCCCTTGCCCATGCTTCGACCGCCCGTCGCGGACGGGCTCCCGCTTTCAAAGGCTGAACGTGCATATTCCGCGCGCTGATACCCCGTTCCTGCGCAGCTCCGGCCCGCGTCAAAGAATATTGATTACCGGATCCCGCGGCCTGATCGGCAGCGCGGCCGCGGTGGAACTGCGGAAACTGGGGCACGAAATCGTCGGCGTGGACCTGCGCGGCGAAGGCGCGGAGCACGGCGACACGCGTTCCGCGGAGCGCATGCAGGCGGCCCTGGCGGGGGTCGACGGCGTCGTGCATCTGGCGGCCGTGTCGCGGGTTATCGACGGCGAGCGCGATCCCGTGCGCTGCCAGAACACCAACGTCGACGCGCTGGTTTCCCTGCTCGACCAGATGGTCGCCCTGCCGCGCCGGCCCTGGCTGGTCTTCGCCAGCAGCCGCGAGGTCTACGGTCACACCGACGGCCGGCCGACCGACGAGGACGCGCCGCTGCTGCCGGTCAACATCTACGGCCGCACCAAGGTCGAGGGCGAGCGCCTCGTGATGGCGGCGCGCGAGCGCGGGCTGCACACGCAGATCGTCCGCTTCTCGAACGTCTACGGCTCGACGGTGGACCACGTGGACCGCGTGATCCCGGCCTTCGCCCGCGGTGCCGTCACCGGCCAGGCGCTGCGCGTGGACGGCAGCGACAACACCTTCGACTTCAACCACGTCAGCGACAGCGTGGCCGGCCTGGTCGCGCTGGTCGAGCAGCTGGTGGACCAGCCGGCCATCGGCCATCCGCCGATCCACTTCGTGACCGGTCAGCCGACCACGCTGGGCCAGCTGGCGGCGCTGGCCATCGAGCTCGGCGGTCGGGGCAATGCCGTGGTCGAGGCGCCGTCGCGTTCATTCGACGTGGCGCACTTCTGCGGCGATTTCCGGCGCGCCCAGCAGCTGCTGGGCTGGACGCCGAAGGTCATGCTGCGCGAGGGCCTGGGCGCCCTGGTCGAGGCCTTCCGGGCGCTCGAGGCCCGGCGCCTTGCCGCCGACAGCACGACGTCCTGAACGATGGCTCACGCATCCCTGCCCGTCATCGTCCTGGGCGCCGGCGCCGCTGGCCTGGCGGCCGCCCATGAGCTGAACCGCAACGGACGGGCCGTCACCCTGGTGGAAGCCGCCCCGCGCGTGGGCGGCCTGTGCCGCACCATCGAGCACCGGGGCTACCGCTTCGACCTGGGCGGCCACCGCTGGTTCACGAAGAACGCCGACCTCGACGCCTGGTTCCACCGCCTGCTCGGACCCGAGCTGGTGCCGGTGGACCGCATCAGCCGCGTGCACTTTGAAGGCCGCTACTTCCAGTACCCCATCGAGGTCGGCGACCTGCTGCGCAAGCTGGGGCCCTGGGTCATGTTCGACGCCGGGCTGCGCTGCGTCTATGCCGGCCTGGTGCAGGCCCTGGCCTCGGCGCCGCCGACGAACATGCGCCAGGCCTATGTGGCGCAGTTCGGCTCGCGGCTCTACGAGATGTTCTTCCGCCGCTACAGCGAGAAGGTCTGGGGTCGGCCCTGCGAGGAGCTCTCGGCCGACTGGGTCTCGCAGCGCAGCAAGGGCCTGTCGCTTTGGACGCTGCTGAAGGACGCGCTGCGGCTGCAGCGCGAGCAGGTCACCAGCCTGATCGACCGCTTCTACTACCCGGCCACCGGCTACGCCCGCCTGCCCGAGCGCATGGCCGAGGACATCGTCGCCCGCGGCGGCGAGCTGCGGCTGTCGACCCGCGTGCGCAGCGTGCGCTGGCACGGACCGGAGGACCTGGAGGTCGTCTGCGAGCGCGAGGGCCAGACCGAGGTGCTGCGCGGCAGCGCGGTGCTCTCCACGGTGCCACTGGGCGCGCTGGTCGGCATGCTGGACCCGGCCTGTCCGGCGCCGGTCGTGGAGGCTGCGCGCGGCCTGGTCTTTCGCGACCTGATCACGGTCAACCTCATCCTCAAGCGCCCGCAGGTCTCGACCGACACCTGGGTCTACGTGCAGGATGAATCGGTGATCTTCGGCCGCCTGCACGAGCCCAAGAACTGGAGCCCGGCCATGGTGCCGGATGCCGGCACCACCTCGCTGGTGCTGGAGTGCTTCTGCAGCCGCGGCGACGCGATCTGGGCGCTGGACGACGCGGCCCTGCGCGAGCGCTGCGTGCGCGACCTGGTCGACCGCCTGCACCTGATCGAGGCCGAGGACGTGGTCGATGCGGTCATCGTGCGCACCACCCACGCCTACCCGGTCTATGACCTGGGCTACGCGGAGCGCATCGCCACCATCCGCGCGCACCTCGACACCCTGAGCGGCCTGCACATCCTCGGCCGCTCGGGCACCTTCCGCTACAACAACGCCGACCACTCGGTCGAGATGGGCCTGCTGCTCGCCCAGCGCATGCTGGGCGCGCGGCTGGACCACCTGGCCGTCAACACCGAGGCGACCTACCAGGAAATCCTGCGCCCCGGCGAGGAGCCGCTGCGCGACCGCTTCCAGCTTGGTCAGCCGGCCGGCCGGCCATGAGCGGCTCCTCGCTGGGCGGACCCACCGTGTCCGTGGTGATGCCGGCCTACCGGGCCGAGGCCCACCTGCCCAAGGTGCTGCCCCCCCTGCTGGCCCTGCAGGCGGCGGGCGAGCTGCTGGAGGTGCTGGTGATCGACGACGGCTCGCCCGACGGCACCGCCGCCCTGGCGCTGGCGCTGGGGGCCACGGTGCGGATCTCCGGGGGCCAGGGCCGGGGCCCGGCCTGGGCCCGCAACGTCGGGGCCGAGCACGCACGGGGCGACATCCTGTGGTTCGTGGATTCGGACGTGGTCGTCGCGCCGGGTGCCTGCGCCCGGCTGCGCGAGGCCCTGCAGGCCGACAGCCCCTGGGACGCGGTCTTCGGCTCCTACTGCGACGCCCCGCCCGCCCAAGACTTCTTCTCGCAGTACAAGAACCTGCTGCACCACCACCAGCACCAGTCCAGCGGCGGGGCCTCGACCAGCTTCTGGTCCGGCTGCGGGGCGGTGCGCCGCACGGTCTTCCAGGCCGTCGGCGGCTTCGATGCGGCGCGCTTTCCCAAGCCCTCGATCGAGGACATCGAGCTCGGCCACCGCCTGCACCGGGCCGGCCACCGCATCCTGCTCGACCCGACGATGCGCTGCAGCCACCTCAAGCAGTGGCCGCTGCGGCAGCTGGTCGAGGTCGACATCCTCTGCCGCGCCCTGCCCTGGTCGCGCCTGATCCTGGCCGGCGAGGCGCCGGGCGACGAGCTGAACGTGCGGCCCGCCGAGCGGCGTGCCGCGCTGCTGGCCGGTGCCCTGCTGCTCTCGCTGCCGCTGGCCCTGCTGCCCGGCGGCAGCCTGTGGCCGACCCTGGGCCTGGCGGCCCTGGCCGGTGCCGCCAATGCGCGCTTCGGCCGCTTCCTGGCGCGGCGGCGCGGCCTGGGCTTCGCGCTGCGGGCCCTGGCCTTCCACCAGGTCGTCTACGTCTACAGCGGCCTGACCTTCGCCTGGGCCTGGGGCGAACGGCAACTCGCACGCCACCGCGGCGGCTGAGAAGCGGCGCCGGCCGGCGCGCGCGGCCTCAGGGGCGCCGGCCGAACATCTTGGCCAGGCCGGTCGGCGTCCAGTGCAGGTCGCGGCGCAGGACCGCGAAATCCAGCGGCCGGAACAGCATGTGGTGCAGGACCAGCAGCGGCAGATGGGCCGGGCTGTGCACCACCAGCGCCAGCAGCAGGGCCATGGGGAAGACGACGGTGCGCAGGTCGTTGAGCACCAGACGGCCCCAGAAGTCCACCTGCTGCTCGGGCGTGCGCGGGCGCAGCAGCAGCGCGCGCAGCGCCAGCCGCTCATCGCGCAGGTAGACCCACTTGAAGGCGCGCAGGGCGAAGATCAGCAGCACGAACAGGGCAAAGAGCGGCAGCACCCAGGCCATGAGCAGCAGGCTGAGTGCACAGGCCAGGGCGTCGAGCGGCAGCACCACCCGCGCGAGCACGCGCCAGACGAGCTCGACACCGACGGTGGTGGCAAAGGTCCGCAGCCCTGCGCGTCGGTCGTTGTCCGCGTCGCGGATCTGGTGCAAGAGGATGCCGCGCAGGCCATTGGCCAGGGCCCCGAAGATCAGGATCGCCAGCAGCGGCAGCAGCGCCGTCCGGGGCGGACCGCCGAGCGGCATCCAGGCGGCCAGGGTGATCAGCAGCGGCACCGTGAAGGCATAGAGCGCATCGCAGATCGGCCCGGCGACGTGGCGCTCCTTGAGACGCAGCGGCGGCACCGCGTAGACGACCAGCAGCAGCGTCTGCAGCAGCAGGGCCGCCAGGGCCGGACCGGCCGGGCCGGGCCACAGCGCCCAGGGCAGGAAGCCCAGCGCCCCCAGCCCGAGCACCCAGGCCGCCCGCGCGGCCGGCGAGCGGCCGGCCATGGTGTTGCGCTTGCCGGCCAGGGCATCGGCGCGCAGGTCGAAGAGGTCGTTGAGGACGTAGCCGAAGCCCCCCAGCCCGGCATAGGCCAGCAGGAAGAGCAGCAGCGCCAGCAGGGTGGTCGGCAGCCCGGGCCGGGCCGGGTCGACCGCCAGCAGCAGGTAGATGAGCCCGAAGACCGGGGCGCCCTTGTCGACCCACCAGAGGTCGGACTTGACGAGGGCCGGGGCGCTTGCAGGCATCGGGCGCGCCGCGCCTCAGCCGCGCTTGCGGCTCTGGGCGATCAGCCAGTCGGCGATGGCCAGGGCACGCTCATGGGTGCCGGCCATGGAGCCCGAGGTGTAGAACTGGCCGTTGACGCCCAGGGCCGGGGTACCGTCGATGCGGTAGCCGGCCGACAGGGCCGCCGCCTGGCGCGCCTTGCCGGCGACGCCGAAGGAGTTGAAGGCCTCGACGAAGGCCGCGCGGTCCACGCCGTTCTTGGCGACGAAGTCGAAGACGGCCTCGGGCGTGGCCAGCGGATTGCGCTGCACGTGCATGGCCGCGAAGATCTTCGGGTGCAGGGCCTCGAGCTGGCCCAGCGCCTCGAGCGCGTAGAACAGCTTCTGGTGGGTGACGAAGGGCACCTCGCGGAAGGCCACCGGGGCCCGGCGGAAACTGACGTCGGACGGCAGCTTCTTGAGCCAGGCCTCCAGCGGCGCCTCGAAGTGGTAGCAGTGCGGGCAGCCGTACCAGAAGAACTCGACGACCTCGATGCGCGAGGCGTCGCTGGTCGGCTGGCGCTGGGGCAGGCGCACGTAGTCGCGGCCCTCCACCGGCCCGCCCTGGGCCCAGGCCTCGCGGCCGCCGGCAGCCAGTCCGGCCAGGGCCAGCAGCCCTCCGGCGGCGAACTGGCGGCGGGGCAGGTCGGGCCGGTCGGCGGCGTGGGGAGCGGACACGGGGGTCGGGCGCAGGCTCATCGGAAAGGTCCTTGAAAAGGTCCGGCAGTAGAGCGGGCCGGGGCCGGGAAGTTCAGGGTCAGGGCGCGGGCTGGACGCGGACGAGCGCGGCTTCGAAGCCCTGCTCGGCCAGGTTGTCTCGGCGGATCTCCGCATCGCCCCGGCGGTCGAAGGGGCCCAGGCGCACCCGGTGCATGGTGCGCCCGCCCTGCTCGCGCGCGCTGACCCGGGCCTCGTAGCCCAGGATGGCGAGCTTGGCACGCTGCTGTTCGGCATCCTCGGGTTTGACGAAGGCCCCGACCTGGACGAAGAACTGCACCGGGCCGCTGTCGGCCGCTGCCGAGGCGGCGGGCGCGGGCGGCGCCGGTTTCCAGCGGCACGAAGGTGATGTCGGAGGCACTCAGGCCCGCC
>CAYSQO010000085.1:0-7217 GCA_964433315.1 uncultured Rubrivivax sp.
GGCCGACTGGCGCAGCCTGCTGCCCGCACGGGCCTGGGCCGCCCGGCCCTGAGCCCGGCCCCGGCCGGCTCGACCGGCGCTGCGGACGAGGCAAGATCGCGCCCGTGAACGCGCCCGACCATCCCCTGACCCCCTCCGCCGCCCCGGTGCTGATGCACGCCGTGGCCCTGCTTGCGCTGGCCCTGCCGCTGCTGCTGCCCCTGTCGACCGTGCCCGACGCGGTGCTGAGCCATCAGCTGGCGGCGGTGGCCGCCTGGGGCCTGTGGCTGCTGCTGAGCGCGGCCGGCCCGGCCCCGGTCGGCAGCAGCCCCGGGGTCACCCTGACCGTGCTGCTCGGCCTGCTGGCCGCCCTGGCCTGGCAGGCGCAGCAGCCGGCCCAGGCGGCGGTGCTGCTGGCGGCGGCCCTCGTGCTCTGGGCCACCGCCCGACAAGCCGCCGCAGCGCCCGGGGCCGCCCGCGAGCTGGCCCGGCCGATGGCCCGCGCCTGGACCGTCGCCGGCCTGGGCTGCGTCCTGGTCGCCGGGGTGCAGATGCTCTCGCCCGAAGGCGGCCTGGGCGGGCTGGTCAGTCCCGGCACCACGCCCGGCCGCGCGGTCGGCAATATGCGCCAGCCCAATCACCTGGCCACGGCGCTGCTCTGCGCGATGGTCTGGACGGTCTGGTGGATGGCCGAGGCCTGGCATGCCACCGTCGGCGCCGCGGCCCGGCGCCGTCTGATGCTGGTGCTGGCGCTGACCCTGGGTGCGCTGCTGGCGGCCCTGGCCGGCAGCGCCTCGCGGACCGGCGCCATCAGCCTCGGCCTGCTGCTGCTCTGGGCCGTGCTGGACCGCCGCCTGCCCGGGCCCATCCGCCTGCTGCTCGGTCTGGTGCCGCTGCTGTACGTGGCCCTGGCCGCCGGCCTGTCCGTCTGGGCACGGGCGCGCCATGCCGGCTTCGTCGCCGCCGACCGTTTCCAGTTCGAGGGCGACATCAGCAGCTCGCGCTTCGCCATCTGGCGCAATGCCCTGGCGATGCTGGCCGAGCACCCCTGGACCGGCGTGGGCTGGGGGCGCTTCAACCTGGCCTGGACCTTCAGCCCCTTCCCCGACCGCCCGACCGCCTTCTTCGACCACACCCACAACCTGCCGCTGCAGCTGGCCGTGGAGATCGGCCTGCCGGCTACCGCCCTGCTGCTGGTGGCCCTGCTGGCCCGTGTGTGGCAGCGGCGTGCCGCCTGGCGGGGCGCGGGCGACGACCCCAGGCACCCCGGCCGGGCGGCGCTGATCATGCTGGCGGTGCTGGCCCTGCACAGTCAGCTGGAGTACCCGCTCTGGTACGCCTACTTCCTCCTGCCCGCCGCCTGGGCGCTGGGCCTGTGGCTGGGTGCCGGTGCGGCCATCGCCCCTGGCCCATCGGTCCCGGCCAGCCCGCCGCCGCAGGCCCGCGTGCTGCAGGGGCTGCAGCGGCTGGCCGGGGTTCTGCTGATGCTGGGTGCGGTGATGGCGCTCATGGACCATCGCCGCGTGGAGCGCGTGTTCGCGCCGGCCGACAGCCGCATGCCCCTCGACGAGCGCATCGTCCGGGGCCAGGCCAGCGTGCTGTTCGGCCATCACGCGGACTATGCCGCCGCGACCCTCGCGCCCGATCAGGTGCCGCTGGCCGTCTTCGCCCGCCCGCTGGACCACCTCATCGACGTTCGCCTGATGGGCGCCTACGCCCGGGCGCTGCACGCCCGCGGCCACGAGGCCGAGGCCCTGGCCGTCGTGCGACGCCTGCGGGAGTTCCGCCGCCCCGAGGTGCTCCAGGTCCTGCCCGACTGCGGCGCCGCGCGTGCCGCGGTCGACGCGCCGCAGCGCCTGGGCCGCTGGGCCTGCGCGGCCGAGACCGCCGCGGACCTGGACTGGATGCAGCTGCGCGCCCTGGCGCGCTGAGGGCGGCCCCCTGCCACGCCCGGTCCCCCGCCCCGCATCCCGCGGGGCCGGGCGGGGGCTTCAGTCGGCGACGTAGTGGCCCGACTTGCCGCCGAGCTTTTCCAGCAGCCGGACCTGCTCGATCACCATGCCCCGGTCGGCGGCCTTGCACATGTCGTAGATGGTCAGCAGGCCGACCTGCACGGCGGTCAGGGCCTCCATCTCGACGCCGGTCGGCCCCACGGTCTCGGCGGTGACCCGGCAGCGCACCCGCGAGCCGGCGAGGTCCAGCTCGAAGTCCGCCGCCACGCGGGTCAGCGGCAGCGGGTGGCACAGCGGGATCAGCTCGGCCGTGCGCTTGGCGCCCTGGATGGCGGCGATGCGGGCGATGCCCAGCACATCGCCCTTGCGGGCCTGGCCGCCGGCGATCAGCGCCAGCGTGGCCGGCAGCATGCGGATCCAGCCCTCGGCCGTCGCGCTGCGGTGCGTGGCCGCCTTGGCCGACACGTCGACCATGTGGGCCTGGCCCTGCGCGTCGAAGTGGGTCAGCGGGGAGGCGGGGGCGGAGGATTCGCGGGAGCTCACGGGCGGACGGTCCGGAAACAAGGGGGATACGGAGGCGCTGGCATCATAGGCCGTGGCCGCGCACGACCTTCCCCCCCTCCCGCCGCGCCGTCCGGTGCCGGCGGACCGGCGCCGTCGCGCGCTGCTCGGTCTGCTGACGCTGGGCCTCGGGGCAGGCGTCGGGCCGGCCCGCGGTCTGCCGGCCTTCGCCGAGCCGATCCCGCTGCCCGAGCCGCTGCGGGGCGGGTCGGCCGACCCGGCCGGCCATGTGCACAGCGCCTCGCCGGGCGGCACCCTGGCCATCCTGGCGGCGCTCGCCAGCCCCGTCCCCGGCGCCCCCGAGCGGCCGGCGCTGCCCTCCCTGGGGGATGGGGGGGCCGAATCCATCCCTGTCGGCACCGAGCGTCGCCTGGGGGACCGCATCATGCGCGACATCTGGCGCGATCCGGCCTACCTCGACGATCCCGTCCTCAACGACTACGTGCGCGCGCTCTGGGAGCCGCTCTACGACAGCGCGAGCCGGCGCGGCGACGTCGGCGCCGAGCTCGGCGAGCGCTTCGCCTGGCGGACCTTCCTGGTGCAGGACCCCTCGGTCAACGCCTTCGCCCTGCCCGGGGGCTATGTCGGCATTCACCTCGGCCTGATGGCGGTGACGGCCTCGTCCGACGAGCTGGCCTCCGTGCTCGCGCACGAGATGAGCCACGTCACCCAGCGCCACATCGCCCGCAGCGTGGCCTCCAGCCAGAGCCGCTCCATCCTGGCCGTGGCCTCGCTGATCCTGGGCGTCCTGGCGGCCAGCCGCAGCGCCGATGCGGCCAATGCCCTGATCGCCGGCGGCCAGGCCGTGGCCATGCAGGGCCAGCTGAACTACTCGCGCGACATGGAGCGCGAGGCCGACCGCATCGGCTACGGGGTGCTGACCGGTGCCGGTTTCGACCCGGCCGGCATGGCCTCGATGTTCGAGAAGCTGCTGCAGGCCTCGCGGCTCAACGACAGCCAGAACTTCCCCTACCTGCGCACCCACCCGCTGAGCACCGAGCGCATCGGCGAGGCGCGCTCGCGTCTGGGCCTGGACCTGTCCGGCCGCCGGGCCCCGCCGCGCAGCCTGCTGCATGCCCTGATGCAAGCGCGCGCCCGCGTGCTGATGGATCCGCGCGCCCTGTCCCTGCAGCGCTGGCAGGCCCTGGACGCGACCCTGAGCCGCGAGACCGCGGCCCCGCCGGCCGAGCGCCTGGCCCAGGCCTACGCCAGCGCCCTGGCCTCGCTGCGGATGCGCGACTGGGCGCGTGCGGAACGCGCGCTGACCGAGGCGCGGCGGCTGGCCGCGGGCGACGCCGCCGCGCAGCGCACAGTCGACCTGCTCGACATCGAGCTCCAGACCGCCCGCGGCGATGCCGCCGCGGCCGCCATCCGCCTCGCACAGGCCCTGGCAGCTGCGCGCGGGCCGGCCGGGTCGGGGGTGGAAGCCCGCTTCGCGTCGCCCGAAGGCCGGGTCTGGCTGTTCGCGGCGACGGAGCAGGCCCTGCTGCCCGGTGCGCCGCCTGAGACCCTGCGCCCGCTGGCCGACCGGCTGCAGACCTGGGTGGCCGAGCGGCCCGAGGACGGACCCGCCTGGGCCCTGCTCGGCCGCGTCTGGGACCGGCTGGGCGAAGGCATGCGCAGCCTGCGTGCCGCGGCCGAGGCCCGCGCGGCCCAGGCCGACCTGCAGGGCGCCATCGACCGGCTCAAGGCCGCGCAGCAGCGCGGCGTGCGGGGCGACTTCATCGAGGCTTCGGTGGTCGACGCGCGCCTGCGCGAGCTGCAGGCGCGCCGCCAGCGCGAACTCGCCGACGAGCGCAGCGGCGCGCTCTGAGCCCGGCGCGGCCCGTCGGGCCGCCGCCGGACCCGGGGCTCAGACCAGCTTCAGCGTCACGTCGACGTTGCCGCGGGTCGCGTTCGAGTAGGGGCAGACGATGTGCGCCGCATCGATCAGCGCCTGCGCCGCAGCGCGGTCCATGCCCGGCAGCTCGATGGCCAGCTCGACCTGGATGCCGAAGCCGTTCGGGATCGGGCCGATGCCGACCGCCCCGCTCACCGCCACGTCGGCCGGCAGCGCCACCTTCTTCTGGCCGGCGACGAACTTCATCGCGCCGAGGAAGCAGGCCGAATAGCCGGCCGCGAAGAGCTGCTCCGGGTTCGTGCCCGGGCCGCCGGCCCCGCCGAGCTGCTGGGGCGTCGAGAGCTGGATGTCGAGCACCTGGTCCGAGGACACGGCGCGGCCGTCCCGGCCCCCGGTGGCGCGGGCGTGGGCGGTGTAGAGCACTTGATCGAGGGCCATGAGGAACTCCTTGCTGAGGGGGGAGGGAAGGGCAGACCGATCCCGGCTGCCGGTGGGGAAAAGCAATTCAGTCCGGCGCGGGAGACGGGCTCAGGTCGTCCTGCAGCGCCCGGCGCAGCTCGTGCAGCTCCTCGACCATGGGCGCCAGCACCTCCGGCGTGCAGCCGATGGCGGCCGCCATCTCGGCGGGAAGGTTCACGGCCCGGCGGCGCAGGGCCCGGCCGGCAGCGCTGAGGTGCAGCTCGACACGGCGCTCGTCGGCCACGCCGCGCCGCCGCTCCAGCAGGCCCTGGGCCGCCAGCCGCTTGAGCAGCGGGGTCAGCGTGCCCGAGTCCAGCATCAGCCGCGCGCCCACCTCGGACACCGCCAGGCCGTCCTCGGCCCAGAGCACCAGCATCACCAGGTATTGCGGGTAGGTCAGCCCCAGGGCCGCCAGCGGCTCGCGGTAGCGACGCTGGATGGCCAGCGAGCTGGCGTACAGCGCGAAGCACAGCTGGGAGGCCAGAGCCAGCGGATCCGGCTCGCCCCCGGCGGCCTCGCCGACGGCCTGGCCCCGACCGGCCGGGGCCAGACTGCGGGGGCGGGACGGTCGGGAGGCATTCATGGACACGGGGACGTCTAAAGATTGATGACAATTGGATTGTGCGCAATTCAATTGCCTGCATGATTTTTAGGGGCATCTTCCACGCCGGGCTCCAACTGCACCGGCTCCTCGGATTTCTCCTAGGAAAACGGCTTCTTTTTTGGGGGGGCGCGCAGTACCATGCGCCCCGCACCGAGCCCCAAGAAAACGACCGCTGCAAGGCAGGTCGACCGGGCTGGAACATCGAGCCACGACTGGATGGAGTACCGAACCATGGCAACTGCGAAGAAGACTGCGATCAAGCGCGCCCCCGCCAAGAAGGCTGCGCCGGCCCCCAAGGCGCCGGCGAAGAAGGCGGCCGCTCCGGTCGCGAAGGCGCCCGCCGCCAAGAAGGCTCCGGCCAAGAAGGCGGCCGCCAAGCGCACGCCCAATGCCGCCTTCATGAAGGCGCTGACCCCCAGTGAGGCCCTGGCCGCCATCATCGGCGCCAAGCCGATGCCGCGCACCGAAGTCACCAAGAAGGTCTGGGAGTACATCAAGAAGCACAAGCTCCAGGACGCGACCAACAAGCGCATGATCAACGCCGACGCCAAGCTGAAGGAGATTTTCAAGCAGGCCCAGGTGTCCATGTTCGAGATGACCAAGCTGATCAGCAGTCACCTGAAGTGAGCTGCAGGGGGCACCGGCTGGTGTCCCCCCGCCCGAGTCAAGGAACGCCCGGCAGCTGCCGGGCGTTTTGTTTTCGACTCCCCCTCTTGGGGGTGATCCGTTGCGTTGCGTGGCGTGGCGCGTACGACAAGCCTTGGATCCCGCGGCTGGGGGTGCCAACCCCATTTCCGTGGACTTATCATGTTTTGTAAGCAACCGGATCAGGCCGTCCCCCGATGAAATCAAAGTTTGCGCAGGTTCACGAGCGAGACACTCACCGCCCGCAATGGGTGTTGCTCGCTGTTCTGGCCCTGACGCTGGCTGGCGCGCCGGCTTGGGCTCAGACCCAGAAGGCCAAGAAGGTCAAGAAGGCGGCTGCCGCGCCGGTGTCCGGCGTGGTCGAGAGCTGTCGCTGGGAACGCCCCGGTGACAAGCCCTTCAACGGGCTGGTGCCGAAGACCCTGAACCGATACGTCAAGACCATGCCGGCCGAACTGCGCAAGCGCTTCGAGGCCCGGATGGACCGGATCGAGTACGACGATTTCGTCGAGATCCGCCGCGACAGCATCGTCGGGACCTACAGCTACGAGCCCGAGATCCGCGACCTCATGTTCGGCGACCGTCCCCAGGTCTGCCGCAAGCCGAGCCGGGCGCACTGGCCGGATTCGATGGTCGCCCGGGGTCTGGTCTATTGCGAGGGCAACGACTGCATCGTCGTCTCGACCGAGCTGCGCAATGTCGGCCGCATCACGCGCCTGCCTGAGAAGGTGCTGTCGCGCGAGGTCGAGGTGCTCCCGGCCCAGCTGCCCGCGGCGCTGCCGCCGGTGGCCATCACGGGTTCACCGCCCGAGCCCAGCCTGGCGCCGGTCTTCGGTGCGGCGCCCACGGCGCCAAGCTCCACCTTCCTGCCGCCCTCGGGCGGGGCGCCCAACCTGCCCTACACGCCGATCCTCAATCCGGTCCCGCCGACGCCGCCGGTTCCGGAGCCGGGGGTCTGGGCCCTGCTGGCTGCCGGTCTGCTCGTCGTGGCCGCCCGGGCCCGTCGTCGTCCCGATTGATCCCGGAAGGGGCGCGTCACCGGGAGGTGCCGCGCCCGCCGCAGACGCGGCCTCAGTGCGTCTGGGCGGGATCGTCCAGGCGCTGCCCGAAGTGGGCCACCCAGTAACGGCCGTAGCTTGAGCCGCTGCGCTCGAAGCAGGCCAGACCGACTTCCGTG
>CAYSQO010000086.1:0-7153 GCA_964433315.1 uncultured Rubrivivax sp.
GGCGGGGGCCGCCCTCGGCACGGGGGGCTCGCGGCGGGCGCGGACCGGCTTCACCGGCCCGGCGCGCCCCGTCGGGGCGCGGGCCGCGCGGCGGACGGGCGGGGGACTCGCCCTCGGCCGCCGGGCCTGCGCCCTCGGCGGCACAGGGCGCGCGGCCCGGGGCGGTGGGGCGCTGCTCGGCCCGGCGCGCGCGGCGGCGCTGCACCTCGGCCGCCGCGGCGTCGCGGTGCTCGGCGTCCACCGGGCTGGCCGGCTGGCCGTCCAGGTCGATGCGCTCGGGCTGGCTGGCCAGGGCCTTGAGGTAGGCCGTGGCCGTGGTGTGGCGGTGCAGGAAGGCGGAGAGGATCTTCTTGCCGAAGACGCCCGGCGCGCGGGCCTGGATGTCGGCCTGGATGCGCAGCTTCAGCGGCCGGGCCTGGCCGGGCGTGAAGACGGCCGGGAAGCGCGCGGCCAGCTCGGCGCCGCAGGCAGCCAGGCTCATGCCGGGGACGGGCGCCGCGGCATCGGCGGCTTCGGCCGCTGCCTCGGCGCCCTCGAAAGCTGCCTCGGCAGCTTCGGCGCGCCCATCCGCCGGCTCGCTGCCTTCCGGAGCGGTCGGGGCGGTCGGCGCGTCAAGGGCCAGGGCGGCGGCCACGTCGGCTGCAGCCGGGAGAAGGGACGCATCGGTCGGCACGGCAGGCTGCGCCACCGCTTCGGCCGGAGCCTCGGGCAGGGCCGCGCCCAGGGGCTCGGGGTGCGCGGCGTCGGCCTGCGGCAGGCTCGGGGACGGGGTCGGTTCAGCGGGGGACGAGGAGGGCAGCACGGCAAAGCCAGGTCGGGGAAAACCGGGGGATTGTCTCCGCCCGGCCCGGGGCCGCCCGCCGGGGCGGCGCCCGGCGGCGTCAGTCCTTGAAATCGCCGCCGACGGCGACGACGAAACGCTCCGGCTGCAGCCAGCGGCGCAGGGCGGCGTTGACCTGCTCGACGCTGAGCGCGGCGATGGCCGCATCGACCGCCGCCTCGGTGGCGAAGCTGCGCTCCAGCAGCAGCTGCGCGGACAGGCTGGCGGCCAGCTGGGCATCCTGGGCCCGGCGCAGGGCGCGTGCGGCCAGCAGGCCCTTGCGGGTCTCCTCCAGCTCGGTGGGGGTGATGCCGTCCTTCAGCAGGCGGGCCACCTCTTCGCGGAAGCCGGCCTCGACCTTGGCCAGGTTCTGGGGCGCGAAGATGGCCTCGGCCTTCCAGCTCGCATTGGCATCGACCGGGTTCCACTGGAAGAAGCTGACCACGCTGTAGGACAGGCCCTCCTTCTCGCGGATGCGCTTCCAGAGCCGCGCGCTGCCGCCCAGGCCGAGGATCTGGTTGCCGACCAGCAGGGCCGGGTAGTCGGCATGCAGGTCGGTCAGGGCCAGGCCGGACAGCCGCACCGAGAGGGTCGCGTTCTGCTTGTCGGGCGTGCGCTCGACCAGGCGGGCCGGCGCCACCGGCACGGCCGGCAGCGGGATACGGGCCTGGGGCTCGGCGCTGGCCCAGCCGTCGAGTGCGCGGGCCAGGGCGGCACGCACGGCCTCGGGGTCGAAGTCGCCGACCGCGGCGAACTCGCCGTGGCCTGCGCCGTAGAAGCGGCGGTGGAAGGCGCGCAGGTCCTCGACCTTCAGGGCCTTCAGGTCGGCCACCGATTCGTCGAAGCTGGCCGCATGGCGCGGGTCATCGCGCGGGTAGGGGTTGCCGTGGCGGGCCAGGGCCAGCTCGACGCGGGCCTCCGGGTCCTCGCGCTGGCTCTCGATCTGCGCCAGGGCCTGGGCGCGCAGTTCCTCCAGCACCGCGGGCGGGAAGCTGGCCTCGCGCAGCAGCTGGCCGACCAGGGCCAGGGCCTCGGGCAGGGTCTCGCGCTTGGACTGCAGGGCCAGGGTGACGGCGCCGTCCTGGGCGCTGACCGCCAGCTCGGTCTTGAGGGCCAGCAGGCGGTCCTGGATCTGGGCGCGGTCGAGCGTGGGCGTGCCCTTGTCGATCAGCGCCGCGACGAAGCCCGGCACCTCGCCCTGGCCCTTCAGGCTGTCCAGCGTGCCGTAGCGCAGCGTCAGCCGCGCCTGCACGGCGGCACCGCGGGTGGGCTTGGGCAGCAGCGCATAGCGCAGGCCGCCGGGCAGGCGGCCGCGGGTGGTGGCGCGGTCCAGGGCCTCGGGGCGGGTGTCGAAGGCGGCGGCGGTGGCCTCGGCCGCGCGCGGCTTGAAGCCCTGGAACTGCGCGGCCACGTCAACCGCCGCCGGGGTCGGCGCGCGCTTGGGCGCCTCGGTCGGCAGGTAGGTGGCCAGGGTGCGGTTGGCGGGCAGCAGGCGCTCGGTGGCCACGCGCTGCAGGTCGGCCAGGCGGGCCTGCTCGACACGGTCGCGCAGCAGGAAGAAGAGCCGCCAGTCGCCCTGGGCCACCGAATCCGACAGCGCGATGCCGACCTTCTCCGGGTTGCTGAAGGTCTGGTCCCAGGCCTTGAGCCACTGGGCGCGGGCGCGGTTCAGCTCGTCCTCGCGCACCGGGTCGGCCGCCAGGCCCTCGACGGTGGCGATCAGCGCCTCGCGGGCGCGGGCCAGCTCGTGCTGCGGACCGGGCTGGGCGACGAAGAGGCCCACGCCCGGGTCGTGCAGGGCCAGGGTGTCGGCGCCGATGCTGGCGGCCAGGCCGGCCTCGACCAGCTGCTTCTGCAGCCGGCCGGCACTGCCGTCGCCGAGCACCAGGGCGAGCAGCTCGGCCGCGGCGAAGTCCGGATGCGCCGCCGGCGGCAGGTGGTAGGCCGCGTAGACCAGCGGCGAGCCGCCGACGCGGCGCAGGGTGACGCTGCGCTCGCCGTCCTGCGCGGCATCCAGGGTGTAGAGCCGCGGCAGCGCGCGCTTGGGCTTGGGGATGCGGCCGAAGTCGCGGGCGATCCAGCCCAGCACCTTGGCGGCGTCGAACTGGCCGCTGACGATCAGGGTGGCGTTGTCCGGCTGGTAGTAGCGGCGGTAGAAGGCCTGCAGGCGGCCGATGTCGACGTTCTCGACGTCGGCCCGCGCGCCGATGGTGTCCTTGCCGTAGGCATGCCAGTCGTACATGGCCGACAGCGTCTTCTGGTACAGGATGCGGCCGGGGCTGTTCTCGCCCGACTCCATCTCGTTGCGGACCACCGTCATCTCGGTGTCGAGGTCCTTCTTCGCGATGAAGCTGTTGACCATGGCATCGGCATGCCAGGACAGGAACCACTGCAGGTTGGCCTCGTTGGCGGCGAAGCTGGCGAAGTAGTTGGTGCGGTCGAACCAGGTGGTGCCGTTGGCGCGCAGGCCGCGCTGGCTGAACTCGGCCCAGACGTTCGGGTTCTTCGGCGTGCCCTTGAAGATCAGGTGCTCCAGCAGATGGGCCATGCCCGTCTCGCCGTAGTTCTCGTGCCGCGAGCCGACGCGGTAGGTCAGGTTGACCGTGGTCGTGGGCTTGGACGCATCGGGCACCAGCAGCACCTGCAGGCCGTTGGCCAGGCGGTACTCGGTGATGCCCTCGACCGCCGCGCCGACGCTGACGCCGCGCGGCAGCGGCGCCGGGGCCGGGCCGGCCGGCGCGGCGCCGGCCAGGGCCGCGCAGGAAAGCAAAGCGGCGCCCAGGAGGCGCCGCAGGGGGTCGATCCGGAACAGGCTCAGGCTCATGGGCAGAGACTCGAAAGCACAGGGGCGGGGCGCCCTGCGATCCGGCAGTCTAGCCAGCGGTTCCCTGCGCGCGGCGCGCGGGGCCTTGCGCCCCGGGCCGCAGCCTGTCCGCGGATTACTTCTTCGAGGTCTCGGCGTAGCGCGCGATGCCCGAGACGATCTCGGCCTTGGCGGCGTCCGGGCCTTCCCAGCCCTTGACCTTGACCCACTTGCCGGCTTCGAGGTCCTTGTAGTGCTCGAAGAAGTGCTGGATGGCCTTCAGGCGCATCGGGTTGATGTCTTCCGGCTTCTGCCAGTGGGTGTAGATCGGCAGGATCTTGTCGATGGGCACGGCCAGCAGCTTGGCGTCGCCGCCGGCTTCGTCGTCCATCTGCAGCACGCCGATCGGGCGGCAGGTCACGACCACGCCCGGGGTCAGCGGGTAGGGCGTGATCACCAGCACGTCGACCGGGTCGCCGTCGTCCGACAGGGTCTGCGGGACGTAGCCGTAGTTGCACGGGTAGTGCATGGCCGTGGTCATGAAGCGGTCGACGAAGATCGCGCCGGTTTCCTTGTCCACCTCGTACTTGATCGGGTCCGCGTTCATCGGGATCTCGATGACCACGTTGAATTGCTCGGGCGCCTTGGCGCCGGGGGTCACGTTGTTCAGGCTCATGCGGGCTCGCTGATGCGTGGGAGGGAAGGGACAACTACGGGTTGTTGCGGATTCTAGGGGCCGGGCTTGCGGCGGACTGACCCAGGGCGGACCCGCGTTGCCCCTCTCCGGGGCGTCCCCTACATTGCCCGCGACCCCTGCCCTGGCTTGCAGGCTGCCGCGCAGCGCGTCACACCAGATCGACAACAAAGGAAGGAGACACATTCATGTCCGGTTCCGGTTCGCTTGGGTTTGTGATGTTCTGCGGGCTTGCCGCAGTGCTCTATGGCTTCATCCAGCGCAGTTGGATCCTGCGCCAGGACGCGGGCAACGCCCGCATGCAGGAGATCGCCGCCGCCATCCAGCAGGGGGCCGCGGCCTATCTGGGGCGGCAGTACCGCACGATCGCGGGGGTCGGCGTGGTGCTGGCGGTGCTGATCGCCGTCTTCCTCGACACGATGAGCGCGGTGGGCTTCGTCGTCGGCGCGCTGCTCTCGGGCGCCTGCGGCTTCATCGGCATGAACATCTCGGTGCGGGCCAACGTGCGCACCGCGCAGGCTGCGGTCAAGGGCATCGGCCCGGCGCTGGACGTGGCCTTCAAGGGCGGCGCCATCACCGGCATGCTGGTCGTGGGCCTGGGCCTGCTGGGGGTCGGCGGCTTCTTCTGGCTGCTGACCGGCAACGGCGCGCTGACCCCGGACAAGAGCCTGTCGGCCGTGCTCAAGCCGCTGCTGGGCTTCGCCTTCGGCTCCTCGCTGATCTCCATCTTCGCGCGCCTGGGCGGCGGCATCTTCACCAAGGGCGCGGACGTGGGGGCCGACCTGGTGGGCAAGGTCGAGGCCGGCATTCCCGAGGACGACCCGCGCAACCCCGCGGTGATCGCCGACAACGTGGGCGACAACGTGGGCGACTGCGCCGGCATGGCCGCCGACCTGTTCGAGACCTACGCGGTCACGCTGATCGCCACCGTCGCGCTCGGCGCGCTGCTGGTCACGGCCGCGCCGATGCAGGCCGCGCTCTACCCGCTGCTGCTGGGGGGCGTGTCCATCCTGGCCTCGATCGCGGGCACCTACGCGGTCAAGGCCAGCCCCGGCATGAAGAACGTGATGCCGGCGCTCTACAAGGGCCTGGCCGTGGCGGGCGGGCTGTCGCTGCTGCTGTTCTACGGCGTGACGGCGATGGCCGTGCCGGCCGACGCCCTGGGCGAGGGCACCCACCTGCGGCTGTGGGGCGCCTGCGCGGTCGGCCTGGTGCTGACGGCGGCGCTGGTCTGGATCACCGAGTACTACACCGGCACCCAGTACAAGCCGGTGCAGCATGTGGCCCAGGCCTCGACCACGGGGCACGCCACCAACATCATCGCGGGCATCGGCATCAGCATGAAGAGCACGGCCTGGCCGGTGCTCTTCGTCTGCGTGGCCATCCTGGCGGCCTACGGCCTGGCCGGGCTCTACGGCATCGCGATCGCCGCGACCTCGATGCTGTCGATGGCCGGCATCGTCGTCGCGCTCGACGCTTACGGCCCGATCACCGACAACGCCGGCGGCATCGCCGAGATGGCCGAGCTGCCCGACAGCGTGCGCGACGTGACCGACCCGCTCGACGCGGTCGGCAACACCACCAAGGCGGTGACCAAGGGCTACGCCATCGGCTCGGCCGGCCTGGCCGCGCTGGTGCTGTTCGCCGACTACACCCACTCGCTGGAAGCGCGCGGCATCGCCGCGAGCTTCGACCTGAGCAACCCCAAGGTGATCGTCGGTCTCTTCATCGGCGGCCTGATCCCCTACCTCTTCGGCGCGATGGCGATGGAGGCGGTGGGCCGCGCGGCCGGCGCGGTGGTGGAGGAAGTGCGGCGCCAGTTCCGCGACATCGCGGGGATCATGGACGGCAGCGGCAAGCCCGAGTACGGCCGCGCCGTCGACATGCTGACCGGGGCGGCCATCCGGGAAATGATGATCCCCTCGCTGCTGCCGGTGATCGTGCCCATCGTGGTCGGCCTGCTGCTGGGCGCCGAGGCGCTCGGCGGCCTGCTGATGGGCACCATCGTCACGGGCCTCTTCGTCGCCATCAGCATGTGCACCGGCGGCGGGGCCTGGGACAACGCCAAGAAGTACATCGAGGACGGCCACCACGGCGGCAAGGGCAGCGACGCGCACAAGGCCGCCGTGACCGGTGACACGGTCGGCGATCCCTACAAGGACACGGCCGGCCCGGCGGTGAACCCGCTGATCAAGATCATCAACATCGTGGCCCTGCTGATCGTGCCGCTGCTGCCGGCCGCCGGCGGCAGCCACGCCAGCCTGCCGGCCGCGCAGCCGCCGGCCCTGCACGCCCCGGCTGCGGCGCCCCAGGCCCGGGCCACCCTGCAGGCCCCGGTCCTTCAGGCCCCAGTCCTGCAGGCCCAGGCCCCGGCCCTGCGCATGCCCTGAGCCGGCGGCCGGCGGGCCCCGCGCCCGCCGGCCCGCCCCCAGCCCGCCCAGCCCCGCGCCGGGCCCCGCGGCGGATTCGCCGGCCCCGAGAAGGCCGCCGAATCCGCCGTTTTTCATGGCATGGCCTCCGCCGGTGCGGCCGAAGAATGGCCACACCGCGTTCCTGCGACGCGTACTCCGCCGGCCCGCCATCCGACCGGCGCACCACGTGACCCCTTAGGAGTGCTGCCGTGCCCCAGACCATCAACACCAACACGATGTCGCTCAATGCGCAACGCAATCTGAACGCATCGCAGTCCACGCTCTCCACCTCGATGCAGCGCCTGTCCTCCGGCCTGCGGGTGAACAGCGCCAAGGACGACGCGGCCGGTCTGGCCATCGCCGAGCGCATGAACGCCCAGGTGCGCGGCATGAACGTGGCGGTCCGCAACGCCAACGACGGCATC
>CAYSQO010000087.1:0-3563 GCA_964433315.1 uncultured Rubrivivax sp.
TGGCGGGCCCCGCACCGGCTGCGGTATCAGGCTGTCAGCCGTTCCCCGTCGCCCAGTGCGCGTAGCGCCTCCGGCGCCAGCAGCTCGATGCGGCTGCGGCCCAGGCGCAGCCAACCCTTGCGTTCCATCTCCTTGAGCACGCGGCTGACGGCTTCACGGGCGCTGCCCAGCTCCTGGGCGAGCTGCTGGTGCGTGCGCTCCACCCGCGGCGGGCCGCCCCCCTCGCCGGGCTCGCTCAGGGCCAGCAGGCGCTGGGCCAGGCGCTCGTCGAGGCGGCTGAACATCAGGTCGTCCATCAGCATGATGAGATCGCCCAGCAGATTGCCGTAGTTGGCAACCACGAAACGCCGGAAGCCCTCGCTGTCGACCATCAGCGCCTGGAAGGTATCCGGCGGGATCACCACCTCCAGCACCGCCGACTCGGCCACCCCCTCGGCCGGAAAGGCCGCCTGGCCGAGCAGGCAGGAGGTGGTCAGCACGCAGGTCTCGCCCGGCCCGACGCGGTAGAGCACGACCTCGCGGCCGGACGGCGCCGTCTTCTGAACCCGGGTGACGCCGGACAGCCGCAGCACGTAGCCGCGGGCCAGCGAGCCCTGGAGGTAGGCGCGCTCGCCGGCCTGCATGCGCCCGAAGACCGCGTCGCGCCGCAGGCGATCACGGACCGGGGCGTCCAGCGCGAGCAGGGCCGGAAACTGGGCCAGCCAGTCGTCGGGCAGGACCGGCGGGACGGTCGAGGAGGGGGGGAGGGAACGCATCGGGGCCTTGGGGCTGCGGCAGATCGCGCGCGCCGCTTGTACGTGCCGGGTCGGGCCGGCACAAGGCGGGGAATCCTGCGGCCTGGCCTGCATCCTGCGGAGTGTCCGCGCCCTGCCCTGGCCCGGAGTCCGCCCATGCCCGCCTTCGCCACGCTGCCTCTGTCCGAGGCGCCCCTCGTCACGGCCCCCGATGGCTCGACCGTCCGCGTGCTGCTGAGCCTGGCCGGCGGCAGCATGGCGCACTTCTCCCTGCAGCCGGGTCAGGTGTCGGCCGCCGTCTGCCACCGCAGCGTCGAGGAGCTCTGGTGGATCCTCGAAGGACGCGGCACCATGTGGCGCCGTCAGGACGGGCACGAGACCACCACCGAGCTGCGGCCCGGCGTGTGCCTGAGCCTGCCGGTCGGCACGGCCTTCCAGTTCCGCGCCGATCCCCGGCAGGGCCTGAGCGCCGTCGCCGTCACCCTGCCGCCCTGGCCCGGGGCGGACGAGGCCCGGGCCGTGACCGGTCCCTGGACGGCCTCTCCCTGAGCCTCCCCCCGAACCGCGCCCCGGGCGCCCCCCGAGCCATGGCTCCTCCCCCACAGATCCTCGCCTTCGACGTGTTCGGCACCGTCGTCGACTGGCATGGCAGCATCGTCCGCGAGCTTGCGGTCCTGGCGCCCGCGGTCGACGGTCCGGCCTTCGCCCGCGCCTGGCGCGCCGGCTACCAGCCGGCGATGCAGCGGGTACGCAGCGGCGACCGGGGCTGGGTCGCCCTCGACACCCTGCACCGCGAGATCCTCGACGGCATCCTGCCCGCCTTCGGCCTGGAGACGCTGGACGAGGCGGCCCGTGCCCGGCTCAACCAGGTCTGGCACCGGCTCGATCCCTGGCCGGACGTGCGCGCCGGCCTGCAGCGCCTGCGCCGCCGCCACACCCTGTGCACCCTGTCCAACGGCAACCTGGGCCTGCTCATCGACCTGGCGCGGCACGGCGACCTGCCCTGGCACGGCGTGCTCTCGGCCGAGGTCTTCCAGGCCTACAAGCCGGATCCCCGCACCTACCGCGGCGTGGCCGGGCTCTTCGGCCTGCCGCCCGAGGCCGTGATGCTGGTGGCCGCCCACGATGACGATCTGGCCGCCGCCCGGGCCTGTGGCCTGCAGACGGCCTACATCGAGCGTGCGCACGAGTTCGGCGCCGACGCGCCCAAGCCGGTGCAGGGGGCGCCCGAGGACACCCTCCATGCCCGGGACCTGCTGGACCTGGCCCACCAGCTGGGCGCCTGAGCGCCGGCCGCCGGAGGCCTCGGCAGGACGCTCCCGGTGCCTCCCCCCTGCAACGGGGGCGAAACCTGGGGCTGCAGGCCGGTTGACCTAGGGGTTTCCCGCATACACTCGGCGACAACGCGTCCCGACCCAGTCCGGGCCCCGCGGTCGGTTCCCGACACCCCTCTGCCTGTCCTGCCGCGACTGGCGCCCGTCTCCCCGACGTGGCTGCGGCCGGACCCGACGCCCCCCGGGGCGCACCCCCTCCATGTCCTTCCAAGAACTGGGTCTCGCCGAGCCCCTGCTCCAAGCCATTCGCGATTCCGGCTACGAGACCCCGACCCCGATCCAGAAGCAGGCCATCCCCATGGTCCTGGCCGGTGGCGACCTGCTGGCCGGCGCCCAGACCGGCACCGGCAAGACCGCCGGCTTCACCCTGCCCCTGCTGCACATGCTGGCGGCCGGCGCGCCGGTCAAGAACCGCAACGGCCGGCCGGCCATCCGCGCACTGATCCTCACGCCCACCCGCGAGCTGGCGGCCCAGGTCGAGGAAAGCGTGCGCACCTACGGCAAGTACCTGTCGCTGACCAGCATGGTCATGTTCGGCGGCGTCGGCATGCAACCCCAGGTCGACAAGCTCAAGCGCGGCGTCGACATCCTGGTGGCCACCCCCGGCCGCCTGCTCGACCATCACCAGCAGGGCACGCTGGACCTCAGCCAGGTGCAGTACTTCGTGCTGGACGAGGCCGACCGCATGCTCGACATGGGCTTCGTGCACGACATCAAGAAGGTGCTGGCCATCGTGCCGAAGCAGAAGCAGAGCCTGCTGTTCTCGGCCACCTTCAGCGACGACATCAAGGCCCTGGCCGAACGCCTGCTGAACAGCCCGCAGGTCATCGAGGTCGCGCGCCGCAACACCACGGCCGAGACCATCGCCCAGAAGATCCATCCGGTCGACCGCGAGCGCAAGAAGGACCTGCTGGCCCACCTCATCAAGGGCCAGGACTGGCACCAGGTGCTGGTCTTCTGCCGCATGAAGCATGGCGCCAACCGCCTGACCGAGTACCTCAACGGCGTCGGCATCAGCGCCATGGCCATCCACGGCAACAAGAGCCAGGGCGCGCGCACCAAGGCCCTGGCCGAGTTCAAGAGCGGCGAGCTGACCTGCCTGGTGGCCACCGACATTGCCGCCCGCGGCATCGACATCGACCAGCTGCCGCACGTCGTCAACTACGAGCTGCCCAACGTGCCGGAAGACTATGTGCACCGCATCGGCCGCACCGGCCGGGCCGGCGCGCAGGGCGAGGCGGTGTCCCTGGTCTGCGTCGACGAGAGCGGCTTCCTGGCCGACATCGAGAAGCTGACCAAGCAGCGCATCCCGCGCGAGGTGGTGCCGGGCTTCGAACCCGATCCCAACGCCCGGCCCGAGCCCATCCAGATCGGCCGTCGCACGCTCAATGGCGCGCGCGGGGCCGGGGGCGGGGGCGGCAGCCGGGGCGGTGCGCCTTCGCGCCGCCAGGGCGCCTGCTCGGCACTGCGCTGGGACCTGGCCGCGGGGCACTAC
>CAYSQO010000087.1:3663-7023 GCA_964433315.1 uncultured Rubrivivax sp.
GCGCCGCCAGGGCGCCTGCTCGGCACTGCGCTGGGACCTGGCCGCGGGGCACTACCGCTGCGGCGCCCTCACCCGCTTCCGTCACCCGCTGTGGCGGCGGCTGATCGGCCGCTGGATCGCGGCAGGCGCCGGCTGCGACGCCGCCTTCGACCTGCCCGAAGGGGCGGGGCCGTCACCGGCCGGACCGCAGGCCCAGGCCGCGCCACCCGCCTGAGGCTTCGAGCCCCGGGCCGCCGCCCCGCGGTGGCCCGGCGCGACCCGGCCGGGCCGGCGCAGGGGAGGCGCTTCAGGCGGCGGCCAGCCCCAGCCGGCGGCGGGCCGCGGCGTACTCCGCCTGCCAGCGCGCCACGCGCTCGGCCACCGGCTGCACGGCGTCGACCGCCGCCACGCCCTGGCCGCAGCCCCAGATGTCCTTCCAGGCCTTGGCCGCGCCGGCGCTGGCGATGTTCATCACCTCGCCCGGGGCGGGCAGCTGCTCGGGGTCCAGGCCGGCGTTGCGCACCGAGGCCTTCAGGTAGTTGCCGGGGATGCCGGTGAAGTAGGCGCTGTAGACGATCTCGTCGCTGTTCGCATCCACCACGGCCTGCTTCTGGGCCGCGGAGGCCCGGGCCTCGTGCGTGGCGATGAAGGGCGAGCCGATGTAGGCGAAGTCGGCGCCCATGGCCTGCGCCGCCAGGATGGCGTCGCCGGTGGCGATGGCGCCGCTCAGTGCCAGCGGGCCGTCGAACCACTGGCGGATCTCCTGCACCAGGGCGAAGGGGCTCTTGGTGCCGGCATGGCCGCCCGCGCCCGCGGCCACGGCGATCAGGCCGTCGGCACCCTTCTCGATGGCCTTGTGCGCATGGGTGTTGTTGATGATGTCGTGCAGCACCACGCCGCCCCAGCTGTGCACGCCCTGGTTCACCTCGGGCCGCGCGCCCAGGCTGCTGATGACGAGGGGCACGCGGTACTTGGCGCAGACGTGTATGTCGGCTTCCAGCCGGTCGTTGGTCTTGTGCACGATCTGGTTGATCGCGTAGGGCGCGGCGGGACGGTCGGGGTGGGCGCGGTCCCAGGCCGCCAGGCCTTCGGTGATCTCGGCCAGCCAGTCGTCAAGCTGGCTGGCCGGCCGCGCATTGAGCGCCGGCAGCGAGCCGACGATACCGGCCGTGCACTGCGCGATCACCAGCTGCGGCACGCTGATGATGAAGAGCGGCGCGCCGATGACGGGCAGGCGCAGCTTCTGGAAGACGGGGGGCAAGGCGGCCATCGGGGGCTCCTGAGGGGGAAGGTGCAAGGGGGCGGCGGCAGCGCGCCGACCGAAGGGGGCAGATCAGGCCGCGGGGACGGCGGGAGCGTGGCGCGGGCTCAGAGCGCCTCGGGCGCCAGGGCCAGCACGCTGTCGGCCCCGTCGAGCACGCTGTCGGCCAGGCCGGGCACGCGGGTCAGCAGGTGCTCGGCGAAGAAGCGCGCGCTGGCGACCTTGGCCCGGTGGAAGTTGGCGTCCGTGTCGGCGGCCAGCGCGTCCTCGGCGGCGATCAGGCCGCGCGCCATCTCCACGCCTGCCGCCAGGTAGCCCGCCAGCATCAGGAAGGGCACCGAGCCGGCGAAGACCGGATTCGGCCGGGCCCTGGTCTCGGCCAGCACGAAGGCGACGCCGGCCTCGAAGCCCGCCCGGGCCGCGCGCAGGCGGCGGGCCATGGCGGCGGCGGCCGGGCCGGGCCGTGCCGCCAGGGTGTCGGCCAGCGCGGCGGCCTCGGCGGCCAGGGCGCGGGCCTGGGTGCCGTCGTCGCGCAGGGTCTTGCGGCCGATCAGGTCATTGGCCTGGATGGCCGTGGTGCCCTCGTAGATGGTCAGGATACGGGCGTCGCGCAGGTGCTGGGCGGCGCCGGTCTCCTCGATGTAGCCCATGCCGCCGTGCACCTGCACGCCGAGGCTGGTGACCTCCTGCGCGACCTCCGTGCACCAGCCCTTGACCAGGGGCACCAGGAATTCGTAGCGCGCCTGCGCCGCCGCGCGGGCCGCCGCGTCGGGATGGTGGTGGGCGGCGTCGAAGGCGCCGGCCGCGGCCATGGCCAGGGCCCGGCCGCCTTCGGTCAGCGCGCGCTGGGTCATCAGCATGCGCCGCACGTCCGGGTGGTGGACCAGGGCCGCCGCGCCGGGCCGCGAGCCGTCGACCGGCCGGCTCTGCACGCGCTCGCGGGCGTAGGCGCTGGCGCGCTGCAGGGCCCGCTCGGCCACGGCCACGCCCTGCACGCCGACGGCGTAGCGCGCGGCGTTCATCATCACGAACATGTGCTCCAGGCCGCGGTTGAGGGTGCCCAGCAGCTCGCCGACGGCGCCGGGGCCGCCCAGGGCCGGGTCGCCGTGGCCGTCGCCAAACTGCAGCACCGCCGTCGGGCTGCCGTGGATGCCGAGCTTGTGCTCCAGGCTCGCGCATTGCACGTCGTTGCGCAGGCCGGGGCGGCCGTCGGAGCCGACGAGGAACTTCGGCACCAGGAAGAGGCTGAGGCCCTTGACGCCCTCGGGCGCCCCCGGCACCCGGGCCAGCACGAGGTGGACGATGTTCTCGGCCACGTCGTGCTCGCCCCAGGTGATGAAGATCTTGCTGCCGAACAGGCGGTAGCGGCCGTCGGCCTGCGGCTCGGCGCGGCTGCGGACCAGGCTGAGGTCGCTGCCGGCCTGCGGCTCGGTCAGGTTCATGGTGCCGGTCCAGCGGCCAGCGGCCAGCGGCGGGATCCAGGCGGCCTGCTGCGCGGGCGTGCCCGCGACCATCAGCGCCTCGATCGCCCCGTCGCTCAGCAGCGGGCACAGCGCGAAGGCCAGGTTGGCGCTGTTGAGGATCTCGCTGCAGGCCGAGCCCAGGGTCTTGGGCAGGCCCTGGCCGCCGAAGGCCTGCGGATGCTGCAGGCCCTGCCAGCCGCCTTCGGCGAACTGGCGGTAGGCGTCCGCGAAGCCCGGCGGGGTGCTGACCCGGCCGTCCTGCACGCGGGCGGGGTGCTGGTCGCCGGTCCAGTTCAGCGGGGCGATCACGCCTTCGTTGAAGCGGGCGCATTCCTCCAGCACCGCCTGCGCGGTGTCGAGGTCGGCGTCCTCGTGGCCGGACCAGCCGGCACGCTGGTCCAGCCCGGCGTTCACGCGCATCGCGAACAGCAGGTCCTTGAGGGGGGCGCGGTAGCTCATGCTTGTCTCCTGGGCGGCGCTTCGGGGCGCTCTGGGGGGCCGGGGGTCGAAAAAAAGGCACCGTGACGCGGCGGGAGGGTCCACCGCGTCAGGGCGCCTTCGGGGCGTCGGAAGACGAGGGCTCAGACCTTGCCGATCAGCTCCGGCACGGCCTCGAACAGATCCGCCTCCAGGCCGTAGTCGGCCACGCTGAAGATG
>CAYSQO010000088.1:0-5801 GCA_964433315.1 uncultured Rubrivivax sp.
CCCGGGCTCGTCGAGCAGCCAGCGGTGCGGCATGCGGTTGGCGCGCAGGCCGTCGATCGCCGGCAGGCCGAGCTGGATCGCGTGGAAGCCGAAGAGGTCGGCCACCAGGGCATCGAGCTGCTGCTGCTCCCAGGCCAGCGCGTAGCGGCCGGCGGGGGTCTCCAGCCAGGGGGCCAAACCTATACTCAGCGGACTCAAAGTCATGAAGCTGCTCGCCGTTCCCGCCTTCACCGACAACTACATCTGGATGCTCCACGACGCCGCGCACGCGGTGGTCGTCGATCCGGGGGACGCCGCACCGGTTCTCGCGTGGCTCGACCGGCTGAAGCTCGAAATCGGCGGGATTCTAGTGACGCATCACCACGGCGATCACACCGGCGGGCTGGCTGGTCTGGCCGAGGGCCTGCGCCAGCGCGGTCAGCCGCCCTGCCCGGTGATCGGCCCGGCCGGCAGCGGCATCGTCGACCTGACGCAGACGGTGGGTGACGGCGACCAGATCACGCTGCTGGGTCTGCGCTTCGAGGTGCTGGCGGTGCCCGGCCACACCCTCGACCACCTGGCCTACGTGGCCCGGCCGGCCGGCGAGGCGCCGCTGCTGTTCTGCGGCGACACGCTGTTCTCGGGCGGCTGCGGCCGGCTCTTCGAGGGCACGGCGGCGCAGATGCACGCCTCGCTCGCCCGCCTGGCCGCGCTGCCGGCCGACACCCGCGTGTGCTGCGCCCACGAGTACACCCTGTCCAACCTGGCCTTCGCCAGCGCGGTGGAGCCCGACAACGCCGCGCTGGCCGCCTACCGCCAGCACTGCGAGGCCCTGCGCGCGCGCGGCGAGCCCACCCTGCCCAGCCACATCGGCCTGGAGCGGGCGATCAATCCCTTCCTGCGCAGCGGTGAAGCCGCGGTCGCAGCCCAGGCCCGCGCCCAAGGCGCGGGCTCCGACGATCCGGTGGCCGTGCTGGCCGCGATCCGGACCTGGAAGAACCACTACCGATGACTCCTCCGCCCTGGCCGCTGCGGCGGCGTGCCGCCGGACCGGCCGGCCTGCTGCTGAGCGCACTGCTCAGCGCCTGTGCCGGGCTGCAGCCGTCCGCCACGCCTCCCCAGGCCCCGGCCAGCCCGCAGGCCCGGCCTGCGGTCCCGGCCCCTGCCCCGCTCGCCCGCCGCGAACTGCCCGCGCCGACCCGCAGCCTGCCGCCCGTGCTGGCCTCGGTGCCGGCCCCGGTCCTGCCGGCGACTCCTTCCCCCTCCCCGCTGAGCCTGCCGGCGCGTCCGGCCGAGGCCGGGCTGCCGGGCTTCTCCTCGCCGGCCAGCCCGGCGCCGGCGCCCCTGCCGCCGGCCGCCGAGGCCGCCGGGGTGGGTACCCCGGTCGATCCGCTGCAACCCGGGACCCCGCCGCAGCCCGAGGCGGTCGCCCGCCGCGACCTGTGGGAGCGCATCCGCGGGGGCTTCCGCCTCGAGCCGCTCGACATCCCCGAGGTCGAGCAACAGCGCCGCTGGTACGGCAGCCGGCCCGACTACGTGCAGCGCATGACCACGCGCTCCAACCGCTACCTCTTCCACATCGTCGAGGAGGTCGAGCGCCGCGGCCTGCCCACCGAGCTGGCCCTGCTGCCCTTCATCGAGAGCGCCTTCAACCCGCAGGCCATGTCCTCGGCCAAGGCCTCGGGCATGTGGCAGTTCATCCCCTCGACCGGCAAGCACTTCGACCTGACGCAGAACCTGTTCCGCGACGACCGGCGCGACGTGCTGGCCTCCACCCAGGCGGCGCTGGACTACCTGGAGAAGCTGCACGCCATGTTCGGCGACTGGCAGCTGGCCCTGGCCGCCTACAACTGGGGCGAGGGCAACGTGCAGCGGGCCATCAAGCGCAACCAGCGTGCCGGCCTGCCCACCGCTTACGCCCACCTGCGCATGCCGGCCGAGACCCGCCACTACGTGCCCAAGCTGATCGCGGTCAAGGCCATCGTGAGCGCGCCGCAGGACTTCGGCATGAGCCTGCCCGCCATCGAGAACCACCCCTATTTCCTGGCGGTGCCCATCCAGCGCGACATCGACACCGCCCTGGTGGCCGAGCTGGCCGAGCTGCCGCTGGCCGAGGTGCAGGCGCTGAACCCGTCGATGAACAAGCCGCTCATCCTGGCCGCGGGCACGCCGCAGGTGCTGCTGCCCTGGGAGAACGCGCAGCGCTTCGTCCACCGCCTGAGCCGTCACCGTGGCGCGCTGGCCAGCTGGACAGCCTGGGTCGTGCCCCAGACCCTGAGCCCGGCGGAGGCCGCGCAGAAGGTCGGCATGTCCGAGGCCGAGCTGCGCAGCCTGAACCGCATCCCGCCGCGGATGATGGTCAAGGCCGGCTCCACCCTGCTGGTGCCGCGGGTCGGCAAGCGCGACCAGGACGTGGCCGAGCATGTGGCCGAGAACGCCCGCCTCGCCCTGGCCCCGGTGCGGCCGCCCGGCCGCCGCGTGGTGGCCAAGGCCCAGGCGAAGGACCGCACCCTGGCCGCGCTGGCCGCGCGCCATGGCCTGAGCGCCGAGGCGGTGGCCGGCTGGAACGGCACTTCGGCCGACCTGAAGCTCCGGCCCGGCCAGGCGGTCGTGCTCTACCTGCCGGTCAAGGCCAAGGCGGTGGCTGGCCCGTCGCGGGGCAAGGAAACCCGCGTGGCCCAGGCGGCCGCCCGCAAGCCGGCGGGCCAGGGCAAGCGGGTCGCCCAGGCCGAAGCGCGCGGCAAGCCGGCCAGCGCGGCGGGCAAGCGTGCCGTGGCTCAGGCGGGCCGGACGGACGGCCGGCGCGGCGGCGAGCGCGTCGCCCAGGCCAGCACGCGCTGAGTGCGGGCCGACCGGCTCAGCGCCGGTCGGCCAGGGCGTGGGCCAGGGTGCCGAGGTCGACGAACTCCAGCTCGCTGCCGACGGGCACGCCCCGCGCCAGGCGGGTGACGCTCAGGCCCTGCGGCCGCAGCGCCTGGGCGATGGCCTGGGCCGTGGCCTCGCCCTCGGCGGTGAAGCTGGTGGCGAGGATGAGCTCCTCGACCGTGCCGTCCTGCGCCCGCTGCAGCAGCGGGGCCAGGCCGATGTCGTGCACGCCGATGCCGTCCAGCGGCGACAGGCGGCCCATCAGCACGAAGTACAGCCCGCGGTAGCTGCCGCTGCGTTCGAGCGCCGCCTGGTCGGCCGGCGTCTCGACGACCAGCAGCTGGCGCGCGTCGCGGGCCGGGTCGAGGCAGGTCGCGCAGACCTCGGCCTCGGTGAAGGTGTGGCAGCGCGCGCAGTGGCGCACCGCCTGCTCGGCATGGTCCAGGGCCTGGGCGAGTTGCCGCGCGGCCGGACGATCGTGCTGCAGCAGGTGGTAGGCCATGCGCTGCGCCGATTTCTGCCCGACGCCGGGCAGGCGGCGCAGGGCTTCGATCAGCGATTCCAGCGCACCGGGGGCGGCGCTCATCGCGGCGGCGGCCGGGGGCGGGCGCAGGGCGCGCTCAGAAGGGCAGCTTCATGCCCGGCGGCAGCGGCATGCCGGCGGTGACCTTGGCCATCTTCTCGGCGCTGAGCGCCTCGGCGCGGCGCAGGCCGTCGTTGAAGGCCGCGGCCACGAGGTCTTCCAGCATGTCCTTGTCGTCGGCCAGCAGGCTGGGGTCGATGGCGATGCGCTTGACGTCGTGCTTGCAGCTCATCGTCACCTTGACCAGGCCGCCGCCGGACTGGCCCTCGACCTCGAGCAGCGCCAGCTCGTCCTGCGCGCGCTTGAGGTTGTCCTGCATGGCCTGGGCCTGCTTCATCAGGCCGGCGAGTTGTCCCTTGAGCATGGGTGATCCTCGGAAAAGTGTCGGGTCGGGAAGAAAAGGGGCGCAGCCACCCGCGGGTCAGCGAGGCTGCAGGGTGCCGGGCAGCAGCTTCGCGCCCCGGTGGCGCTCCAGCAGGGCCTGGACCAGCGGATCGGCCTCGCAGGCCGACTCGGCAGCCCGCTGGCGGGCCAGGCGGGCGGCGGCGTCGCGGCGGGCCGGGCTGTCCTCGACCGGGCCGGCCTCGACGCCGAGCGTGACCGGACGCTGCCAGTGCGCGGCCAGGGCCGCCTGCAGGCGTTCGATGTGCAGCGCGTTGCGCAGGGTCTCGCGGTCGATGCGCAGCTGCACGCGGCCGGCCTCGGGGTCCAGGCTCAGGCACTGAGCCTGCCAGGCGAGCTGGCGATGCAGGGCGGCCACCCCGCCCTGCTCGATCAGGGTGTCGACGAGGGCCGCCCAGGCCGCGCCGAGCGGGCTGTCGGGGAGCGGCGCCGCCGCATCGGCCGTGGCAGGCGCAGGCTGGGGCCGGGCCAGGGGGGCCGGCGTGGCATCGGCCGGGGGCGGATCGAAGGCCGCTTCGGACCGGCCCTCCTCCTCGGCCGCGGGCGGGGCGCCGTGCCAGTCGTCCTCGGCCGGATGGGGGGGCTCGTCGTCGCGCAGCCGCTGCGGGGCCGAGCGCGGGCCGGACGCGGCCGGCCGGGTCACGGTTTCTTCGGCCAGCGCGGGATGCGGAGCCTCGTCGTCCCAGGGCGCGGGCTCACGCGGGCGGCGCGGGGCCTCGGCGGCGGGACGGGGCGGCGGAGCCTCAGCCGCCGGAGCCGCTGCCCGGGGCGGCATGGCCGGGGGCTGCGGCGCCAGGCGCGGAGCGGCCGCCGCGGGCTGCACCACGGGCCCCTGCGCCAGCGGCGACCCCGCCCCACGCGCCTGCACGGCCTGAGGCTGCGTGTCGTGCATCTGCACCGCCTTCGGCGGGGCGTCATGCGCCTTCGGCGTCGGCGGCTGGGGTGCCGGCACAGGCACCGGCATCTGCACGGCCGGCGGGGCCGGGCTGCGCAGCGCCGCGCTCGGCGTGGCGCGCGGTCGGGCCGCCGGTCCCGACGGGGGCGCGACGGCCGCAGGCCGCCCCGCCTCGGGGGCGGGCCGGAAGGCCAGGAAGCGCAGCAGCACCATCAGCAGGCCGCTGAATTCGTCGGGGGCCAGCGGCAGCTCGGCGCGGCCCTGCAGGGCCAGGCCGTAGAGGAGCTGGGTCTCGTCGGCCGGCAGGCGGGCGGCCAGGGCCAGGGCGGCGGCCTGCTCGGGGTCCTCGGCGTCGAGCGCGCCGGGCGCAGCCTGCTGCACGGCCATGCGCTGGCAGAGCGCGGCGATCTCCTCGAGCATGCCCTCGGCGGACAGGCCCTCGGCGCGCATACGGTCGCAGTGCTGCACGACGCGGGCGCCATCGCCCGCGACCAGCGCGTCGACCAGGTCCTCGGCCAGGCGCTGGTCGACTGCGCCGAGCATGGTCCGCACGCCTTCTTCGGCCAGGGCACCGTTGCCGTAGGCGATGGCCTGGTCGGTCAGCGAGAGCGCGTCGCGCATCGAGCCGCGCGCGGCCCGGGCCAGCAGGCGCAGGGCGCCGGGCTCGGCCGGGATGGCCTCGGCGGCCAACACCCGGTCCAGGTGCTCGCGCACGGTCTCGGGCGCCATCGGGCGCAGGTTGAACTGCAGGCAGCGCGACAGCACGGTGATCGGCAGCTTCTGCGGATCGGTGGTCGCCAGCACGAACTTGAGGTGTTCGGGCGGCTCCTCCAGGGTCTTGAGCATCGCGTTGAAGGCCGTGCTCGAAAGCATGTGCACTTCGTCGATCAGGTAGACCTTGGTCCGCGCAAGCACCGGCTTGTAGACGGCGCGGTCGAGCAGCTGGCCGATCTCCTCGACGCCGCGGTTGCTGGCCGCGTCGAGTTCGGTGTAGTCGACATGGCGGCCGGCGTCGATGTCGCGGCAGTGGTTGCAGACCCCGCAGGGCTGGTCGGTCACGCCGCCCTGCCCGTCCGG
>CAYSQO010000089.1:0-5729 GCA_964433315.1 uncultured Rubrivivax sp.
CTACTGCGTTTCACAACCGAGTTCGAGATGGATCGGAGTGGGGCCACAGTGGCGGGGCGCGGGTCGGGGGCGGGGTCTGGATCGGGGGCCGGCTCAGGCGGGCGCCGAGTCGGGATTCAAGCAGGCCGGCCGGTGCGCTGCGGGCCCGGGGGCTTCGGCCGTGGCCAGCCAGGCCTGCAGCGCGAGGCGGGCCTGATCGAGTGCGGCCTGCAGGGCGGCCTCGTCGGCCGCGGTCCGCAGGAGGCTGCAGACCGGGTCGCCGCGGCCGAAGCGGCTGCCGGGCTGGGGATGATCGTGCGTGCCCGGCCAGGCGGCCAGGGCCGCGGCCTGGCCGGGCGTCAGCGTGAAGGGGCGACGGGCCTCGACCAGGCCGCTGCCGCGCAGGCTCAGGCCCTGAGCCTCGGTCACCCGCCTGGGGCCGGGCGGCAGCGGGCAGGGGGCGTGCAGGCCGGCGGCGCGCTCGCAGGCGGCCAGGTGGGCGGCGATCAGCGGCAGCTCGGGGTAGAGGCCCAGGCTGGCGCCGGCGCGGGGGTTGATCTCCAGCAGCTCGATGGCCTCGCCGTGGACCAGCAGGTCGAGGCTGCCCAGGCCCACCAGGCCGAAGGCTGGCACCAGGGCCTGCAGGGCGGCCTCGGCCGCGGCCTGCGCACGACCGGGCAGGCACACGGGTCCGATGAGGCCGTCGAAGACCCAGGGCCGTCCGCGCAGCGCGCGGTTGCGCTGCCATTGCGCGGCGACCACCCTGGCCCGCCGGCCGTCGGCCACGTAGAGCAGCGAGGCGGCGCGGCCCGGCCGCTCGCGCTGCCAGAAATCGCCCGGCCGCGGCATGCGTGCCGGCCCGTCCTGTCGGGCGCCGCGCAGCGCGCGCCGCACCTGCCAGCCGCCGCTGCCGTGGGCGGCCTTGAGCAGCCAGCCGCGGCGGTCGGCGGGGGCCTGCGCAAGCGCGTCGGGCAGGGTCTCGGGGTGGGGGAGATCCAGCGCCCGCAGCGTGGCCGTCCACTGCGCCGGATCGCGCAGGCGGGCCAGGGCCGCGGGCTGCATGCCCAGCGGGGAATACAGGGCCGCAGCGCAGGCCAGGGCCGCGGGGGCCGTCTCCAGGCCGGGGCCAGCGATCCAGCCGCGCAGGCCCGGCCGGGCCCGCCAGGCCTGCAGCGCGGCCTGCAGGGCCTGCGCCTCGATCCGCAGGCTGCCGGGCGGGCCGATGGGCCGCCAGTCGGCGCTGGCGGCGCGGGTGTCGGCATCGCCGAAGGCGTCGATGGCCAGCACCTGCCAGCCTTCGCGGGCCGCCGCCTGCGCCAGGGCGCGCACCGACAGGCCGGCGACGATCAGCGTCGGCGCGTGGGGGGGCACGGGCGGCTCCTTGCCGGCCTCAGGCCGCAGCGGCTTCTTCGGCCAGCACCTCGCGGGCGACCTCGAAGGCGTCGGGGAAGCTGTAGGTCACCGGCCGGTCCGATTCGCACATGCGCTTGAGCAGGCGGTGCTGCGTCTGGTACTTGACGTTGCCGATGGCCAGCGGGCCGATGGCCAGGGCCTGGCTGCCGGGCAGGCGGCTGAACTTGTCCATCATGCCGATGCCGGCGATGCCGGCCGGCGGCACGGCGTTCACGTCGGCCGCGACCAGCAGCCGGCGCGCAGCGGCCAGGTCCTCCGGCAGCACGACCTGGATGCCTGCGGCCGCGGTGGCCAGCAGCACGTCGGCCTCGGCCAGCGAGCGCTGCACGGCATGCCGGTCGCCGCCCGAGGTGCCTTCCAGCGTGACGCCGAAGCGCTTGCCGGTTTCCGCGGCGGCCTGCAGGGCCATGGCCTCGCCAAAGTGGGTGGACAGGCAGACGCGCGCGCCCTGCTGCGCGGCGATCACGCCGGCGATGCGGCCGACGGTGCCGGTGCCGCCGATCACGACCACCTTCAGGCCGGCCAGCGTCCGGCCCAGGGTCTTCAGCCCGGCCTCGACGCAGGCCACCATGGCCGCAGCCGTCGTGTAGGAGCCGCTGGGGTCGGCGAAGACCGAGACGACGAAGGGCGGCACCATGGCGGCGACCGCCTTGTCGACCATGTCGGCCGCCAGCAGCACGTCGCGGCCGCCGATGAAGATGCCGGTGCGGCTGACCCCGCGCGGGCCGCGCGAGAAGATCGCGTCCTGCGTCAGGCCGGCGACGCGGTCGAGCGTCACGTCCGAGTAGATCGGCACCATGTCATAGCCCGCGTCGGCCGCCATGTTGATGTCGAAGGGGCTCATCTGCTGGCCCGGCGTGAACATGTGCAGGATGCGGGGGCGTTCCATGGGTAGGCTCGTGGTTGGCGTGGGGCGGCGCCGGGTGCGGGGCCGCGCGGGAAAGTACGCTCAGGCGGTGGCGATCGCCTGGCCGTCCGGGGGCTGTCGGCAGGCCTGCGCCGGCAGCAGGCGCAGCCGGGCCCCCTCGTTGCGCGGCGCGACCAGCTGCAGCTGCAGCCCCTCCGGCACACGGCCGGCGGCCTGCAGGGCGGCCAGCAGCCGCTCGGCCGCGGCGCGGCTGGGCAGGATCGCGAAACCGGTCGGCCCCCAGCTCGACTGGCCGATGCCGGCCGGCAGGCCGAGCTGTCGCGGGGCCTCCGCGGCCAGCGCCTCCATCAGGGCGGCCACCCGTGCGCTCAGGTAGGCGCGGCCCGACTGGGCTGGCGCGAAGTGCGCGCCCAGCAGCGCCTGCACGGCCGACACGCCGTGCGCGAAGGCGGCGAAGTCGCCGTCCGCGGCCGAGGGCAGCACCCGCATCAGCACCTCGTGGCAGAGCGCCGCGGCCTCGGCCCGGCCGAGCGGCTGCAGGCTGGCCAGCGCGCTGCGCTCCAGGTCGCCGGCCAGGCCCACCTCGCCCGGGTCCAGCACCAGCAGCACCCGCCAGTCGGCCGGCAGGGCGAGGCGGGCCAGCAGCGGCGCCGGCTGGCCCTCGCGGCCGGGGCCGCCGTCGAGCAGCAGGCCGCCCTGGTCGAAGCCGGCGATGCCCACCCCTGAGCGCAGCCCGCGTCCCAGCAGGCGGGCCAGCGCCGGGGTGTCCAGCGCCAGGCCCTGGTAGCTGGCGTAGGCCCGGCCCACCGCCAGCGCGAGCTGGGTGCCCGAGCCGAAGCCGGCATGGGCGGGCAGCACCTGCTGCAGCGTCAGCTGCATCGGGCCGCTGCGCGGCCCCGGCAGGCGTGCCCGCAGCGTGGCCAGGTGGGCGGCGGCCCGCTCGCACTCGGCCCAGGCGGCCGGACCCTCGCCCAGGACCCGGTCGGCCGGGGCGGTCGGGTCGTCCACTGCGCTCAGGCGGACGACGGTCTCGAAGCCGTCGATCACCAGACCCAGGCTGCCGAAGCGGCGGCCCAGGGTGGCAGCAGGGTCCAGGAAGCCCAGGTGCAGGCGGCCGGGGGCGCGGACCTCGACGCCGTCCGGCAGGCGGCAGCCGGGGGTCTCAGAGGTCGGGCAGTCAAGGGGGGCGCGGCGGTCCATCGGACCCTTCGTAGCAATCGGCATTCCCCGGATCATCGGCGCAGCCCCCGGCTGGCGCTACCCGCAGCAGCCCGGGTGTTCCCTTGTGGAGCCTTGTCCCAAGTCGGCCAGGGAGGCTTCCCGGAATCGAGGGTAGACCCTGGGTTGGACAGGCTGAATTTTCGGTGTCCAGCCCCGTAGCAACGCGGGGTGGGATTGAGGAAAAACTCCGGGCACGATGCCCGGGTCGATTCACAAGCGCCTGGACTCAGGGCTTGCCCTGGATCGGCCGTCCTGGCAGACGTTTTGGCACGCGAGTTGCCATTTCCGACTGTCCTGTGGACCGCACAAGCTGCGTCATTGATGTCACAACCGGAGGAGCACATCCCCATGAAGCTGAAGACCACCGCCGTCCTGATCGGTATGGCCCTTGCCACCCTCGGTGCACAAGCCGCTGTCACCGACCAGATGATCCTGAATGACGCCAAGACCCCGGGCGACATCCTGAGCTGGGGCCTGGGCACGGAAGGCCAGCGTCACAGCACGCTGACCAAGGTCAACACCGCCACCGTCAAGAACCTGACCCCGGCCTGGGCCTTCTCCTTCGGCGGCGAAAAGCAGCGCGGCCAGGAAGCCCAGCCCGTGATCTACAAGGGCAAGATGTTCGTCACCGCGTCCTACTCGCGCATTTACGCGCTGGACGCCCTGACCGGCAAGCGCCTGTGGAAGTACGAGCACCGCCTGCCCGAAGGCATCGTGCCCTGCTGCGACGTGATCAACCGCGGCGCCGCCCTGTACGACAACCTGGTGATCTTCGGCACCCTGGACGCCCAGCTGGTCGCCCTGAACCAAGACACCGGTGAAGTCGTCTGGCGCGAGAAGATCGACAACTACCAAGACGGCTACAGCTACTCGGCCGCTCCCCTGATTGCTGGCGGCCTGGTGCTGACCGGCGTGTCCGGCGGCGAATTCGGCGTGGTGGGCCGCGTCGAGGCCCGCGATGCCAAGACCGGCGCGCTGGTCTGGGTCCGCCCGGTGGTCGAAGGCCACATGGGCTACACCTACGACAAGGCGGGCAACAAGGCCGAGAACGGTGTCTCCGGCACGACCAACAAGTCGTGGCCTGGCGACCTGTGGAAGACCGGCGGCGCGGCTCCCTGGCTGGGCGGCACCTACGACGCCAAGACCGGCCTGGCCTACTTCGGCACCGGCAACCCGGCGCCGTGGAACAGCCACATCCGTCAGGGCGACAACCTGTACTCGTGCTCGACCGTCGCCATCGACATCAAGACCGGCAAGATCGTCTGGCACTACCAGAACACCCCGAACGACGGCTGGGACTTCGACGGCGTCAACGAGTTCGTGACCTTCGACATGGACGGCCGCCGCGTCGGCGGCAAGGCCGACCGCAACGGCTTCTTCTACGTCAATGACGCGAAGACCGGTGAGCTGCTGAACGCCTTCCCCTTCGTCAAGAAGCAGACCTGGGCCACCGGCGTCGACCTGAAGACCGGTCGTCCCAACTACGTCCCCGAAAACCGCCCGGGCAACCCGGCGGCTGGCGCGGACGGCAAGAAGGGCGCGGTCGTGTTCTCGGCCCCCAGCTTCCTGGGCGGCAAGAACCAGATGCCGATGGCCTACTCGCCGCAGACCAAGCTCTTCTACGTCCCGGCCAACGAGTGGGGCATGGAGATCTGGAACGAGCCGATCACCTACAAGAAGGGTGCGGCCTACCTGGGCGCCGGCTTCACCATCAAGACCATCGACGACAGCTACATCGGCGCGCTGCGTGCGATCGACCCGAAGACCGGCAAGATCGTCTGGGAAGTCAAGAACGAGGCCCCGCTGTGGGGTGGCGTGCTGACCACCGCCGGCAACCTGGTGTTCTGGGGCACGCCGGAAGGCTACCTGAAGGCCGCCGACGCCAAGACCGGCAAGGTCCTGTGGCAGTTCCAGACCGGTTCGGGCGTCGTCGCCCCGCCGGTGGCCTGGGAAGCCAACGGCGAGCAGTACATCACCGTGGTCTCCGGCTGGGGCGGCGCCGTCCCGCTGTGGGGTGGTGACGTGGCCAAGAAGGTCAACTACCTGGAGCAAGGTGGCATGGTCTGGACCTTCAAGCTGGGCAAGGGCGGCGCGGCTGTCGCCTCCGTCCCGGCTGCCGCCAAGGTTGCTGCACCCGCTGCCCGCTGATCAGGGCTGAGGATCGGACCGCTGCTTCCCCCAGGGAGGCAGCGGCCGGTTCCAAGATCCCAGTCGCGTCATGCCAAGCCACCCTCCGGGGTGGCTTTTT
>CAYSQO010000090.1:0-5626 GCA_964433315.1 uncultured Rubrivivax sp.
CGCCGGCCGAGCCGCCCGCGCGCCCGCCGGCCGAGCCCGCGACGCCGGCAGAGCCCCGCCCCGCCCCGCCGCCCAGCGTGGCCGGCGCCGGGGTCGGCTTCCAGGCCCTGCCCTACCCACTGCCCGTGCCACCGCGACCCGCGGCCCAGCCGGCCGCGCGCCCGCCGGAGCCACCCGCGGCCCGGCCCGAACCGCGTGCCCGCCGTGCGCCTGCGCCTGCGCCCGCTCCGGCTCCGGCCACGGTGTCCACCCCAGCCCTTCCCCCCACCGCGCAGCGCCCGGCCGCGGCCGCGGCGCGGCCCGCTGCCCGGCCGCTGCGCGAGCAGCCGGCCGGCCTGCAGGCCGCGCTGCAGGGCCAGCGCATCGACGGAGTGGTGCATGCCGAGGATCCGGGCAGCCGCCTGCTGATCGTCAACGGCCAGATCCGGCACGAGGGCGACAGCGTGGCCGAGGGCGTGCGGATCGAGCGCATCGAGCCCGGCGCCGTGCTGCTGCAGTGGCAGGGCGGCCTGCATGCGCTGCGGCCCTGAGACACTGCGGCTTCGCTTTCCGGAACCCTCGTGAGCATCCACACCGACGACTTCGCGCCCGCCCCGGCCGACCGCCTGATCACGCCGGCCCCCGCCTCGCGGCAGGAGGAAGCGCTGGAGCGCGCCCTGCGCCCGCGCCTGCTGCAGGACTATGTGGGCCAGGCCAAGGCGCGCGAGCAGCTGGAGATCTTCATCGACGCCGCGCGCAAGCGCGGCGAGGCCCTGGACCACGTGCTGCTGTTCGGCCCGCCGGGCCTGGGCAAGACGACGCTGAGCCACATCGTCGCGGCCGAGCTGGGCGTGAAGCTGCGCCAGACCAGCGGCCCGGTGCTGGAGAAGCCCAAGGACCTGGCCGCCATCCTGACCAATCTGGAGGCCAACGACGTCCTGTTCATCGACGAGATCCACCGCCTGAGCCCGGTGGTCGAGGAGATCCTCTACCCGGCGCTGGAGGACTACCAGATCGACATCATGATCGGCGAGGGCCCGGCGGCGCGCAGCATCAAGCTCGACCTGCAGCCCTTCACCCTGGTGGGCGCCACCACGCGCGCAGGCATGCTGACCAACCCGCTGCGTGACCGCTTCGGCATCGTCGCGCGGCTGGAGTTCTACACGCCCGAGGAGCTGGCGCGCATCGTCACCCGCTCGGCCGGGCTGCTGAACGCACCGATCGACGCGGACGGGGCGATGGAGATCGCGCGCCGCAGCCGCGGCACGCCGCGCATCGCCAACCGCCTGCTGCGCCGGGTGCGCGACTACGCCGAGGTCAAGGGCGACGGGCGGATCGGCGCGGCCCTGGCCGACAAGGCCCTGGCCATGCTCGACGTGGACCCGCGGGGCTTCGACCTGATGGACCGCAAGCTGCTGGAGGCGGTGATCCACCGCTTCGACGGCGGGCCGGTGGGCCTGGACAACGTGGCCGCGGCCATCGGCGAGGAGAGCGGCACGATCGAGGACGTGATCGAGCCCTACCTCATCCAGCAGGGCTACCTGCAGCGCACGCCGCGCGGCCGGGTGGCCACGCTGGCGGCCTGGCGCCACCTGGGCCTGACGCCGCCGGCCGCGACCGGCGGCCTGTTCGCCGACGGCGGCTGAGGCGGCGGCCCGCGCGGCGCGGCCGGGCTCAGGCCGCGGGGCCCACGGTCGCGTCGTCCGCGCCGACCTGATCGTCCAGGTGGCGGGTGTCGGCCCAGCCGATCAGGGCCAGGCCCTCGGGGCTGTGCAGCAGGCGGCCCACCCCGGTGTTGGGCAGCGTCCAGCTGCGCGGGGCCTGCAGCGTGATGCGGGCGGCCGCGCGGTACAGGCAGTCCAGCACGCCGCCATGGGCGATGAGGGCCACCGTCTGGCCGGGATGGCGGGCCAGCAGGCGCTCGGCCACGCCGGTGACGCGGGCGTAGAAGCCGTCCAGGGTCTCGCCGCCCTCGGGGCCGAAGGCCGGATCGCGGGCCTTCCAGCGCCGGTGCGCCTCGGGGTGGCGGGCGGCGATCTCGTCCCAGGCCAGACCCTGGAAGACGCCGAAATGGCGCTCGCGCAGCCCGGGCTCGGCCTGCGGGGCGGGCTGGCCGGCCGCGGCCAGGGCCTCGGCGGTGTGCCAGGCACGCTGCAGGTCGCTGGCGTAGATCACGTCGATCGGCTCGTCGGCCAGGGCCTCGGCCAGGCGCGCGGCCTGCCAGCGGCCCTGATCGTTCAGGCCGATGTCGAGCTGGCCTTGAATGCGGTTGCCGACATTCCAGTCGGTCTCGCCATGGCGGATGACGAGCACGCGGCAGGCCTCGCCGGGTACCGGCGGGCGGGGGCCGGCCCCGGTTTCGCAGCGGTCACGGGCGCCCATGCTCAGACGCCCCAGACCAGCGGCTTGCCGGCCGCGGCAGCACGCTCCAGCGCCTGGCGCAGCGGCCAGGCGCGCTGGCGCAGCATCACCGCGGGGCGCTGCGGCAGGGGCCGGTCCTCGGCACGGGCGGCAGCTTCCAGCGCGGTGAAGGCGGCTTCTTCCTCGGCGATCGCGGCATCCAGGGCCGCCAGGGCCGCCGGCACCTGTTCGGGCAGCACGATGCCCTGGGGGGCGGGCTCGCGGCCGAGGGCGCGCAGCACGCCCTCGCCATGGGCCTGGGTCATCCGCAGGTCAGCGGTCGCGGCGGATTGGAAGACATAGAGCATGCGGGCTCCTCGGCGGTCCGGAAACCGTCGATTGTGCGGCGCAGCGCCATCCGCCTGCGGGCCAGCCCGAGGGCGGCCAGACCCAGCAGCAGCAGGGCCCAGCGGCCCGGCTCGGGCACCGGCGCGGCCGCGGCCTGGAAGCCCAGCAGGTCGAGCTTGGCGCTCAGGCTGAGGCCGGGCGTGGCCGACTGGACGAAGACCGAGGCGTCCACCTGGTACTCGGCCCCCGCGAGCTGGCCGAACAGGGCCGGCAGCTCGATGCGCAGCGGCAGGCTGAGCGTGCCCAACGGCGCCAGGTCGACGAAGTCGTTCTGCACCGTGCTGCCCTGGGTGGCCAGGGTGAAGACATTGGCCGAGGTGAAGGCCGGCGCCCCGGGGAAGGCGGACAGGCTGTAGGCGAAGCTGCTGAAGTAGGTCTCAGGGGCCAGCGGGTCGGTGGTCTGCAGCGCGGCCGAGACGAAGACGGTGAAGTTGGCCTGGTCGCTGGCGATCAGGGCCTGGGCGTCGGGCGTGGCGGAGAACAGCAGGTCGAGGTCCAGGGCGAAGACGTCCTGGTTGCGGCTGCCGGGGGCGCCGGGCGCTTGAATGAGCAGGCTGCCGAAGGGGATCTCGTCGAAGCTCGACTGGTTGCAGCCGGCCGACAGGGCCGGGCAGTCGCTGGTGGCCGAGAGGCTGGCGAGCGGCGCGGCCTGGGCCTGCGGGGCCAGGGCGGCCAGGCTCAGACTCAGGGCGGCGAGCAGGCCGCGGCCCGTGGGGAACGGGGCGCGACGAGCGGCGCGCGCGGGCATCTTCGAAAGGGTCGGGGGCATGGTGGACTCCGGGAGGGGATGCCCCGGTGTCGCAAGATGCAGGCGCGCGGCCCGGGCCGCGCCCGGCCCCGGGATCAGGCCTTGGCCAGGGGCCCGGGCCCGTGGGCGGCGCCCGGCCGGCCGAGCGGCCGGTGGGCCGAGTGGCCGCGCTGCTGCGGCGCCGGCCCGTTGGTCCGGCTGGGGCATTTGCCTCGGTCCTGGGGCAAATGCCCCGGGGCATCTCCCCCAGGACGTGCGGCGGCGCCCCGGGCCGCTCAGGCCGCCAGGCGGAAGACGGCGACGGTGCCGGTCAGCTTCTGGGCCTGCTCGCGCAGGGAACCGGCCGCCGCCGCGGCCTGCTCGACCAGCGCCGCGTTCTGCTGGGTCACGCCGTCCATCTGGTCGATGGCCTGGTTGATCTGCTGGATGCCGGCCGACTGCTCCTCGCTGGCGTGCCGGATCTCGCCCATGATGGCGGTGACCTTCTGCACGCTGGCCAGGATCTCCTGCATGGTGGCGCCGGCCTCGTCGACCTGGCGGGCGCCGTCGCTGGCGCGGTCGACGGAGTCGCCGATCAGGGTCTTGATCTCCTTGGCCGCCTGCGCGCTGCGCTGGGCCAGGTTGCGCACCTCGCCGGCCACCACGGCGAAGCCGCGGCCCTGCTCGCCGGCCCGCGCGGCTTCCACCGCCGCGTTCAGCGCCAGGATGTTGGTCTGGAAGGCGATGCCGTCGATCACGCCGATGATGTCGTTGATCTTCTGCGCGCTGCCGTTGATGGCCTGCATGGTCGCCACCACCTGGCCCATCACCTGGCCGCCGCGGCTGGCCACGTCGCTGGCGGCCATCACCAGCTCGTTGGCCTGGCGGGCGCTGTCGGCGTTCTGCTTGACGGTGCCGGTCAGCTGCATCATCGAGCTGGCGGTCTGCTGCAGGCTGCCGGCCTGGGTCTCGGTGCGGGCCGAGAGGTCGTTGTTGCCCGAGGCGATCTCGCTGGAGGCGGCCTCGACCTGCTCGGCCGAGCTGCGGACTTCGTTGAGCGCCTGCTGCAGCTTCTTGCGCATGGCGTTGAGCTCGTGGCTGAGCCAGGCGAACTCGTCGCGGCCCTGGCTCTCGATGCGGGTGGCCAGGTCGCCGCCGGCGATGCGGGTGACAACCTGCACCACGCGCTCGACCGGACGGCTGAAGCTGACATGGGTGGCCCAGGCCATGCCGAGGGCGGTCAGCATGGCCAGCAGCAGCACGCCGCCGATCAGCTGCCGCAGCGAGGCGGCCAGCTCCACCCCGGCCGCCGTCTGGCCCGCCAGCAGGGCGGCCTCCATGCGGCCCAGGGCCAGCAGGCCCAGGCCGCCGAGCAGGGCGAAGAGCAGGGTGAGGATGAGGAAGCCGGAACCGATGCGGACGGTCAGGCGGTAGTTGTGCAGCTGGAACATGGCGGGGCTCCCCCTGCCGCGGCGGCAGTCCGGGTGGTGAAGACGAGGGCCCCGCGGCCCCGGCGGGCGTCGGCCGCGGGGGGACAGGGACGCCTGAAGCGTAGGCGGCTCATCGGCCGGACCATCGGCGGACTTGAGGCCCGCGGCGGGCGCAGATGTCGTCTTCCGGGGTTTGCCCGGGGGCGGACGGACACGCGGTCCGCCCGCCCCCACCCGCCCGGGCTCAGCCGGCCAGCGGCTGGACCTGGACGGCCGTCACCTTGAAGCCCGGGATCTTGGCGACGGCATCCAGCGCGTCGCCCGTCAGGCGGTTGGCCGCGGCCTCCCAGTAGGCGAAGGCCATGAAGACCTGGCCGCGCTGCACCTCGGGCGTCAGCACGGCCACGGCCTGCACGGCGCCGTGGCGGGTGGCCATGCGGATGGCCGCGCCGTCGGCGATGCCCAGGGGCGCCGCGTCCAGCGGGTGCATCTGCACCAGCGGCGCCGGGGAGATGGCCTCCAGCATGCTGGCGTGGCGGGTCATGGCGCCGGTGTGCCAGTGCTCCAGCACGCGCCCGGTGGTCAGCACCAGGGGGTAGTCGGCGTCGCGGGTCTCGGGGCCGGCGGCGAAGGTGGTGGGCACCAGGTGGGCGCGGCCGTCGTCGGTGGGGAAGCGGTCGATGAAGACGATGGCCTCGCCGGGCGCATCCTCGCGCGCCGCCGGGGTCATGACCGCGTTCTC
>CAYSQO010000091.1:0-5597 GCA_964433315.1 uncultured Rubrivivax sp.
CCAGTGGCAGCAGCTGGACTATGAAGGCCGCTACTCGCACAGCTACATGGATGCGCTGCCCGACTTCGTGAAGATCGCCGAGGCCTACGGCCACGTCGGCCTGAAGATCGAGAAGCCTTCCGAGGTCGAGCCCGCCCTGAAGGAGCTGCTCCGCCTGAAGGACCGCACGGTCTTCCTCGACGTGCGCACCGACCCGACCGAGAACGTCTGGCCCATGGTCAAGGCGGGCAAGGGCATCAGCGAGATGCTGCTCGGCTCCGAGGACCTCTGATCCTGCATTGACATCCGGCGCCGCGGGCCGTCCGCGACGCGAGGGCAGGGGGCTTGCCGGTCCCCGTGCTTGTCGCGTCGAGCGTCCCGCGGCCTGATCCCCAGCCCCCCCTCTTCCGGCGCGGCCACAGGCCGGCGGTCACCGCCGCCGTCCCCAAGAACCGCGCCCAGGACGACCCCATGCAAAAGCACATCATCGCCCTGCTGCTCGAGAACGAGCCTGGCGCCCTCTCGCGTGTCGTGGCCCTGTTCTCGGCCCGCGGCTACAACATCGAGAGCCTGACCGTCGCGACGACCGAGGACCCCTCGCTCTCGCGCATGACCATCACCACCCGCGGCAGCGACGACGTGATCGAGCAGATCACCAAGCACCTGAACCGCCTGATCGAGGTGGTCAAGGTCGTCGACCTGACCGAAGGCAGCTACACCGAGCGCGAGCTGATGCTCATCAAGGTGCGTGCCGTCGGCAAGGAGCGTGACGAGATGAAGCGCATGGCCGACATCTTCCGCGGCCGCATCGTCGATGTGACCGAGAAGACCTACACCATCGAGCTGACCGGCGACGCCGCCAAGCTCGACGCCTTCATCGAGGCGGTGGATCGCACCGCCATCCTCGAAACCGTGCGCACCGGCACCAGCGGCATCGGCCGCGGCGAGCGCATCCTCAGGGTCTGATCGGCCCACCCCCGAAGCGCCTGCGGCGCTCCCCCTCGAGGGGACGCCGCTGGCGGGCCGGCGGAGCCGGACCCGCGGCGGCTGCTGGAATGCCTACCCCACCCTCTGACTGAAATACCTGGAGCACCTCATGAAGGTTTACTACGACAAGGACGCCGACCTCTCCCTCATCAAGGGCAAGAACGTCGCCATCATCGGCTACGGCTCGCAAGGCCATGCCCATGCGCAGAACCTGCGCGACTCCGGCGTCAACGTGACGGTCGGCCTGCGCAAGGGCGGTGCGTCCTGGTCCAAGGTCGAGGCCGCCGGCATCAAGGTCGCCGAGGTCAACGACGCGGTCAAGGCCGCGGACCTCGTCATGATCCTGCTGCCCGACGAGAACATCCCCGAGGTCTACAACAACAACGTTGCGCCGAACATCAAGCAGGGCGCCACGCTGGCCTTCGCCCACGGTTTCAACGTGCACTACAACCAGGTCGTGCCGCGTGCCGACCTGGACGTGATCATGGTCGCCCCCAAGGGCCCGGGCCACACCGTGCGCTCCGAGTACCTCAAGGGCGGCGGCGTGCCCTCGCTGATCGCGGTCTACCAGGACAAGTCCGGCAAGGCCCGTGACATCGCCCTGTCCTACGCGGCGGCCAACGGCGGCACCAAGGGTGGCGTGATCGAGACCAACTTCAAGGAAGAGACCGAGACCGACCTCTTCGGCGAACAGGCCGTGCTGTGCGGCGGCGCCGTCGAGCTGGTCAAGATGGGCTTCGAGACTCTGACCGAAGCCGGCTACGCCCCGGAGATGGCCTACTTCGAGTGCCTTCACGAGCTCAAGCTGATCGTGGACCTCATGTACGAAGGCGGCATCGCCAACATGAACTACTCGATCTCGAACAACGCCGAGTACGGCGAGTACGTGACCGGCAGCGAAGTCATCAACGAGAAGTCGCGCGAAGCCATGCGTGCGGCCCTCAAGCGCATCCAGACCGGTGAATACGCCAAGATGTTCATCCTGGAAGGCCGCACCAACTACCCGAGCATGACCGCGCGTCGCCGCCTCAACGCCGAGCACCCGATCGAGACCGTCGGTGCCCAGCTGCGCGGCATGATGCCCTGGATCGCGAAGAACAAGCTGGTCGACCAGTCGAAGAACTGAGCCCGCGCGCCCTGCGGGGCGCTGCCGGGCGGGCGGCGGCTTCGGCTGTGGTCCCCGCGCTCTAAGGCCGCGTTCCCGCAAGGGGCGCGGCCTTGTCGCTTCGGGCGGGCGCAGGCGAGGGCGCGCGTGCTGCCGCCGGCTGCCCCCCGGGCTCAGGTCCTGAGCCTGCCCTGCGCACCCACCCCGACGCCTGCTTGAGGATCCCGCGATGACACCCCTGCCCCTCGATCTGCCCGTGATCCAGGCCCCGATGGCGGGGGCGCAGGATGCCACCCTGGCCCTGGCCGTCGGCGAGGCGGGCGGCCTCGGCTCCCTGCCCGCCGCGCAGCTCGGCCCCGAGGCCCTGGTCGCGGAACTGGCCCGCCTGCAGGCGGCCGGCCGGCCCTACAACCTCAATTTCTTCTGCCACCGCCCGCCCGCGCCCGACGCGGCGCGCCAGGCCGCCTGGGTCGACGCGCTGAAGCCCTACTACGAGGAGCTTGGCCTGGATCCGGCGCAGGCCGAGGCCGGACCCGGCCGCCAGCCCTTCGACGCCGCGGCGCTGGCCCGCATCGCGCCCTTCCGGCCGCCGGTGGTGAGCTTTCACTTCGGCCTGCCGGACGAGGCCCTGCTGGCGCCCATCCGCGCCTGGGGCGGCTGCATCCTGTCCTCGGCCACCACGGTGGCCGAGGCGCGCTGGCTGGCCGCGCGCGGTGTGGATGCCGTGATCGCCCAGGGCCTGGAGGCAGGCGGTCACCGCGGCATGTTCCTGGACGAGGATCTCGCCACCCAGCTCGGCAGCTTCGCGCTGCTGCCGCAGATCGTGCAGGCGGTCCCGGTGCCGGTGATCGCGGCGGGCGGCATCGCCGATGCGGCCGGCGTGGCCGCCGCGCGGGCCCTGGGCGCGCGGGCGGTGCAGGTGGGCACCGCCTACCTGCTGTGCCCGGAGGCCAGGATCAGCCCCCTGCACCGCGCCGCCTTGCAGGCACCCGAGCCCGGGCCGACCCAGCTCACGCGGCTCTTCACCGGCCGGCCTGCCCGGGGCCTGGTCAACCGCCTGATGCGCGAGCTGGGCCCGCTCAGCCCGCTGGCCCCGGCCTTCCCGCTGGCCACCGGGGCGCTGGCGCCGCTGCGCGCCGCCGCCGAGGGGCGCGGGCGCAGCGACTTCTCGCCGCTGTGGGCCGGGCAGAACCTCAGCGGCTGCCGGGCCGTGCCTGCCGGCCAGCTCACCCGCGAACTGGCCGCCGGCTGGGCCCGCTGAAGCCAGCCCACGCCCGCCCGGCGACGCCGACACGGCCGCGTGCTACGGTGGGCGCCCCCTTACTTCCCTTAAGGCTGTGTCATGCGTCTGCTGCCCCTGCTCCTGGTCGGCCTTCCCCTGGCCCTGGGCCTGAGCGCCTGCGAGAAGAAGCCCGAGGGGCTTGTCGAACAGGCCCAGGACAAGGTCAACGACGCCCTCGACCGCCGTCCGAACGAGAAGCTCAAGGATGCCGCCGAAGACCTCGGTCAGGCCGCGGCCGAGGCCAAGAAGGCTGCTGGCCAGGCTGCGGAAGGCGCGGCCGAATCGGTGGGCCAGGCACTGAAGGAGGCCGGCCAGGCGGTCGAGAAGGCCGCCAGCCGCTGAGCCGGGCCGCCGCCCTGCGCCTGCAGGGCCGGCCCTCGGGCTTCAGCGGCGCGCCAGCTGCAGCAGGCGCAGCGCGGTGAGGGCCAGCAGGCCGAACAGCGTGCCGCTCCAGACCTCGAAGCCCAGGCCCAGCAGGCGGTAGCCGGCTGCATCCATGCAGGTGGCCGTCACCTGGAACAGCCAGGGCACGGCCGTCTCCAGGCCGGTGGCCATCAGGAAGCGGTCGGCCAGGGTCAGGGCGCAGCTCGCATCCAGCGCGGCCACCCGGTGCTGGAACACGGCCGAGGCCACACCGCCCACGGCCAGGCCCAGCACGCCCAGCGCGGCGGCGGTCTGCACGCCGCGCGGCTTGCTGATCCAGCCGATCAGCGCCACCGCCGCCAGCGCCAGGTAGAGCACGCGCTGGAAGATGCACCACGGGCAGGGCTGCATGCCGAAGCCGTGCTGCGAAAGCAGGGCCAGGCCGACGGCGGTCAGCGCGACCAGCGCGATCAGCGCCAGCACGCCACGCGGCATGCGCGCGAAGACCGAACGCGGCGGGGAGTGCAGGGCCGAGGGCATGGCGGCCCTCAGCGCACTTCGGCGATCAGCTCGATCTCGACGCAGGCGCCGAGCGGCAGCGAGGGCACGCCGAAGGCGCTGCGGGCATGCGCACCGACCGTCGCGCCGAAGACCTCGCCCATCAGCTGCGAGGCGCCGTTGGTGACCAGGTGCTGCTCGGTGTAGGCCGGCGTGCTGTTGACCAGGCTCATCAGCTTGACGATGCGCACGACGCGCTCCAGGTCGCCGTCGAGCGCGGCATTCAGGGTGCCCAGCAGGTCGATGCCGACGGCGCGCGCGGCCGCCGCACCGGTGGCGGTGTCCAGGTCCTCGCCGAGGCGACCGGTCCAGACCTTGCCCTCGCGCTTGGCGATGTGGCCCGAAAGGAAGATCAGCGAGCCGCTGCGCGCGAAGGGCACGTAGGCCGCGGCCGGAATCGCCAGCGGCGGCAGGGTGATGCCTAGGTCGGCAAGGCGTTGCGCAACGGTGCTCATCGGGGCTCTCCAGACACGCTCGTCCGAGGGAAAAGAGGCCTCCCGGCGCCGAGCGGCGGCGATCCTACACTGGCCCGCATGGCCTCCGCCGGCATGCTCACGGCCCTGGCGCTGGCGGGGCTGGCGGGGGCGGCGGCGCAGCTTCAGCAGGCCGATCTGCTGCCGCATCGCGGTCCGCTGGCTGCCGCGGTGGCCCTGGCCGCAGCGGCGCTGGCGATGGGGCTGCAGCGCCTGGCGGGGCGCCGGGTGCCCGGGCCGGCCGGGGCGGTCCGCGAGGGGCGTCGCACCGGGCGATTCCTCGTCCTGCCGCTGCTTGCGCTGGCCGTGGCGTCCGCGGTCTTTGCCCTGACTGAAGGCCGTGCCCGGGCCCGCCTGGCCGATCGGCTGGAGGCCGGGCTCGAAGGTCTGCCCCTGCAGGTGCAGGGGCGCATCACCGGCCTGCCGCAGGCCCAGGCGGCGGGCTGGCGCTTCAGCTTCGAGGTCGAGGCCGCCTGGGCGGCCGACGGCCGGCCGCTGACCCTGCCTCGTCAGCTGAGCCTGGCCTGGAACCGCTGGCCTGGCGAGCCCCCACCCCCGGCGCTGCGCAGCGGCGAGCGCTGGCGCTGGACGCTGAAGCTGCAGCGTCCCCACGCCCTGGCCAATCCCGGCCTGCCCGACCGCGAGCTTGCCTTGTTCGAGCAGGGCATCGGCGCCACCGGCAGCGTGCGGCCGAGTCCGTCCCCGCAACGGCTCGACGCCGCGCCCGGCCTGTCCGTCGACAGCCTGCGCGAGGCCCTGCGCGAGGCCGTCTTCCGCCGCCTGGTGGGCGGGCCGCCCCAGGCGGGCGAGGTACCGGCCACGGCGGCCCGGCCGCCACCGGCCCGTCCCG
>CAYSQO010000092.1:0-5446 GCA_964433315.1 uncultured Rubrivivax sp.
CAATCGTGCCCACGTTCACGTGCGGCTTGGTGCGCTCAAACTTGCCTTTTGCCATCGCGATCTCCTGACGAGCTGTGCTGACGCTGGGGGATGAAGGTGGTGCCCATGGCGCGGATCGAACGCGCGACCTCTCCCTTACCAAGGGAGTGCTCTACCACTGAGCCACATGGGCATCGACACAGGTCTGCGCTGATCAACAGCGCACATCGGTATCGACGGTGCAGACCTCGAAGCCTGGAGCGGGAGACGGGAATCGAACCCGCGCCATCAGCTTGGAAGGCTGAGGTTCTGCCATTGAACTACTCCCGCATCGCCGGAAGCGGTCCGGCAAGACCTGCCGGAAGTTCGCTTGGTGGAGGAGGCTGGATTCGAACCAGCGTAGGCGTAAGCCAACAGATTTACAGTCTGCCCCCTTTAGCCACTCGGGCACCCCTCCACGGCGAGCCCGAGACTATAACACGGGGTTCTTGTTTTTCTGCAAGCTCTTTCCGCAAGCGCGGCAGGGAGCGGCTCAGGCCGGGTCCTCCGGCAGGGCCCAGCCGCCCGGCAGGGGGCGGCCTTGGGCCTGCAGCCAGGCCTGGGCCTGACCGAAGTGTCCGCAGCCCAGGAAGGGCCGCGGCGGCCGGCGGGCCGACAGCGGCGAGGGGTGGTTGGCCTCCAGCCGCAGATGCGCCGGACCGGCCTGGGCGATGCGCTCGCCCAGGCGCTGCGCATGCGCCCCCCAGAGCAGGAAGACCTTGGGCGCGGGGTCGGCCGCCACCTGGTCGAGCAGGGCGGCGCCGAGCGCCTCCCAGCCCCGGCCGGCATGGCTGGCCGGCTCGCCGTCGCGCACCGTCAGGGTGGTGTTCAGCAGCAGCACGCCGCGGTCGGCCCAGGCGGCCAGGCTGCCGCTGCGCGGTGGCGGCAGGCCCAGGTCGCGGGCACGTTCGGCCAGGAGGTTGCGCAGGCTGGGCGGATGCGGGCGACCGGGCGCGACGGAGAAGGCCAGGCCCTCGGCCTGGCCGGGGCCGTGGTACGGGTCCTGGCCCAGCAGCACGACGCGCACTGCGTCCGGCGGGGTCATGCGCAGCGCGCGGAAGGGGTCGGGCGGATAGAGGCGGGCGCCCGCCGCCCGCTCGGCCGCCAGGAAGGCCGCCAGCGCCTGCCCCGCGGGTGCGGCCAGAAAGGCCTGCACCGTGGGCCGCCAGCCGGAGGGCAGGTCGGCCGCCTGCACGGACAGGCCGGCGTGCGCCGCGTCGGCTGCAACAGGGGCCGCGTCCGCCGCGGCCGGCTCGGCCTCGTCCCAGGGCAGGGCCTGCGTCAGGCCGTCCGGCCGGCGTGAGCCGCGCGTGCCCATGGCCGGCGCTCGCTCAGGCCAGCAGGGCCGCCAGGGCCGCGCCGGGGTCGGGCGCACGCATGAAGGCTTCGCCGATCAGGAAGGCGTGGACGTTCGCATCGCGCATGCGGCGCACATCGGCCGGGGCGAGGAGGCCGCTCTCGGTCACCAGCAGGCGATCGGCCGGCACGCGCGGCAGCAGGCCCAGGGTGGTGTCCAGCGTGACGTCGAAGGTGCGCAGGTTGCGGTTGTTGATGCCGACCAGGGGCGTCCTCAGGCGCAGCGCGCGGTCCAGCTCGGCGCCGTCGTGCACCTCGACCAGCACATCCATGCCGAGCGCGTGGGCGCAGGCCTCCAGCTCGGCCATCTGCCCGTCGCCCAGGCAGGCGGCGATGAGCAGGATGCAGTCGGCCCCCATCACGCGGGCCTCGTGCACCTGGTACTCGTCGACCATGAAGTCCTTGCGCAGCACCGGCAGCGCGCAGGCGGCGCGGGCGGCGCGCAGGTAGGCCTCGCTGCCCTGGAAGTAGCGCTCGTCGGTCAGCACGCTCAGGCAGGCGGCGCCGTGGCGGGCGTAGCTGGCGGCGATCTCGGCCGGGTGGAAGGGCTCGCGCAGCACGCCCTTGCTGGGGCTGGCCTTCTTGACCTCGGCGATCACGCCGGCCCGGCCGGCGGCGATCGGCGCGCGCAGCGCCGCCAGGAAATCCCGCCGGTCGGCGCGGCGCTCGGCGCTCTCGGCGGCCTCGCGCAGCGAGGCCAGCGAACGGCGCGCACGCCGCTCGGCCAGCTCCTCGTGCTTGGTGGCCACGATCTTCTGGAGGATGTCGCTCATCGGAAAGGCGTCAGGCGCGGGAAGGAAAGGCTGGCGGCCGGGGCCGCAGGACGGGCCCGGCCGCGCGGGCCGGGCCGGGATCGGCTTGAGGGGCGGCCCGCCTCAGGCGGCGGGCGCCAGGCGCCGGGTGACGGCGACGAAATCGGCCAGCCGGCGGCGCGCCGCGCCGGAGGCCACGGCCTCGCGGGCGCGGGCCACGCCCTCGGCCAGGTCGGCCGCCACGCCGGCGGCCAGCAGGGCCGCGCCGGCATTGAGCAGCACGATGTCGCGCGGGGCGCCGGGCTCGTCGTCCAGCACGCGGCGGATCACGGCCACCGAGGCTTCACGGTCGGGCACCTTGAGCACCGCGTCGTCGCAGGGCACGAGACCCAGCTCGGACGGATGGACGGTGTACTCGCGCACCACGCCGTCCTTCAGCTCGGCGACCAGGGTCTCGCCCGAGAGCGAGATCTCGTCCATGCCGTTGCGGCCGTGCACGACCAGCACATGCTCCGAGCCCAGGCGCTGCAGCACGCGCGCCAGGATGCCGACCAGGTCCGGGTGGAAGACGCCCAGCAGCTGCCGCGTGGCACCGGCCGGGTTGGTCAGCGGGCCCAGGATGTTGAAGAGCGTGCGCACGCCCAGCTCCTTGCGCACCGGCGCGGCATGGCGCATGGCCGCATGGTGGTGGGGCGCGAACATGAAGCCGATGCCGGTCTCGGCGATGCAGGCCCCGACCCGGTCGGCCGGCAGCATCGCCGCGCCCAGGGCCTCCATGGCATCGGCGCTGCCGCTGGTCGAGGACACGCTGCGCCCGCCGTGCTTGGCCACCCGCGCACCGGCCGCCGCGGCCACGAAGACCGAGGCCGTCGAGATGTTGAAGGTGTGCGAGCCGTCACCCCCGGTGCCGACGATGTCGACCAGGTGGCGGCGGTCGGGCACCTCGACCTTCGTGGCGAACTCGCGCATCACCTGCGCGGCGGCGCTGATCTCGCCCACGGTCTCCTTCTTGACCCGCAGGCCGGCGATCAGCGCGGCCATCATCACCGGCGACATCTCGCCCGACATGATGCGGCGCATCAGGTGCAGCATCTCGTCGTGGAAGATCTCGCGGTGCTCGATCACGCGCTGCAGCGCGGCGGTGTCGCTGATCGTCATGGCGGCAGCTCCTGGTGTGGCGGGGCCCGGGCTCAACGGCGGTCGAGCAGGAAGTTCTTCAGCATCGCGTGACCGTGCTCGGTCAGGATGGACTCGGGGTGGAACTGCACGCCCTCGATGGGCAGCGTGCGGTGGCGCACGCCCATGATCTCGCCATCCTCGGTGGTGGCGCTGATCTCCAGCTCGGCCGGCAGCGTGGCCGGCGCGATGGCCAGGGAGTGGTAGCGGATCACCGTGAACTTCTCCGGCAGCTCGCTGAAGACGCCGCGCCGGTCGGTGTGGATGGTGCTGGTCTTGCCGTGCATCTGCACCCGGGCGCGGACGATGTCCCCGCCCAGCGCCGCACCGATGCTCTGGTGCCCCAGGCACACGCCCAGGATCGGCAGCTTGCCCGCGAAGTGCCGGATGGCCGGCACGCAGATGCCGGCCTCCGCCGGCGAGCAGGGCCCCGGCGAGAGCACCAGGCGGTCGGGCCGCAGGGCCTCGATCTCCTCGATCGTGATCTCGTCGTTGCGGTGCACCCGCACCTCCTCGCCCAGCTCGGCGAAGTACTGCACGAGGTTGTAGGTGAAGGAGTCGTAGTTGTCGATCATCAGCAGCATGGCGCGCCCCTTCCCTCAGAAACCCTGTTCCACCAGCTCGGCCGCGCGCAGCAGGGCGCGGGCCTTGGCTTCGGTCTCGGCCCATTCCAGCGCGGGCTGGGAGTCGGCCACCACGCCGGCTGCGGCCTGCACGTAGAGCGTGCCGTCCTTGACGATGCCGGTGCGGATGGCGATGGCCACGTCCATGTCGCCCGCGAAGCTGAGGTAGCCGCAGGCGCCGCCGTAGACGCCGCGCGGCACGGGCTCCAGCGCGTCGATGATCTCCATGGCGCGGATCTTGGGCGCGCCGCTGAGCGTGCCGGCCGGGAAGGTGGCGCGCAGCACGTCCAGGTTGCTCAGGCCGGGCTTGAGCAGGCCCTCGACGTTGCTGACGATGTGCATGACGTGCGAGTAGCGCTCGACCTGGAAGGCCTCGGTCACCTTGACGCTGCCGGTGCGGGCGATGCGGCCGATGTCGTTGCGCGCCAGGTCGATGAGCATGACGTGCTCGGCGCGCTCCTTGGGGTCGGCCAGCAGCTCGGCCTCGGTGGCGGCGTCGGCCTCGGGCGTGGCGCCGCGCGGGCGGGTGCCGGCCAGGGGGCGGATGGTGATCTTCTCGGCCGCCTCGCCCTCGGGGGTCTGGACGTGCTCGTGGCGCACCAGGATCTCCGGCGAGGCGCCGACGATCTGGAAGTCGCCCAGATCGTAGTAGTACATGTAGGGCGAGGGGTTCAGCGAACGCAGCGCGCGGTAGAGCGACAGCGGGCTGGCGCCGAAGGGCTTCTGCAGGCGCTGGCCGATGACGACCTGCATGCAGTCGCCGGCGGCGATGTAGTCCTTGCAGCGCTGCACGGCGGCTTCGTAGTCGGCGCGCTCGAAGTGGCGCTGCACCGGCTGCGGGTCCACCGGCTCGACGGCCGGCGCGCGGGCCGGCTGGTCGAGGCGCGCGCGCAGCTCGGCCAGGCGGGCGCGGGCGCGGGCGTGGGCGCCCGGCTGGCCCGGGTCGGCCCAGACGATGAGCGAGAGGCGGCCGCTGAGGTTGTCGATGACCGCCACCTCCTCGGTCTGCAGCAGCAGGATGTCGGGCGTGCCCAGGCCGCCGGGCTTTCGGCCAGCATGGGCCAGGCGCTGCTCCATGTGGCGCACCGCGTCGTAGCCGAAGTAGCCGGCCAGGCCGCCGGCAAAGCGCGGCAGCCCGGGCTGGGGGGCCAGCCGGAAGCGCTGCTGGTAGGCGGCGATGGCGTCGAGCGGGTTGCCGGCCAGGGTCTCGACGACCTGGCCGTCGCGCACCACCTCCAGCCCGCCCTCGACCGAGCGCAGCAGGGTGCGGGCCGGCAGGCCGATGAAGGAGTAGCGGCCGAAGCGTTCGCCCCCGACCACGGACTCCAGCAGGAAGCTGTGCGGCTGGCCGGCGGCCAGCTTCAGGTAGAGGGTGAGCGGGGTCTCGAGGTCGGCGAAGGCCTGCTCGACCAGCGCGACGCGGTTGTGGCCTTCGGCGGCCAGGCGGTCGAAATCTTCAGGGGTCAGCGTGATCACGTCGGCGGGCCCTCCATGGCCCGGCCCGCGGCGGCAGCTTGGCGG
>CAYSQO010000093.1:0-5198 GCA_964433315.1 uncultured Rubrivivax sp.
CGCCCCTCCTGCCTCCGGCCCGCGCTGGGACGTGTTCTGCCGCGTGATCGACAACCACGGCGACCTCGGCGTCTGCTGGCGCCTGGCCACCCGCCTGGCCGCGCTGGGCGCGCAGGTGCGGCTGTGGGTGGACGATGCCCGCGCCCTGGCCTGGATGGCCCCCGACGGCTGCCCCGGTGTGCAGCTGCGGCCCTGGCGCGAGCCGCAGGCCGGCGAGACGCCGGGCGAGGTCGTCGTCGAGTCCTTCGGCTGCGACCCGCCGCCCGGCTTCGTCGCCGCGATGGCCGCACGCAGCGCGGCCGCCGGCCAGCACGCGCCGGGCGCCGTGCCGGCGCAAGCCCCCGCGACGCAGGCGGTGGCCGCCTCCGGGGCCGCGGCCCCCCGCCCGGCCCCCCCGCCGGCCGGGCCCGCCCCGCTCTGGCTGAACCTGGAGTACCTGAGCGCCGAGTCCTATGTCGAGCGCAGCCACGGCCTGCGCTCGCCCCAGGGCAGCGGGCCCGGCGCGGGGCTGGACAAATGGTTCTTCTACCCCGGCTTCACGCCGGCCACCGGCGGCCTGATGCGCGGGCCGCTGCCCGGCGACACGGGCGCCGGCTTCGACCCGGCCGCCGTGCGGGCCGAGGCCAGCGGCGGCGCGGCACGGCCCGGCGTGCCGGCGGTCAGCCTCTTCGGCTACCCGCAGGCGGCGCTGCCCGCCCAGCTGGCCGCCTGGGCCGCCGGGCCGCGGCCCATCGACCTGCTGCTCACCCCGGGCCATGCCACGGACCAGGCCACCGCCTGGCTGGGCCGGGCGCTGGCCGTCGGCGAGGCCGTGGACCGAGGCGCGCTGCGCCTGATCGCCCTGCCCTGGCTGAGCCAGCCCGGCTTCGACCGCCTGCTGGCCGCCTGTGCGCTGAACCTGGTGCGCGGCGAGGACTCGCTGGCCCGCGCCCTCTGGGCCGGCCGGCCGATGCTGTGGCAGCTCTACCCGCAGGAGGAGGACACGCATGCCGTGAAGCTGCAGGCCTTCCTGGACCGGGTGCTGCTGCCCGGCGCCGCGGCCGACCTGGCGCAGGCGCTGCGGGCCGCCTTCGCGCGCTGGAACGGCCTGGCCGATCCGGCCGTGCCGGCCCTGCAGGGCCTGGGGCCGGGCGAGCCCGGCCACGCGGCCTGGGCCGCGCAGGCCGAGGCCCTGCGGCAGCGCCTGCAGGCCCGCGCCGAGCGCGACGGCGACCTGGCCGAGCAGCTGTGGCAGCAGGCCCACGGGCGGCGGCCGGCGCCGCTCGGCTAAACTCGCGGGCTTTTCGGCCGACGCGAGCATCTTGCCCGCAGGCCGGCCGCCCCGGGTGCGCAGGCCTGCGCAAGCGCACCGGGGGCGTCGACCCCAGGCGCGGCACCCCATCCGGGCGGTGACCGGGCCGTCCCCGCCGAGGCCCCAGGCCCGCGGACCCAAACCCCAAGGTTCACCGATGAAACTCGCTCAGGAAATCCGCGCCGGCAACGTGATCATGCAGGGCAAGGACCCCATGGTCGTCCTGCGCACCGAATACAGCCGCGGCGGCCGCGGCGCCGCCACCGTGCGGATCAAGATGAAGAACCTGCTCAACGGCGGCGGCGCCGAGGTGGTCTTCAAGGCCGACGACAAGATGGACCAGATCATCCTGGACAAGAAGGAGTGCACCTACACCTACTTCGCCGACCCGATGTACGTGTTCATGGATGCCGAGTACAACCAGTTTGAGGTCGAGGCCGAGAACATGGGCGACGCCATCTCCTACCTGGAAGACAACATGGCCGTCGAAGTGGTGTTCTACGACGGCAAGGCCATCTCGGTCGAACTGCCGACCACCGTGGTCCGCGAGATCGAGACCGAGCCGGCCGTCAAGGGCGACACCTCGGGCAAGGTCATGAAGCCCGCCAAGCTCGTCGGCACCGGCTTCGAGATCGCCGTGCCGCTGTTCGTCGAGAGCGGTGACAAGATCGAAATCGACACCCGCACCCACGAGTACAAGAAGCGCGTCTGAGTCCCGGCGGATCCGCCGGCGCCACAGGAGGGGCAGCTTCGGCTGCCCTTTTTCATGCCCTCCCCGCTCCAAGCCGCCCACATCGTCGACGACGCCGAAGGCCTGCCCTCGGCGCCGGACTACGGCGACCGCTACCACGGCCGTGCCGGTGGGCGGGCGCAAGCGCGGGCCGTCTTCCTGCGCGGCCTGGGCCTGCTGCCCGAGCCCGGCGAAGGCCCGCCGGCCTGGGCCGGCCGCCCGCGCCACGTGCTGCTCGAAACCGGCTTCGGCCTGGGGCAGAACTTCCTCAGCACCTGGGCGGCGTGGCGGGCCGATCCGCAGCGGCCGCAGCGCCTGGTCTACCTGGGGCTGGAGCTGCACCCGCCGCGGCCGCAGGACCTGGCCCGCGCCCTGGCCAAGGCCGGCCACCCGGCCGACTGCGTCGCCGCGCTGCTGGCGGCCTGGCCGCCGGCCAGCGCCGGCTGGCACCGCATCGACCTGGAAGGCGGCCGGGTGCTGCTGCAGCTGGGCTTCGGCGACGCACTGACGCTGGCGCGCGGCCTGCCGGCCACGCTGGACGGGCTGCTGCTGGACGGCTTCGCGCCGGACCGCAACCCCGCGCTCTGGTCGCCCGAGCTCTTCCAGGCCCTGGCCCGGCGCTGCCGGCCCGGAGCCCGTGCCGCCACCTGGAGCATCGCCCGTCCGGTGCGTGAGGGCCTGGCCGCCGCCGGCTTCACCCTGATGCGCCGGCCCGGCTTCGACGGCAAGCGCGACCGGCTGGAGGCGGTCTACCAGCCCCGCCACCACGCCCCGGCCCCGCCGGGTCGGCCGGGCGCGGACCGGCACGACGGGACCGCCCGACGGGCCCTGATCGTCGGGGCCGGCCTGGCCGGCTGTGCCGCCGCCTGGGCCCTGGGCCGGGCCGGCTGGGCCTGCACCGTGATCGACGGCGCGGCCCATCCGGCGGCCGGCGCCTCCGGCAACCCGGCCGGCCTGATGCACGCCACCTTCAGCCCCGACGATGGCCTGCACGCCCGCGCCCACCGCGCCGCCGCGCTGCGCATGGCCCGGGTGGCCGCGCCCTGGCTGGCCAGCGGCCGGGTGCGTGGCGCCCTGGACGGCTTCCTGCGCCTGGAACCGCGGCTGGATGCCGCAAGCGCCACGGCCCAGCGCAGCCGGGCCGGCCTACCGGCGGAGCTGCTGGACTGGCTGGACGGCCCGCAGGCCGCGGCGGCCAGCGGCCTGCCCCTGGCCGTGCCCGGCCAGGCCCCGCCCGGCGCCTGGCGCTTCCCCCAGGGCGGCTGGCTGGCGCCGGCCGAGGTCTGTGCGGCCTTCCTGGCCGACGCCGCGCCGGGCCCCGTGCAGTTCCTCGGCGGCCGGCCGGTGGCCCGCTTCGAGCCGACCGACGACGGCGGCTGGCGGGTGCTCGACCCCCAGGGGCGCGAAATCGACCGCGCCCCGGTGCTGGTGCTGGCCGCGGCCGGGGCCCTCCCGGCGCTGCTGGGCGCCTCGCTGGGCGAGGCCGCGGCCGCCGCGCCGGGGCCGCTGGGCCGGGTGCGCGGCCAGCTCAGCGCCTGGCCCTTGCCGCCGGGCCAGCCGGGGCCGCGCTGCGCCTTGTCGGGCGCGGGCTATGCGATGCCGGCGATCGAGGGCTGGCTCTGGACCGGGGCGACCAGCCAGCACGACGACCCCGACCCCGCCCTGCGGGCCACCGACCACGCCCACAACCGCCTGCGCCTGGCCGGCCTGCTGGGCTGCACGCCCGAGGCCGTCGGCCCGCTGGAAGCCGCCCGCGGCCGCGTCGCCTGGCGCGCCACCACGCCCGACCGTCTGCCCTGGGTCGGCGCCCTGCCCCGCGCCGAAGCCGGTCCCGGCCCGGCCCCGCGCGGCCCGGCCCACTGGCCGCGCTGGTGCGACGCCCGGGGCGGCGTCTACCTGCTCGGGGGCCTCGGCTCGCGCGGCCTGACCTGGTCGGCCCTGGCCGGCGAACTGCTGGCGAGCTGGGTGAGCGGCGAACCCGCCCCGGTCGAGCAGGCCCTGGTCGAGGCCCTGGACCCGGCGCGGCAGCGCTTGCGGCAGGCCCCGCGGGCGCGCCCCCCGGCCGCGGGCTGAGGCGCGCCACTGCAGCGCGGCGTGTTCGCGGCCTGCGAGCCCTCGGGCCCCGTCCCCGCAGCGGCCGAGCCGGCGGCCGGACCGCCCGGATCGCCCCCGCTCACTCCGGGTCGAAGAGCCCGCGCTGCACCCCCGCCGCAGCCCCCGCCGCAGCCCCTGCCGAAACCGCCGCCGGGGCCGCCCCGGAGGCGGCACGGCCGCGGGCCGGGCGGCGCGTGCCCTCGCGCCCCGGGTGGCGGCTGCCGTGCTTCTGGTAGACCTGCTGCGACTCGGCCCGCACGGCCGGCTGGGCCTTGCGGGTGTGCACGGCCTCGCGGGCGGCGGCCATGGCGGGGGCCAGCTCGACGATCGGCGCCGGGTAGCTGCCGCCCGGGCCCAGCACCACGCCATAGGGCGCCAGGGCGTGCGGCGGCAGCTCCCAGGGGGCGTGGATCGCGGCATCGGGCAGGCGCGCCAGCTCCGGCACCCATTGGCGGATGAAGGCGCCCTGCGGGTCCTGGTCGCGCGACTGCTTGACCGGGTTGTAGATGCGCACGGTGTTGATGCCGGTCACGCCGCTCTGCATCTGCACCTGCGGCCAGTGGATGCCGGGCTCGTAGTCGGTGAAGCAGCGCGCCAGGTGCAGGCCGGGCGCGCGCCAGTGCAGCCAGAGCAGCTGGCTGGCGAAGCTCATCACCATGGCGCGCATGCGGAAGTTGAGCCAGCCGGTGGCGGCCAGGCTGCGCATGCAGGCGTCGACGAAGGGGTAGCCGGTGCGGCCGGCGGCCCAGGCGTCCAGGCGGGCCTGGGCCGCGGGCGCCAGCGGGCCGCCGTCCTCGTGCGGGCGCAGGCCGTCGAAGCCGCGATGCACGTGGCGCCATTCGATGGCCGGCTCGCTCTCCAGCTTCTGGATGAAGTGGCTCTGCCAGTGCAGGCGGGATTCGAAGCTCTTGAGCGCGTCCAGCCAGTCGCGGCGCTCGGTGCGGCCGGCCTCGTCGGCGGGCGTCTGCGCCAGCCAGTGCGCGCGGCGGGCCAGGGCGGCATGCAGCACCTCGCGCACGCTGAGCGTGCCCCAGGCCAGATGGGGCGAGAGGCGCGAGCAGGCCTCGGCCCCCAGTATCGGCC
>CAYSQO010000094.1:0-5126 GCA_964433315.1 uncultured Rubrivivax sp.
CGGCGGGCGACCATCGTCAGCCACCAGCGCATCACGCGTGGCCCGCCGACCAGCAGCAGGCCCAGCAGCAGCGCGGCCTTCAGGCCGGCCAGGCCCAGCGCACGGACCAGGTCGCCGGCGCCCTCCGGGCCCAGCTCGCCCAGGGCCGGGATCAGCACCAGCAGCGGCACCACGGCCAGGTCCTGGAACAGCAGCACGCCCATCACGCGCCGGCCGTGCTCGCTCTCCAGCTCCAGGCGCTCGGCCATCAGCTTGACGAGGATGGCGGTGGAGCTCATCGCCAGGGCCGCCCCCAGGGCCAGGGCATGCGGCCAGCCCAGGGACCAGCCGCGGCCGAGCAGGTGGACCCAGACCCAGGCCAGGCCGGCATTCAGCAGCAGGGTGCCGAGCATGGTCAGCGCCACCTGCGACAGGCCCAGGCCGAAGACCAGGGTGCGCATGGCCCGCAGCTTGGGGCGGTTGAACTCCAGCCCGATCACGAACATCAGGAAGACGACGCCGAATTCCGCGAGGTAGCGGATGCCGGCGGAGTCCTTGGCCAGGGCCAGCGCATTGGGGCCGATGAGCACGCCGACCGCCAGATAGCCCAGCATGGGCGGCAGCTTGAGCAGGCGACAGGCGACCACGCCGAGCACGGCGGCCACCAGGTAGAGCAGGGTCAGGTCGAGGGTGGAGGCCATGCGGCGGAGCGGGCGCCGCGCGGGGCGCGCGGCCGGGCGGGCTGGAGGGGCAGCGACGTCCCGCGTGAGGGGCGCCACCTAGAATGAGGCGATGCTACCGAACGACGATGCCCGCTCCGTCCGCGCCGGAGATCCCGTGGCCGAAGGTGCACGCGCGGTCGAGGCCGGCATGCGCGCGCTGGGCATCGAGGCGCAGGCCCTGCTGAAGCTGCAGGCCGGTCTGGCGCAGCCGCCCCATGCCCAGGCCTTCGCGGCAGCCGTGGCCACCGTGCTGGCCTGCCGCGGCCGGGTGGTGGTGATGGGCATGGGCAAGAGCGGCCATGTCGGCCGCAAGATGGCCGCGACCCTGGCCTCCACCGGCACGCCGGCCCTGTTCGTGCACCCGGCCGAGGCCAGCCACGGCGACCTGGGCATGGTCACCGCCGCCGACGTGGTGATCGCGATCAGCAACTCCGGCGAAAGCGACGAGCTGAACGTGATCCTGCCGGTGCTCAAGCGCCAGGGCGTGCCGCTGATCGCGATGAGCGGCCGGGCCGAGTCGACCCTGGCCCGCCATGCCCACATCGCGCTGTCGACCGCGGTCGAGCAGGAAGCCTGTCCGCTGAACCTCGCGCCCACCGCCAGCACCACGGCCCAGATCGCCCTGGGCGATGCGCTGGCCGTGGCCCTGCTGGAGGCGCGCGGCTTCCGCGAGGAGGACTTCGCCCGCTCGCACCCCGGCGGCGCGCTGGGCCGCAAGCTGCTGCTGCACGTGCGCGACCTGATGCGCGCCGGCGAGGCCGTGCCGCGCGTCGCCCCGGACACGCCCTTCACCACCATGCTGCGCGAGATGAGCGCCAAGGGCCTGGGCTTCACCGCCGTGACCGATGCCGCCGGCCGGCCGCAGGGCGTCTTCACCGACGGCGACCTGCGCCGCCTGATCGAGAAGGGCGGCGACTGGCGCGGCCACTGCGCCGGGCAGCTCATGCATGCCGCGCCGCGCCGCATCCGCGACGACGCGCTGGCCGTCGAGGCCGCCGAGCTGATGGAGGCGCACCGCATCACCAGCCTGCTGGTGGTCGATGCCGAGGGCCTGCTCGTGGGCGCGATCAACACCAACGACCTGATGCGCGCCAAGGTCATCTGACCCCGGCGCGAACCCGAAGCCTGTCGCCCATGTCCCTGTCCCCCCCGCCGCGGCCGCTGCGCCCTGCCCTGCGTTTCGCGCCCGAGCTGCTGCTGGCGGCCCAGGGCCCGGCTGGCCGCCTGCGGGCGGCGATCTTCGACGTCGACGGCGTGCTGACCGACGGCAGCGTCTGGATCTCGGCCGAGGGCGAGACGATCAAGCCCTTTTCCGTGCTCGACGGCCACGGCCTGAAGCTGCTGGCGCGGGGCGGCATCGAGCCGCTGATCATCACCGGCCGCGACTCCGCCGCGGTGCGGCGCCGGGTGGCCGACCTGGGCCTGCGGCATGCCGTCTACGGCGCCGGTGACAAGCTGGCCGCCGCCGAGGTGCTGTTGGGCGGGCTCGGGCTCGGCTGGTCCGAGATCGCCGCCATCGGCGACGACTGGCCCGACCTGCCGCTGCTGCTGCGCGCCGGCTTCGCCGCCTGCCCGCCCGGGGCCCATGCCGAAGTGCGTGCGGCCGCGCACCACATCACCGCGGCAGCCGGCGGCCAGGGGGCCGCCCGCGAGCTGTGCGACCTGCTGCTGATGGCCGCCGGCCGCTACACCGAACTGCTGCAGGGCCACCTGACCACCCTGGACGGGCCCCGGTCATGAAACCGCCGCCGCGCGGCGGCGAGCCCGGTCCGGCCGACCTCGGCCTGGACCCGGACGGCGACGAAGCCCCCTTCGCCGAACTGCGACCGCTGGCCCCGCTGCGCCGCCGCGACCCGCGGCCCGGTCCGGCCGCCGGTCCGTGGCCGCTGCGCCTCTATGTGCGGGCCTGGGACGCCATGCTCGGCTCGCTGCCGGTGCTGCTGCTGGCGGTGCTCGCCGGCCTGAGCTGGTGGCTGGTCCGCAGCACCCCCGACCCCGAGGCCGAAGCGCCCGAACGCGCCCTGCGCCACGAGCCCGACTACACGATGCAGCACTTCGCCATGAGTGCCTACGGGGTCGATGGCCGGCTGCAGAACCGCTTGTCGGGTGAAGCCCTGCGCCACTACCCGGACACCCAGACCCTGGAGATCGACGCGATCCGCATGGTCGGCTTCGCCACGGACGGCCAGCTGCTGCGCGGCCGGGCCGAGCGCGGCTGGAGCCGGGAGGACGGCAGCGAGCTGCGCCTGAGCGGCAAGGTGCTGATACAACGTGAGCGCCTACTTTCACAGAAAGTCACGGCGGACGGTGTTGATGAGGACCGACTGGAGTTCCTGGGTGAACGCCTGGACGTCTTTCCCGAGCGCAAGACCCTGCGCAGCAGCCTGCCCGTGATCCTGCGAGACCGCCGCAGCGAAGTGCACGGCGGCACGCTGGACTACGACCACGTACAGCGGGTGGCGGTGCTGGGCGGGGGCGTCCGCGGCCGCTTCCTGCCACCGGACGAGAGCAGCCGCCTCGCACCGCCCGCGACGGTCGATGCCCCGGCCTCGGCCGTCCAACCATGAGCGACACCCGACCGCTGGCCTGCATCACCGGGGCCTCCAGCGGCATCGGCCAGGCCCTGGCCCGGCGCTTCCACGCCGCCGGCTGGCGGCTGGCCCTGGTCGCACGGCGGGCCGAGGCGATCGAGGCCTGGTGCCGTGCCGAGGGCTGGGCGGCGGCAGATGCGGTGGCCTTCGCGGCCGACGTGCGGCAGGAGGCCAGCATGCTCGCCGCGGGTCAGGCCTGCCTGGCGCAGCTGGGCCTGCCCGAGGTGGTGATCGCGAACGCCGGCATCAGCGTCGGGGTCGACACGGCGATTGCGGCCGACCTGGCCGTCTTCCGCGCCACGCTGGAAACCAACCTCCTCGGCGTGGCGGCCACCTTCCAGCCCTTCCTCGCGCCGATGCGCGCACGAGGCAGCGGCCGTCTGGTCGGCGTGGCCAGCGTGGCCGCCATCCGGGGCCTGCCGGGTCACGGCGCCTACTGCGCCAGCAAGGCCGGCGTGGTGGCCTACCTCGAAAGCCTGCGCGGCGAATGCCGCGGCCAGGGCGTGCAGGTGGTCACCCTGGTGCCGGGCTACGTGGCCACGCCGCTGACGGCGCGCAACCCCTACGGCATGCCTTTCCTCATGTCGGCCGAGGCCTTCGCCGACCAGGCCTTCCAGGCCATCGCCCGCGGCGACAGCTACCGGGTGATTCCGCGGCCGATGGCGGCGGTGGCCAAGCTGCTGCGGCTGCTGCCGAACCCCTGGTTCGACCGCCTGCTGGCCGGTCGTGGCCGCAAGCCGCGCCAACCGGACTGACGCGCAGGCCGGCGAAGCCGCGGGGCGAGGCGCATCCACCATGAAAAACGGCGGCCCGCAGGCCGCCGTGTTCTTGCGCCGGAGCGCGGTGCCGTTCAAGCGGCCCGCATCCCCGCGGCGCGACGATCAGTAACCGCTGTTGCCGCCGCCGTAACCACCGCGGCCACCGCCGCCATAGCCACCACGGCCGCCGCCGCCTTCACCCCGGCCGCCACCGCCGTAGCCACCACCGCCGTCGCCACGGCCACCGCCGTAGCCACCGCCGCCACCGTAGCCGCCGCGGCCACCGCCGCCTTCGCCACGGCCGCCGCCGTAACCGCCGCCGCCGCCGCCGCCGCCGTAGCCACCGCCACCACCGTAGCCGCCACCACCGCCGCCGCCTTCACGCGGACCACGGTTGAAGCCGCCGCCACCGTAGGGGCCACGGAAGCCGCTGGGGCGCTCTTCACGGGGACGGGCCTCGTTGACCACCAGCGGGCGACCCGACAGGGGCTGACCGTTCATGCCCTGGATGGCCGACTGGGCCTCGGCATCGCTGCCCATCTCGACGAAACCAAAACCCTTGGAGCGACCGGTGTCGCGATCCATCATGACCTTGGCGGAGGTCACGGCACCGAACTGCGAGAAGGCCTCGTTCAGTTCTTCGTCACGCACCGAGTAGGCCAGGTTGCCTACGTAAAGCTTGTTGCCCATGGAGAGCGCCTTTCAACCAACTTCAAACAATCATCTCGGTACCAGCGGGTACCCCTCGAGCCTGTGATGGAGCTATGACCTGTCGAGACCGCCACGCCGTTGTGAGAGGGGAGAAGAGAGGGCGCCCAATCCAAGCCGTCGCATTATTGGAGCAACTTCACGCTTTCGGCGAGCGATCTGCGCTCGCAAGGCACACAAAGTGTTGTTTAGCAGGTGAGAAGCGCCGGTTCAGGGGGCCGGATCCCGTGCCTTCAGGGCTTTCCCCGGGATGCGTGCCGGGCTGGGAACTTGTCCCGGATGAGGCCGGTCTCCGGGCTGCGGCGCTTGTGGGGGCCGGCCGGGGCTCTTAGTCTGGCCTGGTGCCGGACCTTCCGGTCCTGGCATGC
>CAYSQO010000095.1:0-4876 GCA_964433315.1 uncultured Rubrivivax sp.
GCCGAGGATTCGTCGCGGGCCTCTTCATACAATCGGGTCGTGTCCCATTTCTCCACGTCGCTGCCCAGGCCGGGCTTCGACGCGCAGGCCGCCAGCAGGACCACGGCGGCAGCCATCACGGAGGCGCGGCCGAGGCGGCCGGGGCAGGGCGGTTGGCGGTGCAGGTTCATCGCAAGGGACTTCGGCGCCGGCCCGCGGGGATCGGGCGCCCATCAAGGGACAAATGATCGACGAGTATAGGGGTGCCCCCCCGCACGACCGGGGCCCCGCCGCGGCCCGGCCTGAGGGCCTGGACGGCCCCGCGATGGAGGCCGAAGGCGAGGGTCCGGACGACGCCGCGGCCGAGCTGCGCTGCGGCCAGGTCGCGCCCGCCGAGCAGGGCGAGCGCCTGGATCGCTGGCTGGCGCGGCTGGCGCCGGAGTTCTCGCGCAGCCATGTGCAGACCCTGATCGCGCAGGGCGAGGCCACGATCGACGGCCGGCCGGCCACCACGCCGGCCAAGCGCCTGCTGGCCGGGCAGCAGCTGGTGCTGCGCCTGGTGCCGACGCCGCAGAGCCAGGCCTTCCGGCCCGAGCCCCTGCCGCTGGCCATCGTCCACGAGGACGAGGCGCTGATGGTGATCGACAAGCCGGTCGGCCTGGTCGTGCATCCGGCGGCGGGCCACTGGTCCGGCACCCTGCTCAATGGCCTGCTGGCCCACCATGCCGGGGCGGCGGCGCTGCCGCGCGCCGGCATCGTCCACCGGCTCGACAAGGACACCAGCGGCCTGATGGTCGTGGCCAAGACCCTGGCCGCGCAGACCGCGCTGGTGCGGGCGATCGCCGCCCGCGAGGTGCACCGCGAGTACCTGGCCCTGGCCCATGGCGTGGCGCCGGCCGCCTGCACGGTGGATGCGCCGATCGGCCGCGATCCGGCCTCGCGGGTGCGCATGGCCGTCATCGCGGGCGGCAAGCCGGCCCGTACCGATGTCGAACGGCTGGGCGTGGCCGCCACGGCCGGCCCGCGCGGGGTCAGCCTGCTGCGCTGCCTGCTGCACAGCGGCCGCACCCATCAGATCCGGGTCCACCTGGCCCACCGCGGCCACCCGCTGCTGGCCGATGCGGTCTATGGCGGCGGGCCGGCCGCCGGCCTGCAGCGCCAGGCTCTGCATGCCCGGGTGCTGAGCCTGCTGCATCCGCACAGCGGCCGGCGCCTGCGCTGCGTGGCGGCGCCACCCGCGGATCTGCAGGCCGCGATCGCGGAGACCGGTCTGCAGGCGGTCCTGCCGGCCGAGGCGCCGGGCGTGCACTGGGACGCCTCGTGAACGCCTCCCGCGCCGCCATCGCAGGGCGCCCGAGGGTGTCCCGTACACTAGCGCCCTGAGAGGCGGTGTGAATCCGCCGGCATGACAGGCTGCTGCAACCCTCCGCAGCCGGCGTCCTGCCTCCCGGAATGGCGCGCCCCCGATCGGCGGATTCCGGTTCCGACGGGCCCCTGCGGCCCGCACCCTGTCCGACCCCCGGCCGCCTGGCCGGCCCGAAGCTGCACCCGATGAACATCCAGGATGCCAAGCGCGTCCTCGAAGCCGCCTTGCTCTGCGCGCGCGAACCTTTGCCGCTGCGCGAGCTGAAGCTGCTTTTCGACGACCCGGTCGACGCGGTGACGCTGCGTCCGGTGCTGGACGCCCTGGCCGAGGACTGGGCCGACCGCGGCCTGGAGCTGGTCGAGCTGGCCAGCGGCTGGCGCTTCCAGAGCCGGCCGGCCATGCGCCTGCACCTCGACCGCCTGAACCCCGAGAAGCCGCCGCGCTACACCCGCGCGACGCTCGAGACCTTGGCCATCATTGCCTACCGCCAGCCGGTCACCCGCGGCGACATCGAAGACATCCGCGGCGTCACCGTGGGCGCGCCGATGATCAAGCAGCTGGAGGACCGCGGCTGGATCGAGGTGATCGGGCATCGCGAGGCCCCCGGCCGGCCCGCGCTCTTCGCGACGACCCGCGCCTTCCTGGACGATCTCGGCCTGGCCTCGCTGGCCGGGCTGCCGCCCCTCGACGGCAGCGGCCTGGGCGGTGACCCGAGCGCCGGCCAGACCCTGTCCCTGCTTCCCCCGGACCCGGCGCCGCATGACGGCACCGAGACCGGACTGCGGCCCACCCCCGGGGTGGAGGACCGCCAAGACGATCCGGCCGAACCGGCGGATCGCACCCCGGCGCCGCACCTGGCCCATCCCGACGGGATGGACCAGCCTGCGGTCCCCCACCCGGACGACGCCGTGACGGCGGACGTCCTTCCCGTCGCCGCACCGGCCGCCTCCCAGGCCCCGGATGCCGAAGCTGCGGCCGACCCTCGTCCTCCCACCGAGACGACATGAGCATGAACGAACAGCCCGACGCGCCGGACCTTTCCCCGCCGGCCGACCCTGCCGGGCCCGCGGCCCCCGCCCGTCGGCGCCGCAGCGCCGCCGCCCGCCCCGCGGCGGACGACGCCGCCCCGCAGGCCCCGGCCGAGGCCGAAGTCGCCGCCAAGCCGGCGCCGCGTCGCCGCAGCCGGGCGGCCGCCGCCCCGGTCGAAGCCGCGGAGGCCCTGACCGCCACCGAGGCCGCACAGCATGCGCCGGGCGACGCCGAGGCCCAGGCGGCCGAACCTTCCGCGGCCAAGCCCGCCCGCCGCCGCAGCCCGCGCAAGCCGGCCGCCGAGGCGGTACCGGCTGAGGCCCTCGACCGCGCCCCCGCCGCCGATCCCGTGGCGGCCGAAGCAGCGGATGAAGCGGCCGGAGCGCCCGGGGAAGCGGCTGAAAACCCGCTCGCCTCCCCGGTCGACGGGCCGGCCGAGGGCGAGCCGGAAGCCGGCAGCGCCCCGCGCCCCGGCCGACCGGCCGCGGTGCCGCCGCCGGTCGAAAGCCTGGTCGCCGCCCGTGCGCTCTTCGATGCGCTGATCACCGGGCACTACGACCCCGAGGCCGAAACGGCCGCGCAAGCTGCCGCCGCCGGCGACATCGCGGCCGAGGCGTCCGGGGACGACGGCCCGGCCGACGCCGGCAAGCGCGTGCTCGACGCCGAGCCCGATGCGCCCAAGCTGCACAAGGTGCTGGCCCAGTCCGGCGTGGGCTCGCGCCGCGACATGGAGCAGCTCATCGCCGACGGCCAGGTCACGGTCAACGGCGAGGTCGCCCACCTCGGCATGCGGGTCGTCATCGGCGACCGCGTCGAGGTCAAGGGCAAGCCGGTGCGCCTGCGCATCCACCCGCCCACCGCCCGCGTGCTGGCCTACCACAAGCCCACCGGCGAGGTCGTGACCCACAGCGACCCCGAAGGCCGCCCCACCGTCTTCCGCCACCTGCCGCGCCTGCCGCAGGGCAAGTGGCTGTCGGTCGGCCGGCTCGACATCAACACCGAAGGCCTGCTGCTCTTCACCAACTCGGGCGATCTGGCCAACCGGCTGATGCACCCGCGCTTCGGCGTGGAGCGCGAGTACGCGGTCCGCGTGCTCGGCCAGCTCGGCGAGCTGCAGCGCGCGCAGCTGCTGGCCGGCGTGGCCATCGACGGCCAGACGGCGGCCTTCCGCAGCATCGACAACGGTGGCGGCGAGGGCGCGAACCACTGGTACCGCGTCGTCATCTCCGAAGGCCGCAACCGCGAGGTGCGCAAGCTCTTCGAATCGGTCGGCCTCGTCGTCAGCCGCCTGATCCGCATCCGCTACGGCAGCGTCGTGCTGCCACGCGGCCTCAAGCGCGGCGTCTGGGTCGAGCTCGACGAGCCCGACCTCAAGGTCATCCGCCAGCTCGCCGGCCTGCACGAGGGCGCGCGGCCGCAGCCCGCCGTCAAGACAGGCAAGGCCGCGCGCGGCCCCAAGCCCATGCAGAACGGCCCGCGGCCGCAGCCGGGCGAGGCCCCGGCCCGCGGTCCGGCCGCGGCCGGCAAACCTGGCAAGGCCGGTGGCGGCAAGTTCGGCCCGGGTGGCAAGGGGCCGCGTCCGGCCGGCGGTCCGCAGGGCGGCGCCGCGCGTCCGCCGCGGGCCGAGCGCCCGCCGCGCGAGGTGCTGCGCGATGCCGACGGCGAGGCCCTGTTCGAGGACGTGGGCCGCATCCCGAACCCGCTGGAACAGACCTTCGACCGCCGCTTCGCCAAGGGCGGCCCGCGTCGTCCGGCCCAGGGCTTTGGCGGCGCACAGCGCATCGACGACGACTACACCCCCGGCGGCGCGATCCCCAACCCGCTGGAACAGACCTTCGACCGCCGCTTCGTCAAGGGCTCGCAGCGCATCGTCGCCGGTTTTGGCCGGCCCGACAGCGGCGAGCCTGGCGGCGGAGCCGGTGGCCCCAAGGGGCCCAAGGGCGGTCTGAAGCAGCCCGATCCGATGCAGACCTCGGTGGGCTACATCGGCGCCGACGCCTACTTCAACAAGGGCGGCAAGAAGGGCGGCGGGGGCGGCGGCGGCGGCAACTGGGGCGGCAAGCGCCGCGGTCGCTGACGCACGCGCCAGCCCGCGATCCCCGGGCGGCGTGAACGATGTCGCGCCGCCCACCTACAATCATGGGCTTTGCCCAAACCTGATTTCCCGGAGTTTCCATGGCGATTGAACGCACCCTCTCGATCATCAAGCCCGACGCCGTCGCGAAGAACGTGATCGGCCAGATCTACAGCCGCTTCGAAGGCGCCGGCCTGAAGATCGCCGCGGCGAAGTTCGTGCACCTCTCGCGCGCCGAAGCCGAGCAGTTCTATGCCGTGCACAAGGCCCGCCCCTTCTTCAAGGACTTGGTCGACTTCATGATCTCCGGCCCGGTCATGATCCAGGTGCTGGAAGGCGAAGGCGCGATCGCCAAGAACCGCGAGCTGATGGGCGCCACCGACCCGAAGAAGGCCGAGAAGGGCACCATCCGCGCCGACTTCGCCGAC
>CAYSQO010000096.1:0-4858 GCA_964433315.1 uncultured Rubrivivax sp.
GACGGCGGGCAGGGGCAGCAGGGTCACGCCCTCGGGCACGGGCTGGGTCAGGGCGGTGGTCAGCGGCAGGGCCAGGCCGACCTTGGCACCGGCCGCGGCCAGGGCCGGCGCCAGCGCGAGCAGGTGGGCGGCCAGCGCGTCGCCGCCGCCCTCGGTGGACAGCCGGTCGGCGAGCAGAAGCACGCGCAGGGCTGGTTTCATGGTCAGGACATCCGGTCGTCGGGGGGGCGCGGGCGGGGCCTCGGGCCCGTGCGCGGCATCTTCTCCCGCGGGATCCCAAGCAACATGCCGGCCACGCGCGGCCGTGGCCTTTCGGTCCCGCCTGATCAGGGGGGATCGGCCCGGGCGCGGACAATCCGCCACCGCGGCCTCCCGGCCGGGCGCGCCGCGGCCCCTTCTTCCCCCCGTTCCGTCCCGTGTCGCCTCGTCCTGCCCCCCACGTCCCGGTTCCGCCGGACGCCACCCGCCCGGAGGCGGCCGGCCCGGGGCTGCGCGTGCTGTCGCTCATCCCGCCGATGACGCAGCTCAACACGCCCTATCCCTCGACGGCCTACCTGACCGGCTTCCTGCGCTCGCGCGGCGTCGACGCGGTGCAGGCCGACCTGGCCCTGGACCTGGCGCTGGACCTGCTGTCGCCCGCGGGCCTGGACGCGATCCGGGCCGAGATCCGGGCCCTGCCGGCCGACCATGCCGCGCACCGGCGGCCGGCGGTGCAGGCCTTCCTCGCGCAGTTCGAGGCCTACCGCCTGAGCCTGCCGCGCACCCTGGCCTTCCTGCAGGGCCGCGACCCGACCCTGGCCCACCGCATCGCCAACCGCAGCTTCCTGCCCGAGGGCCCGCGCTTCGAGACTCTGGAGGCCCACGCCCTCGGCGAAGACAGCGGAGGCGAGGACCCCCTGGCCTGGGCCTTCGGCAGCCTGGGCGTGCAGGACCGCGCGCGCCACCTGGCCACGCTCTACCTGAACGACCTGGCCGAGGTCATCCAGGCCGGGGTGGATCCGCGCTTCGAGTTCGTCCGCTACGGCGAGAGCCTGGCCGCCAGCCAGGCCCGCTTCGACCCCCTGGCCGAGGCCCTGGCCGCGCCGCCGACCCTGGTCGACCGCGCCCTGCAGCGCCTGAGTGCCGAGGTGCTCGACCGCCACCGGCCGCAGCTGGTGCTGCTGTCGGTGCCCTTCCCGGGGGCGGTCTATGCCGCGCTGCGGATCGCGCAGACGATCAAGGCGCGGGACCCCTCCGTGGCCATCGCCCTGGGCGGGGGCTGGGTCAACACCGAGCTGCGCGAGCTGGCCGAGCCGCGGCTCTTCGACTTCGTCGATTTCGTCAGCCTGGACGCCGGCGAGCGCCCGCTGCTGGCCCTGATCGAGCACCTGCAGGGCCGGCGCTCGCGCCAGCGCCTGGTGCGCACCTTCCACCGCGTGGACGGCGAGGCCGGCGCCGACGGCCGCCCCGCCGTGCGCTACGCCAACTGGGCCGAGCCCGACATCCCCTTCGCCGAGGTCGGCACCCCGACCTGGGACGGCCTGCCGCTGGACCGCTACCTCAGCCTGCTCGACCTGCTCAACCCCATGCACCGGCTGTGGAGCGACGGCCGCTGGAACAAGCTCACCGTGGCCCACGGCTGCTACTGGAAGAAGTGCAGCTTCTGCGATGTCAGCCTGGACTACATCAGCCGCTACGACGCCGCCGGCGCCGAGCTGCTGTGCGACCGCATCGAGGCCATCGTCGCCGAGACCGGCCAGACCGGCTTCCACTTCGTCGACGAGGCCGCGCCGCCCAAGGTGCTCAAGGCCCTGGCGCAGGAGATCCTGCGCCGCAAGCTGGCCATCAGCTGGTGGGGCAATGTGCGTTTCGAGAAGACCTTCACCCCCGAGCTGGCCGGCCTGCTGGCCGACAGCGGCTGCATCGCCATCTCCGGCGGGCTGGAGGTGGCCTCCGACCGCCTGCTGGCGCTGATGAAGAAGGGCGTGTCCGTCGAGCAGGTCGCGCGCGTGACGCGCGGCTTCACCGAGGCCGGGGTGCGCGTGCACGCCTACCTGATGTACGGCTTTCCCACCCAGACCGTGCAGGACACGGTCGACGCGCTGGAGTACGTGCGCCAGCTCTTCCAGCAGGGCTGCATCCAGAGCGGCTTCTTCCACCGCTTCGCCTGCACCGTGCATTCGCCGGTCGGCCAGCGGCCGCAGGACTACGGCATCACCCTCCAGCCGCTGCCGCCCGGCGGCTTCGCGAAGAACGACGTCGGCTTCATCGACCCGACCGGCACCGACCACGACACCCTGGGCCGCGCGCTGAAGAAGGCGCTCTACAACTACATGCACGGCCTGGGGCTGGAGGACGACGTGCGCGGCTGGTTCCAGGAGCAGGGCGTGCACCCCGTGCCCAAGCCCACCGTGGGCCGCCGCCGCATCGAGCGCGCCCTGCAGGCCCCGTCCGCCTGAGGCCGGGCGGCCGCAGCCGGAGGCCCGGGCCCTGTCGCGGCCCGGAACAGGGCGGCACGGCTCATGCTGCACTGCAAAAAACGGCCGACAATCCGCGCCAGCCGTGCAGTCGTGGCCCGGGGCCTGCCTGCACCTCCCATCCCGATCGAGTTTGGAGAACCACACCGTGAGCTTGACCACCGTGGGCGTCATCGGCGCCGGCACCATGGGCAACGGCATTGCGCAGGTCAGCGCACTGGCCGGCCTGGACGTCGTGATGATCGACGTCAGCGAGGCCGCCCTGCAGCGCGGCCGCGACACCCTGGCCGGCAGCCTGGACCGGCTGATCAAGAAGGACAAGCTGACGGCCGAGGCCCGCGATGCGGCCCTGGCCCGCCTGACGCTCAGCACCGACTACGCCGCCCTGGCCGGCTGCCAGCTGATCATCGAGGCCGCTACCGAGAACCTGGAACTGAAGCTGCGCATCCTGCGCCAGGTCGATGCCGTGGCCGGCGAGGGTGCGGTGATCGCGACCAACACCTCCTCGATCAGCATCACCCAGCTGGCCGCGGTGATGAAGCAGCCGGGCCGCTTCGTCGGCATGCACTTCTTCAACCCGGTGCCGCTGATGGGCCTGATGGAGGTCATCCGCGGCCTGCAGACCGAGGACGCGACCCATGCCCTGGCGGTGGACTTCGCGGCAAAGGTCGGCAAGACGCCGGTCACGGTGAAGAACGCCCCGGGCTTCGTCGTCAACCGCATCCTGGTGCCGATGATCAACGAGGCCATCTTTGTGCTGCAGGAAGGCATCGCCAGCGCGGCCGACATCGACGCCGGCATGAAGCTGGGCTGCAACCATCCCATCGGCCCGCTGGCCCTGGCCGACCTGATCGGCTTGGACACCGTTCTGGCCATCATGAATGTCTTCCACGCCGACTTCGGCGACCCGAAGTACCGCCCGGCCCCGCGGCTCAAGGAGATGGTGGCCGCCGGCCACCTGGGCCGCAAGGCGGGCCGCGGCTTCTACGTCTACTGAGTCGTCCGCGCGCGGGGCCGCGCGGCCCCGCCGCATGGCGCGGCGGCCGGCCGTCGGGATGACGGCCCGGCCGCCGGCCTCACTGCGTGGCGAAGCTGGTCGAGAAGACCAGCCGCTCCTCGATCACGCGCTGGCTGCGGCTGCGGCCGTCGACCGTCACCGGGATCGAGCGGTCGCTGTGGAAGCGCTCGAACTCGCGCAGCACCAGGCGATGGTCGGCGCTGCGTTCGCTGTCGGCCAGGCTGAAGCGCAGAGTCCAGCACGGGTCTTCGAGCAGCAGCCGTTCCGGGCGCAGATCGGGTCGCTGCAGCGCGTCGGCCAGCACCTCGCGCTGTACGGTCGTCGCGCCCAGCGGTGGCACGGTCTGCGTCGGCAGCGGGGTGTCGAGCCGCGGGCTCAGCTTCTCGGTCTTGAGCGTGCTCACGGCCCGGCCCTGGCGCACCGGCTGCGGGGCCAGCTTGGGCACGCCGGCGGGCGTGGCCATGGCGCTGCCGAGCACGCGCAGGTCGTCCCAGTCCAGGTCGCTTGCGCTGCCCGCCGGGCGGCGCTGCAGCACCAGCTCGATGCGGTTGCGGCTGCGCTCCACCGGGCCGGGCAGGCCGGTGCCCAGGCCCGGGATCAGCGAGAGGTCGCTGTAGGGCGATTCGGCCGCCGCGCTGCCCGCCTCGGGCACGCGGCCGTAGACCGCACATTCCCCGATCGGCGGCTTGGCCGTGGCGACCGGCAGGCTCAGCGTGCAGCGGCGGCGCGGCAGCAGCTGTGCGAACTCGGCCATCACCACCGGCGAGACCTTGGCCTCCGGCAGGGCGTGGGGCTGGTAGCGCACCAGGGCGAGGCGCACGAAGGGCATGTAGGCCGGGCCGGCGTCGATCTCCAGGTCGCAGTACCAACGGCCTTGCGCACGGTCCCACTCCACCCGGTGGCCGACGATCAGTACGGGCTTGTTACCGCGCTCGGGCAGCGAGACCGTCTCGCTCGCCACGGCCAGCGGGAAGGCCCCGACCCCGACCTTGGGGGACGGCACCCGGCTGCGCCAAAAGGGGTCCTGTCCCCACTGGCTCAGGCAGTCGCTCTCGTCCTGCGGGATCGCCGCGAGCGGGGCGCCCTCGCCGGCCAGCACCACGCCCAGCAGCTCGCCGTCGCCCGAGCTGAACCACGGCCGTTCCAGGTAGACCCGCAGGCCATTGCCTTCGCGGCTGCGGGTCTGCGTGGCGCCGGCCCCGGCCGGCAGCCAGCGCACGGTCGGCAGCACCGGCCCGAGCACCGGCGCCGCCGGCCGGGCGCTGGCCGGCACCACGCTGCCCGCGCGGCGTGAGCCGTCCGCCGGCAGGGCGCCCGGCGTGACCTGCTGCACGGGCGCGCCCGGGTCCTCGGCCGTGCCGATCGCGTAGTGCTCGGACTCCCA
>CAYSQO010000097.1:0-4815 GCA_964433315.1 uncultured Rubrivivax sp.
GCCGCCCGCCCCCTCCCCGCCGCCCGGGCCCGGCGCCCCGGCGCTGCGCATCGTAATCGTCGGCGCCGGCTTCGCCGGCACCACGCTGGCGCGGGCGCTGCGGCGCTGGCGCGGCCCGGCGATCGAGCTGACCCTGGTCTCCGACGAGAGCTACACCACCTTCAACCCCATGCTGCCCGAGGCGGTGGGGGCCTCGGTCTTCCCCGAGCAGGTCGTGGTGCCGGTGCGCGAGATGCTGCGGCCCGCCCCCGGACGCCGCTTCGTGATGGGCGAGGTCCGCGGCGTCGACTGGACCGCGCGCCAACTGCACTGCCACACCCTGGCCGGCCCCCTGGCCCTGCCCTGGGATCACCTGGTGCTGGCGGTCGGCAGCGCGGCGCGGCTGGACCTGATGCCCGGCATGGCCGAGCATGCGCTGCCGCTCAAGACCGTCGGCGACGCCATGCACATCCGCAACACCGTGCTGCGCCGCCTGGCCCGCATCGAGCTGGAGACCGACCCCGCCCTGCGCCACGAGCTGGGCCACTTCATCGTGATCGGCGGCGGCTTCTCCGGGGTCGAGGTGGCCGGCGAGCTGGTCGACTGCCTGCGCAGCGTGCGGCGCTACTACCCGGGCGTGGCCGCCGGGGAGCTGCGGGTCAGCGTGCTGCACGGCGGCGAGCGCCTGCTGCCCGAGCTGCCGGCCGGCCTGGGCGAGGCCGCCGAGCGCTCGCTGAGGCAGCGGGGCGTGTCGGTGCTGCTCAAGGCCCGCGCCCAGCGCGTGCGCGAGGACGGGGTGGACCTGGACGACGGCCGCGCCCTGAGCGGCCGCACCGTGATCGCGACCGCCGGTGTGCGCGCCCAGGCCCTGACCCTGCAGCTCGGCCTGCCGCTGGTGCAGGGCCGCATCGTCGCGGCGGCCGATCTCTCGGTGCCCGGCCACGAGGGGGTGTGGGCCCTGGGCGACTGCGCCTACGTGCCCAACGGCCGCAGCGGCCAGGTGGCGCCGCCCACCGCCCAGTTCGCGGTGCGGCAGGCCCGCCATCTGGCGGCCAACCTGGCCGCGGCGGTGGCAGGCACGCCGACCCGGCCCTTCCACCACCAGGCGCTGGGCATGATGGCCGCCATCGGCCACCGCAAGGGGGTAGCGCAGGCCGGCCCCTTCCAGCTCAGCGGCCTGCCGGCCTGGCTGATGTGGCGGGCCTACTACCTCAGCCAGATCCCGTCCACGGGCCGCCGGTTGCGGGTGTTCTTCGAATGGGTCTGGGGCATGTTCACCCCGACCGACGTGACCCACCTGCGCTTCCAGCGCAGCCCGGGGCGGCTGAAGCCCCCGGCGCTGGCCGAGCCGCCCGTGCGGCCCTGAGGCGGCCCGGCGAGGGTCTCGACCCCCTCATCCGTCCGCCCCATGCAAAAGGCCCGCACGCGGCGGGCCCTGGCACGGCAAGGGGACGCAGGCTCCTCAGGCGGCCACCAGCTTGCGCAGCACGCGCTCCAGGGAGGCGACGCTGCGGTCCACGTTCTTGAGCTTGTCCAGGCCGAAGAGGCCGACGCGGAAGGTGCGGAAGTCCGGGCCCTCGTCAAGGGCCAGGGGCACGCCGGCGGCGATCTGCAGGCCTTCGGCCGCGAAGCGCGAACCGTTCTGCCAGGCCGGATCGGCGGTGTAGCTCACCACCACGCCGGGGGCCTGGAAGCCGTCGGCCGCGACGCTGGGCACCTTCAGCTCGGCCATCAGCGTGCGCACGCGGCGGCCCAGCTCCCACTGCGCGGCGGCCGCCTGGGCGAAACCGAAGTCGCGGGTCTCGGCCATCACGTTGCGGGCGACGACCATGGATTCGGTGGGCATGGTCGCGTGGTAGGCGTGCGCGCCGGACTCGTAGGTGGCCATGATCTGCAGCCACTTCTTCAGGTCGATGGCGAAGCTGCTGCTGGTCGTGCCCTCGATGGCGCGGTGGGCGCGCTCGCTGAACATCACGAAGCCGGCGCAGGGCGGGCCGCTCCAGCCCTTCTGCGGAGCCGAGACCAGCAGGTCGACCCCGGTGGCCTGCATGTCGACCCAGGCGCAGCCCGAGGCGATGCAGTCCAGCACGAAGAGGCCGCCGACGGCATGGGTGGCGTCGGCCACGGCCTTGAGGTAGCTGTCCGGCAGGATCATGCCGGCCGAGGTCTCGACGTGCGGCGCGAAGACCACCGCCGGCTTCTCGCGGGCGATGGTGGCCAGCACCTCGTCGAGGGCGGGCGGCGCATAGGGGGCAGTGGCGCCCGGGCCGGTCGGGGCCGCGCGCAGCACGGTGGGCTGCGAGGGGATGTGGCCCATCTCGAAGATCTGCGACCAGCGGTAGCTGAACCAGCCGTTGCGGATCACCAGCACACGCTGGCCGGTGGCGAACTGGCGGGCCACCGCCTCCATGCCGAAGCTGCCGCTGCCCGGCACGATGGCCACGGCGTGGGCGCCGTAGGCGCCCTTGAGGATGCCGGAGATGTCGCGCATCACGCCGCCGAACTTCTTCGACATGTGATTGAGCGAGCGGTCGGTGTAGACCACCGAGTACTCGAGCAGGCCGTCGGGATCGACGTTGGGAAGCAGGGCGGGCATGGCAGGTACAGCAAAAAAGGCCCGAAGGCCTGGGGCAATGAGCTTATCAGCGCGGGCCGGCGCCCGTGACCCAGGGGCTGCCCCGGGCCCGCAAAGGGCCGGGATGTGTCAGCGGGGCGGCCCGCCGGGGCGATCCGCCCGGGACAGGCGCGGGATCGGCGGGCAGGCCGGGTCGGTGCGGCGCCGGCCTCAGCGGCCCAAGCGTCGGGCCCAGTCGGCGGGGTCGAAGCCCACCGTCAGCGCACCGTCGGGCCACTGCACCAGGGGGCGCTTGATCAGGCTGGGCTGGGCCTGCAGCAGGGCGTCCAGGCCCTCGGGCGTGGCGGCCGCGGCCTGCTGGTCGGGGTCGAGCTTGCGCCAGCTCGTGCCCTGGCGGTTGAGCAGGCGCTCGGCGCCCACCGCGGCCCGCCAGGTGGGCAGCACGCCAGCGGGCAGGCCGAGCTTCTTGAAGTCGTGGAAGGCATGGTCCACGCCCTGGGCCGCCAGCCAGGCGCGGGCGCGCTTGACGGTGTCGCAGTTGGGGATGCCGTGAAGGGTCAGGGGATGCATGGCGGGAGTGTCGCAAGCCGTGCCGGCTCAGGCGCGCGGGTGATGCGCGGCATGCAGGCTGCGCAGTCGCTCGCGGGCGACGTGGGTGTAGATCTGGGTGGTCGACAGGTCGGCATGGCCCAGCAGCATCTGCACCGCGCGCAGGTCGGCGCCATGGTTCAGCAGGTGCGTGGCGAAGGCATGGCGCAGGGTGTGCGGCGAGATGGACTGCGTGATGCCGGCCCGCAGCGCATGGGCCTTGACGCACTGCCAGAAGCGCTGGCGCGTCATGGCCTCGGCCTGGGCGGTGACGAAGAAGGCCGGGCTGGCCCGCCCGGCCAGGAGCTGCGGCCGGGCCGTCTCGGCATAGCGGCTCAGCCAGCGGCGGGCCTCCTCGCCAAAGGGCACCAGGCGCTGGCGGGCGCCCTTGCCGTCGATGCGCAGCACGCCCTCGTTCCAGCCGATGCGCACGGCCGGCAGCTCGACCAGCTCGGACACGCGCAGGCCGCTGGCGTACATCAGCTCCAGCATCGCGCGGTCGCGCAGGCCCAGCGGGGTGGCCGCGTCGGGCGCGGCCAGCAGGGCCTCGACCTGGGCCTCGCCCAGCGACTTCGGCAGCCGCGGGGCCTGGCGGGCGGGGCTGAGCCTCAGGGTGGGATCGTCGCTGCGGCGGCGCTCGCGCAGCGCCCAGCGGAAGTAGCGGCGGAAGGTGCTGAGCCGGCGGTTGGCCGTGGCCGCCTGGGTCTCGGCATGGCGGGCCAGGATGTAGGCCAGCAGGTCGGCCTCGCGCGCCTCGTCCAGCGTGCGGCCCGCGGCGGCCGCGGCCAGCCAGGCGGCGAAGAGGGTCAGGTCGCGGCGGTAGGCGGCCAGGCTCAGGCGCGACAGGCCGTCCTCCAGCCACAGCGCACCGAGGAAGCTCTCGATGGCCTCGGCGCTGGCCGCCGGCAGCGGCGCAGCCGCCGTGGCGGGCCGGCCACGACGGCGCGGCGGCGCGGCCGGGCTCACGGGGCAGGACGCGGCGGCCGCGTCATCAGTCCAGCCGCAGCTTCTGCTTGTCGACCACGCCCTTGTAGACCTCGAACTCGGCCCGGGTCTGCTCGGTGAAGGCGGCCGGGCTGTTGGCCACGATGACCGAGCCGGTGGCCTCGATGCGCTGCCGGACCGAGGGATCGGCCAGGGTCTTGGACACCGCCGCATGGATCTTGTCGACCACCTCCTGCGGCAGGCCCTTGGGGCCATGGATGCCGTAGAAGGCCATGCGGTTGACGGCCGGCAGGCCGACGTCGGCGAAGGTCGGGATCTCGGGCAGCACCGACACCCGCTCGGCCGAGGCGACGACGATGGCCTTGAGCCGCCCCTGCTTGATGAAGGGCAGGGCCGAGGGCAGGTTGTCGAAGATGATCGGCACCTGGCCGCCCACGGTGTCGTTGAGCGCCGGGCCCGCGCCGCGGTAGGGGATGTGGGTGACGAAGGTGCCGGTCAGGCTCTTGAAGAGCTCGAACTGCAGGTGGCCGATGCCGCCGGTGCCCGAGCTGGCGAAGCTGAAGCGGCCCGGGCTCTTCTTCAGCAGGGCCAGGAAGCTGGCGTAGTCGCTGGCCGGAAAGCTCGGATGCACGGCGATCACGTTCGGCGTGGCCGCCATGTTGATGATCGAGGTGAAGTCGGTCAGCGGGTTGTAGGGCGTCTTGGGGTTGATCGCCGGGTTCGAGGCC
>CAYSQO010000098.1:0-4746 GCA_964433315.1 uncultured Rubrivivax sp.
ATCAGCAGCAGGCGCTCGCGCTCGGCGTGGCTGTCGGCCGGGACCATCGCCAGGTTGACGAAGATCCGCGGCAGGTAGAAGAGGCCGGCGAACCAGCTGGCCACGAAGACGATGTGGAAGGCTTTGACCCAGGGCATGGGCTCATTATGCGAGCCGCCTTCCGGCCCACGGGGCCGCGCCGGATTTCGGCCGGGCTCAGCGCACGAAGAAGGACTGGCCCTGGGTGCCGCGCAGGATCATCGCGCCCGAGTCCGGCGAGGCCAGCATCGTGCCGGCATCGCCCTGCAGTTCGACGCCGCGTGAGGTGGTGCGCCAGTGGCCGCCACGGCCCAGGCCGGCGATGGGCTCGCCGCCGATGCCGAAGCTGCCGTCGCGCGCCAGCACCAGCTCGCCCGGCGTGCCATTGGCCCCGCGGTAGAGGCCGATCACCGTCTCCGGGTCGGCGGCGGGCTTGGCGGCCGCGCCGGCGCGCTGCCACAGGTAGCTGCCCGACAGGATGCCGGCGCCCACGGCCACCAGGGGATGCGCCGAGGCGGCCACCAGCAGGTTGTTCACCGAGGCGCCACCCCAGAAGGCCGAACTGGTCTGGTTGAAGCGCTGCTTCTTGTCCTCGGGCAGGGTGTCGGCGTACTGGATCAGGCCGAGCTTGAAGCCGATCAGCGCCAGCAGGCCGACCGGCGTCGGCGTGACCAGGGGGTTGGTCTCGACCCCGCCGGCGCTCACCGCGAGGTGGGTGCTGAGGCTGTCGAGCACGGCGGCCTGGCGCGTGCTCAGGCCGGGCAGGCCCGAAGCGGCAGGCGGGGCCGACTCGGGGGCCGGGGCGTCTTCGGCCCGCACCGTCAGGCCGCACAGGCCCAGGGTGGTGGCCAGCAGCAGGGGGCGCAGGAGGGGGCGGAGCGGGGGGCAGAGGGGGCGCATGCGAGGGGTCCGGGCTGAAGAAGAGGACCCCGGCGAACCGGCCTGCAGCCTGTCGGGCATCGCGGCCTTCGTCGGAGGAACCATGGCCTCCACGATAGGGAGCCACCCCCGCGCGCACTCGCTTGAAAAGCGGCGCCTTCCCGGCCCGCTTCGCCCCCGTGTCCGGCCCGTGTGCACAAGCGCACGGATCGCTGCGCCGCGGCATGGCGCGCGCAGAAAAAAGCCCCGGCAGGGCCGGGGCTGGAAAACCTGTTCGCTGTCACACGTTCAGGTTCCTGCTCAGGGAGGAAAGCAGGGGCAGCCACGCAAGCGTCGCCACCGTTACGCATCTTACCGGAAGCTTAAGCCGGGCTGCACGCCGGGCCACCCCCCGGGCCCGGGCCCGTGAAGGCCTCCGCGACAATGCGGCCCTGGCCCGGCCCTGCCGGGCGCCGAACGGCCGCCCCCGCGCGGCCCCGCGACCGTGAGCACCTTCCTCCAACGCTTTCCCGCCACCCGTCCGCGCCGCCTGCGCCGCGATGCTGCCGTCCGCGCCATGGTGCGCGAACACCGCCTGCACCCGAGCGACCTGATCCTGCCGGTCTTCGTGCTGGAAGGCGCGGGCCGCAGCGAGGACGTGGCCTCCATGCCCGGTGTGCAGCGCCTGAGCCTGGACCGCCTGCTGCCGATCGCCGAACAGTGCGTGGCCCTCGGCGTGCCGGCGCTGGCGCTGTTCCCGGTGATCGACGATGCGCGCAAGTCCGACGACGGCCGCGAGGCCCTGAACCCCGAGGGCCTGGTGCCGCAGGTGGTGCGGGCGCTGAAGGCACGCTTCCCGCAGCTCGCGCTGATGACCGATGTCGCCCTGGACCCCTACACCGCCCACGGCCAGGACGGCCTGCTGGACCCGAGCGGCTACATCCTCAACGACGAGACGGTGGAGGTGCTGACCGGCCAGGCCCTGGTGCAGGCCGAGGCCGGCGTCGACATGGTCGCGCCCAGCGACATGATGGACGGCCGCATCGGCGCCATCCGCGAGGCCCTGGAGGCCCACGGCCACATCCACACCCGGATCATGGCCTACAGCGCCAAGTACGCCAGCGCCTTCTACGGCCCCTTCCGCGACGCGGTGGGCAGCGCCGGCAAGCTGGGCAAGGCCGACAAGAAGGTCTACCAGATGGACCCGGCCAACGGCGACGAGGCCCTGCGCGAGGTGGCGCTGGACATCGCCGAAGGCGCCGACATGGTCATGGTCAAGCCCGGCCTGCCCTACCTGGACATCGTGCGCCGGGTGAAGGACGAGTTCGGCGTGCCGACCTTCGCGTACCAGGTCAGCGGCGAGTACGCCATGCTCAAGGCCGCCGCGCAGAACGGCTGGCTGGCCCATGACGCGGTGATGATGGAGAGCCTGCTGGCCTTCAAACGGGCCGGCGCCGACGGCGTCCTGAGCTACTTCGCGCTCGATGCCGCCCGCTGGCTGCGCGAGCATCCGCTGGATTGACCTTCCCCGCCGCGCCGGCCGGCGGCCGTCCCCCTGCGATGCGCATCTTCCACGTCAACGAGGGCTTCCATGAGCTGCAGGCCCTGCCCGACGCGCTGCCGACCAGCGGCTTCCTCTGGCTGGCCAGCGGCCGGCGGGCCTTCGAGGTCGGCCTGCCCGAGACCCAGTCCGCGCTGGCCCGCTGGGGCGGCGGGGGGCTCGTCGACCTGCATGTGTCGGACCTGCTGAACCTCCAGCTGCCCTCGCAGTACGACTACACCAGTTGGTACGACCTGCTGGTCTTCCGCCGCCTGGCCGTGGGCAGCGGCACCAGCGCGCTCTTCCTCGACGAGCAGCACGGCACCGCCCAGACCGCGCGCCAGGCCCTGGCCTCGATCGACACCAGTCCGGTCGGCTTCGCGGTCTTCGACCGCGTGCTCGTCACCGTGCACCCGACCGACTGCGCGGTGCGCGACTTCTTCATCGCGCGGCTCTCGCAGATGGCCGGCGGGCCGCCGGTCAGCATCAGCGGCAGCGAGGCCCGCCCCGCGGCCGGCCGCCTGCCGGCCGGCCCGGCCGACCTGATGCTGCGCATCGTCAACCACATGGTCGACGGCTACCTCGACCTGCGCCGCCTGCTGACCCGCCAGCTCGGCTACCTGCAGGCCGAGCTGCTGAGCCCGCGCAGCCGCTTCGACAACTGGCAGGCCCTGCTCGACAGCCGCAACACCCTGCACGCGCTGGAGGACACCTGCGAGGACCAGCGCAGCGCGGTGCAGGAGTGGATCGACGCCCTGGACGAATGGCCGGTCGAGCACGAGCCCCAGGCCGCCCGCGAACGCGAGCTGCTGCGCGTGCGCTCGCGCGACGTGCTCGAGCACATCGAGCGCGTGCTCGGCCACGTGCGGCGCCTGGAGAGCTCGGTGGAGGGCGCGGTGCAGATGCACTTCTCGGCCCAGAGCAACCGCACCAACGACATCATGCGCACGCTCACCGTGCTGACGGCCGTGTTCATGCCGCTGAACCTGATCACCGGTTTCTTCGGCATGAACTTCGACTTCCTGCCCTTCATCCACAGCAGCACCGGGGTCTGGGCGACCACGGCGCTGATGGCCGCCACCGGCCTGGGCCTGCTGATCTACTTCCGGCGCAAGCGCTACCTCGGCCGCAGCGGCCAGCGCTGAGCCGGCGGCTCAGCCGCCGTCGGCGGCGCGCAGGCTGTCGAGCGTTGCGCGGGCCAGGCAGAGGTCGTCCCAGGCCTTGGCCTTCTCCATCGGGCTGCGCAGCAGGTAGCTGGGGTGGTAGCTGACGATGGCGGGCCGGCCGAGCACCTGGTGCACCTGGCCGCGCAGCCGGCCCAGCGGGGCCTCGCTGCCGAGCAGGCTCTGCACGGCGAAGCGGCCCATCAGCAGCAGCACGCGCGGCTGCACCAGTTCCAGCTGACGCTGCAGGAAGGGCGCGCAGGCGGCCAGCTCCTCGGGCGCCGGATTGCGGTTGCCGGGCGGGCGGCACTTGAGGGTGTTGGCGATGTAGACGCCTTCGTGCTGCGGCGCCGCCGCCGGCGCGCCGGCGCGGCCCCGCCCCTGGCGCGACACGCCGATCGCCGCCAGCATGCGGTCCAGCAGCTGGCCGGACTTGCCGACGAAGGGCAGGCCCTCGCGGTCCTCCTGCTCGCCGGGGGCCTCGCCGACGACCATCCAGTCGGCGTCGCGCGGGCCGGCCTCCAGCACGGCCTGGCGGCGCTGGGCGCACAGGCCGCAGGCCCGGCAGCCGGCCGCGGCCTCGACCAGGGCGGGCCAGTCCATCGTCGCGACCGGGCCGCGGGCGAGGGCGATCGGCGCCTGCACCTGCGCACCTGCCGCCCCGGTGGGGCGGGTTCCTGCCGGCACAAGGTGCGGGTCAAGGCCCGGTGCAGCGCCCGCCGCAGGCGCTGCAGGTGTTGCGGGGGCTGCGGGGGCTGCGGGCAGCCTGACCGGGTCGGCCGGTGCAGGCCGGCCTGCTGTCGGCGCGCTGTCCGCGGGGCCGAGGGCCACGGCGGACCCCGCCTGCGGCGCCGGCGCTTCCGCTGCGCCGGAGGGCGGCTCCGGCGCGGGGGCGGCGCGCAAGGGGGCCGGCAGCTGCACGCCCAGCTCGGCCAGCATCGCGCGGCGGCGGGCGTCAAGCATGGGCGTCGGCTCCGTCCGGGGCCAGCGGCAGGGCCATCACGATCGCGTCCTCGCGCGGGCCGCGGCCGGCCGGGTAGTAGCCCTTGCGCCGGCCCAGCTCGACGAAGCCGCGGCGGCGGTAGAGGTGCTGCGCCAGCGCATTCGAGGCCCGTACCTCCAGCAGGACCCGGGCGCAGCCGAGGCCGCGGCCCAGCACGCACAAGG
>CAYSQO010000099.1:0-4556 GCA_964433315.1 uncultured Rubrivivax sp.
GTGGCACGGGTGGCACGGGTGGCACGGGTGGCACGGGTGGCACGGGTGGCACGGGTGGCACGGGCTGGGGCCGGGTGCCGGGGGCCGGTGCGGTGGCGTCGCGCGGGGCCGCCTCGGCCGGCCGCAGGTCCAGGGTCAGCGGGGTCGGCCGGGCGGGCCGCAGGGGCGGGGCCGCCGTGTGCAGGGCGCTGGCCAGCAGCAGGCCGTGCAGGGCGAGCGACCCGGCCAGGCCCAGGGCGGCACCATGGCCGCGGCCGGGGCGCGGGTCATTCATCAGCGAAGTCTAATATTCGGCCCCGCCCGGGCGGACGCGCCGTGCCACACTCCCGCCCCTTTGTGAAACTCCGCCCCCGCTGGGGGGCTTGAGGCGTGGATTCCAAGATCACCGAGCAGATCGCCGCCGAGCTGAAGGTTCGTCCGGCGCAGGTGCGGGCGGCCGTGGAGCTGCTGGACGGCGGGGCCACCGTGCCCTTCATCGCCCGCTACCGCAAGGAGGCCACCGAGGGCCTGGACGACATCCAGCTGCGCGAGCTGGAGGCCCGCCTGGCCTACCTGCGCGAGCTGGAAGAGCGTCGCGCGGCGGTGCTGAAGTCCATCGAGGAGCAGGGCAAGCTGACGCCGGCGCTGCACGCCGCGATCGCCGCGGCCGGCACCAAGCAGGAGCTGGAAGACCTCTACCTGCCCTACAAGCCCAAGCGCCGCACCAAGGGCATGATCGCCCGCGAGGCGGGCCTCGAGCCGCTGGCCGACCGCCTCTTCGCCGACCCGGGCCTGGACCCGCTGGCCGAGGCCCAGGCCTTCGTCGCCGCCTACGAGGGCGGGGCGGCCAAGCTGGCCGAGGCCGGCTTCGCCGACGCCCATGCCGTGCTGGACGGGGTGCGCGACCTGCTGAGCGAACGCTGGGCCGAGGACGCCGAGCTGGTCGGCAGCCTGCGCGAGTGGCTGTGGGCCGAGGGCCTGCTGGTCAGCCGCCGCCTGCCGGACAAGCCCGAGCAGGACCCGGAGGTGGCCAAGTTCCGCGACTACTTCGCCTACGACGAGCCGGTGGCCCGGGTGCCCAGCCACCGCGCGCTGGCGGTCTTCCGCGGCCGCAGCCTGGGCCTGCTGGACGCCAAGCTGATGCTGCCCGCCGACCTGGAGGCCCTGCAGGCCAGCGAGGCCGGCGCGCCGCGCCCGCCGGCGGGCAAGCAGCCGCCCTCCCTCGCCGAGGGCCGCATCGCCGTGCACCTGGGCTGGCGCCATGCCGAGCGTCCGGGCGATGCGCTGATCCGCAAGACCGTGGCCTGGACCTGGAAGGTCAAGCTCAGCCTGAGCCTGGAGCGCGACCTCTTCACCCGCCTGCGCGAGGCGGCCGAGGCCACGGCGATCAAGGTCTTCGCCGAGAACCTGCGCGACCTGCTGCTGGCCGCGCCGGCCGGCAAGCGGGTGGTGATGGGCCTGGACCCGGGCATCCGCACCGGGGTGAAAGTGGCCGTGGTCAGCGACACCGGCAAGGTGCTGGACACCGCCACCGTCTACCCGCACGAGCCGCGCCGCGACTGGGAGGGGTCCCTCCACACCCTGGCCCGCCTGGTGGCCACCCATGGCGTGAACCTGATCGCCATCGGCAACGGCACGGCCAGCCGCGAGACCGACAAGCTGGCCGCCGAGCTGATCGCCCGCGTGGCCAAGATCGCCCCGGACGCGCCGCCCATCCAGAAGGTGGTGGTGAGCGAGGCCGGCGCCTCGGTCTACTCGGCCAGCGAGTTCGCCAGCAAGGAACTGCCGGACCTGGACGTGAGCCTGCGCGGCGCGGTGTCCATCGCCCGCCGGCTGCAGGATCCGCTGGCCGAGCTGGTGAAGATCGAGCCCAAGAGCATCGGCGTCGGCCAGTACCAGCATGACGTCAACCAGGGCGAGCTGGCCCGCACCCTGGACGCTGTGGTCGAGGACTGCGTGAACAAGGTCGGCGTCGACCTCAACACCGCCAGCGCGCCGCTGCTGGCCAAGGTTTCGGGCCTGAGCCCGGCGGTGGCCCAGGCCATCGTGCGCTGGCGCGACGCGCAGGGCGCCTTCCGCAACCGCCAGCAGCTGCTGGACGTGAGCGGCCTGGGCCCCAAGACCTTCGAGCAGGCCGCCGGCTTCCTGCGCGTGCGCGACGGCGACCAGCCCCTGGACCTGAGCGGCGTCCACCCCGAGACCTACCCCCTGGTGGAGAAGATCCTCGCCGCCACCCGGCGCCCGATCACCGAGCTGATGGGCCGGGCCGACGTGCTCAAGGCCCTCAAGCCCGAGGCCCTGGCCGACGAGCGCTTCGGCGCCATCACCGTCAAGGACGTGCTGGCCGAGCTGGAGAAGCCGGGCCGCGACCCGCGGCCGGACTTCAAGGTCGCCCGCTTCAACGAGGGCGTGGAAGACCTCAAGGACCTGCAGCCCGGCATGACCCTGGAGGGCACGGTCAGCAACGTCGCCCAGTTCGGCGCCTTCGTCGACCTGGGCGTGCACCAGGACGGCCTGGTGCACGTGAGCCAGCTCTCGAACAAGTTCGTCAACGACGCACGCGAGGTGGTCAAGACCGGCGACATCGTCAAGGTCAAGGTGCTGGAGGTGGACCTGGCCCGCGGTCGCATCAGCCTGACGATGAAGCTCGACGCCAAGCCCGTCGCCCGCGGCGAAGGCGCCGACAACCGCCACCGCCCCGCCGGCCGCGACGAGCGCCCGCGCGGGTCCGGCGGCCCGGCCGGCGGCCGCGGCGAGCCCGCGGGCGGCAATGCCATGGCCGCGGCCTTCGCCAAGCTGCAGGCCGGCAAGCGCTGAGGCCCGGCATGGCCTGCGCAGGCCGTCCACCCGGCGCCCCGGGGCCATGAGCCGCCCCAGCCCCCTGCGCGTGCAGGCCGGCCCGCTTGCGGCTGCCCACCTGCGCACGCACGGCCTGCGGCCGGAGGATGTGGCCCTGATCCCGGCGGCAGCCGGCGGGCCCAAGGGCCTGGTGCTGAACCCGCTGGACCGCTTCCTCTTCGGCGACTGGCTGGGCCGCAGCCGGCGCCCCGGGCAGGTGCTGCACTTGGCCGGCGCATCCATCGGAGCCTGGCGCATGGCCTGCGCCTGCGCGCCCGACGCCGATGCGGCCCTGGCCGCGATGGCCGAGGCCTACATCACCCAGGACTACCCGCACGCACCCGGCCGGGCGCCCGAGCCGGCGGTGGTCAGCCGCGTCTTCGGCGCGACGATCGCCGCCCAGTTCGGCCCGCCCGGCGGCGCGCGGGAGGCTGCGCTGCTGGCCCATCCGCAGCGCCGACTGCATCTGGTGACCGCGCGCGGGCGCGGCCTGCTGGCCGGCCGGCCGGGGCGGCTGCGCACCGCGCTGGGCTTTGGCGCGGCCTGGGCCGGCAACGCCCTGGCCCGGCCCGGCCTGGGGCTGGGTCTGACGCGCTGCGTGTTCAGCGATCCGCGCGATGCCCTGCCGCTGCCGCTGGCCGAGGACGGCCTGCCCACCCGCCGCATCGCCCTGGACGGCCGCAACCTGCAGGCCGCGCTGCGTGCCAGCTGCGCCATCCCCTTCTGGCTGCAGCCTGAACAGGATGTGCCCGGCGCCCCGCCCGGCCCGCACTGGGACGGCGGCCTGGCCGACTACCACTTCCACTGGCCCTACGCCGCCTTGCCCGAAGGCCCCCAGGCCCCGTCCCTGGTGCTCTACCCGCACTTCCAGCCGACGCTGGTGCCGGGCTGGTTCGACAAGCCCTGGCGCCGCCGCCACCGGCCCACGCCGGCGCTGGACCGCCTGGTGCTGCTCAGCCTCGAGCCGGCCTGGGTGGCTGGTCTGCCCGGCGGCAAGCTGCCCGACCGCAGCGACTTCCAGCGCTGGGCCGACGACGTGCCCGCCCGCATCCGCGCCTGGCGCTGCGCGCTGGCCGCCAGCCAGGCCCTGGCCGAGGCCTTTGCCGACTGGGTCGAGGGCCGGCGGGCGCTGGCGGTGCAGCCGCTCTGAGCGGCGGCCCGCCCGGCCGGGTTCACGCGGCCGGGTTCACGTCACCGGGTGCACGCGGGCATGAAAAAGGGGCCCGAAGGCCCCTTTCCCTGCGGCCGGCCGGGGCCGTGGCCCCGGACCACCGGGCTTGGTCAGTCGCGCTCGCCGCCGAAGAGGCCCAGCAGGCTCAGCAGCGACTGGAAGACGTTGTAGACGTCCAGGTAGATCGCCAGGGTGGCGGTGATGTAGTTGGTCTCGCCGCCATCGACGACGCGCTTGATGTCGTAGAGCATGAAGGCCGAGAAGATCACCACCGCCAGGGCCGAGACCGTGGCGGCCAGGGCCGGCATCTGCAGCCAGATGTTGGCCACGCCGGCCACCAGCAGGCCGATCACGCCCACCATCAGCCACTTGCCCATGCCGGACAGGTCGCGCTTGATGGTGGTGGCCAGGGTGGCCATGCCGAAGAAGACCGCCGCGGTGCCGCCGAAGGCGAAGGCGATCAGCTGGCCGCCGTTGCTGAAGCCCAGCACGGCGCCGATCAGGCGCGAGAGCATCAGGCCCATGAAGAAGGTGAAGCCCAGCAGCAGGGCCACGCCGACGCCGGAGT
>CAYSQO010000100.1:0-4471 GCA_964433315.1 uncultured Rubrivivax sp.
CAGGTCTTCGGCGTCATTCCGGTCTCGCTGCAGGAGCGCGAGGTCGGCCACACCGGCCTGAGCGAGCTGCGCGTGGTGCAGTCCATGCACCAGCGCAAGCAGGCCATGGCCGAGGCGGCCGACGCCTTCCTGGCGCTGCCCGGCGGCATCGGCACGCTGGAGGAGCTGTTCGAGGTCTGGACCTGGCGCCAGCTCGGCGACCACGACCGGCCGCTGGGCCTGCTGAACGTGGCTGGCTTCTATGACGGCCTGCTCGCCTTCCTGGACCAGACGGTGGTCCAGGGCTTCGTCGGCCCGGCGACCCGCGCCCTGCTGACGGTGGACACGCAGATCGAGCCCTTGCTCGACCGGCTTCACCAGCAGGCGGGCGACCGTCCCGGCCGGCCGCCGCTGGAGCTGGACCGGATCTGAGCGATCCGGCCCGGGGACGGGCCCCGCGGCCCCGCCTCGGTCTCAGATGGCCGATTCGTCGATCTCGCCGGTGCGGATGCGCACCACGCGCTCGACCTCGGTGACGAAGATCTTGCCGTCGCCGATCTTGCCGGTGCGGGCGGCCTTGACGATGGACTCGATGCAGCGCTCGACATCGTCGGCGCGCACGACCACCTCGACCTTCACCTTCGGCAGGAAGTCGACCACGTACTCCGCACCGCGGTAGAGCTCGGTGTGGCCCTTCTGGCGGCCGAAGCCCTTGACCTCGGTCACCGTCAGGCCGGACACGCCGACCTCGGCCAGCGCCTCGCGCACCTCTTCGAGCTTGAAGGGCTTGATGACGGCGGTGATCTGTTTCATGGGGCGGGCTCTCCAGGGTCCGAAAACGAATGGCGCCGAGTGTAGTCAGGGCGCCTGCCATGCACCGGTGCGGGGATCCGCCGCCCGGCTCAGGCCCGGAACTTCGAGGTGATCGGGTAGCGCCAGTCGCGGCCGAAGGCGCGGTGGGTGATGCGGATGCCGATCGGCGCCTGGCGGCGCTTGTACTCATTGAGCTGGATCAGCCGGGTGACGCGCTCGACATCGGCCGGCGCGAAGCCCTCGGCCAGCAGCTGTCCGATGGAGGCGTCGTCCTCCATGTAGCGGGCCAGGATGGCGTCGAGCACCTCGTAGGGCGGCAGGCTGTCCTGGTCGCACTGGTCGGGCCGCAGCTCGGCCGAGGGCGGGCGGGTGATGATGCGCTCGGGGATGGGCGGCACCTCGCCGCGCGCGGTGGCCTCGGCATTGCGCCAGCGCGCGAGGCGCCAGACCAGGGTCTTGGCCACGTCCTTGATCACCGCGAAGCCGCCGGCCATGTCGCCATAGAGCGTGCAGTAGCCGGTGGCCATCTCGCTCTTGTTGCCGGTGGTCAGCACGATGCGGCCGCTCTTGTTCGACAGCGCCATCAGCAGGGTGCCGCGGATGCGGGCCTGCAGGTTCTCCTCGGTCGCGTCCTCGGGCTTGCCGGCGAAGTCGAAGGCCAGGGCCTCGCGGAAGCGCGCCATGGCCGGGGCGATCGCGATCTCGTCGTACTGCACGCCCAGGCGCTCGGCCATGTCGCGCGCGTCCAGCCAGGAGATGTCGGCCGTGTAGGGCGAGGGCATCATCACCGCACGCACCTTGTCGGCCCCCAGGGCCTCGACGGCGATCGCCAGCACCAGGGCCGAATCGATGCCGCCCGACAGGCCCAGGATCGCCCCCGGAAAGCCGTTCTTGCCCACGTAGTCGCGCACGCCGGTGACCAGGGCCGCCCAGACCTCGGCCTCCTCGCCCGGCCGCGTGGCGCGGCCGGCGGCGGCCTCGGGCGCCAGCGCGGCGCCGGCCGCGCCGGGCACGAAGGCCAGGGCGCGCGGCTGCGGCGCGTCAGCCGGGCCGTCGAAGGCCGCATGCAGCGTGCCCTCGACGAAGGCCGGCGCCCGGGCCTGGACGGTGCCGGCCGCATCGAGCACGAAGGACGCGCCGTCGAAGACCATCTCGTCCTGCCCGCCCACGCCGTGGGCATAGGCCAGCGGCAGGCCGACCGCCCGGGCGCGCTCGGCCATGCGGGCCTCGCGCTCGGCCGCCTTGCCGCGGTGGTAAGGCGAGGCGTTCAGCACCAGCAGGGCCTCGGCGCCGGCGGCCTGGGCGGCCTCGGCCGGCTCGTCGAACCAGGCGTCCTCGCAGATCAGCAGGCCCAGGCGCCGGCCGGCGGCCTCGACGATCACCGGGCCCCGGCCCAGCTCGCGGCCACCCACGAAGTAGCGCCGCTCGTCGAAGACCTGGTAGTTGGGCAGCTCGCGCTTGGCATAGACCGCCTGCACGCCGCCCCCGGCAAGGACCGAGGCCGCATTGATCGCCGGCTGCCGCTGCAGCGAGCGGCCGCGAACAGCCCCATCCGGGTCAAGCGGCTGCGGATGACCGAGGATCAGGGTGAGCCCCGGGCAATCGGCCAGCGCGGCGGCCAGGGCCTGCACCGCAGCCGCGCAGGCGGCCAGGAAGGCCGGCCGCAGCAGCAGGTCCTCGGGCGGGTAGCCGCACAGGGCCAGCTCCGGCGCCACCACCACCGACGCGCCGCGCGCATGCGCCGCCCGCGCGTCGGCCTCCAGGCGGCGGGCATTGCCGGCCAGATCCCCGAGCACCGGGTTGAATTGCAGCAGCGCGAAGGCGAGCGAAGGCAGGGACATGGACGAGAACGAGGCGCGCAAGGACGGAATGCAGGGGCCGCCGCAGGCAGGAAAGGTCCCGGGGGCGGCAGCCCGGCATGGTAGCCCCGCCCCCGCGGCCGGCCCCATGGCGGGGCCGCAGGCCGCGGACGGGGGCCCGCAGCCGGCCGGCGAGGCGGACGATGCAGAGGCCGTGCCCGGCCCGCTGACCCTGCGCGTGCACGACCGGCCCGACACCCTGCCCGCCGCCGCCTGGGACGCGCTGCTGGCCGCCAGCCCCACGCCCAGCCCCTTCCTGAAGCACGCCTACCTCGACGCCCTGCACGCCAGCGGCAGCGCGGTGCCGGCCACCGGCTGGACGCCCTGCTTCCTCACCCTGGCCCGCGCCGACGGCCGGCTCGAAGCCGGCTGCGTGCTCTACGAGAAGAGCCACAGCCGCGGCGAGTACGTCTTCGACTGGGCCTGGGCCGAGGCCTGGGAGCGCGCCGGCCAGCGCTACTACCCCAAGCTGCTGAGCGCGCCGCCCTTCACGCCCGTGCCCGGCAGCCGCCTGCTGGCGCGCAGCGCCGGGGCCCGCGCCGCCCTGCTGCAGACGCTGGCGGACCGGGCGCGCGAGGGCGGCAAGTCCTCGGCCCACCTGCTCTTCATCGACCCGGCCGACCAGGCGACGGCCGAAGCCGCGGGCTGGCTGATCCGCCACGGCCTGCAGTTCCACTGGCACAACCGCGACGTGGCCCCCGGGGCGCCGGCCGATGCCCGGCCCTATGCCGACTTCGACGACTTCCTGGCCCACCTCAGCCGCGACCGCCGCCGCAAGATCGGCCAGGAGCGGCGCTACGTCGCCGAGGCCGGCGTCACGCTCGACCAGGTCGCGGGCCCCGACCTGGACGCGGCCGACTGGGACTTCTTCTACCGCTGCTACAGCCGGACCTATGCCGAGCACCACAGCCTGCCCTACCTGACGCGCGACTTCTTCGCCCGCATGGCCGCCACCATGCCGGCGCACTGGCGCATGGTGCGGGCCTGGCGCGGCAGCACCCGCGTGGCCAGCGCCCTGATCGCGCTGGACCCGGGGCAGCGCGTGGCCTACGGCCGCTACTGGGGCGCGACCGAGGCGGTGCGCTGCCTGCACTTCGAGGCCTGCTACCACCAGCCGATCGAATGGTGCATTGCCGAGGGCTGGCAGCGCTTCGAGGGCGGCGCGCAGGGCGAGCACAAGATGGCCCGCGGCCTGCAGCCGGTGGCCACGCGCAGCGCGCACTGGCTGGCGCATCCGGCCTTCGCGGATGCGGTGGCCCGCTTCCTCGACCGCGAGGGCGCGGGCGTGGCCGCCTACCTCGACGAGCTGAACGAGCGCCGGATCTTCAAGGCCCTGGACGCGGGCCGGCCGGCCGCGGCGGCGGACTGAGATCCATCCGAAGGCCCCGGGGGCCGGGGTGCGGAGCCTGGCCCCGCCCGGCGGGCCGGGCGGCGGTCCGGCCGCTCAGCCGCGGCGCTGGGCGCGCGCGCTGCGCTCGCTGCGGGCCAGGGCGAGCTGGGCCTCCAGCGTGGCCTCGTCGAGGCGCTTGAGCGCGCAGAAATTGGCGCGGGTCAGCGTGCTGGTCTCGTAGGCGCGCAGCAAGTTGGCGCGTTCGAGCTGGGCCGGATCGCGCGGCAGCGCCTCGGCCCGGTCGGCCCGGTCGGCCCGGTCGGCATCGGACCGCGGGCCGCGGGCCTCGCGCTCCGGGCGCGGCAGGGGCGGACGGCCGCCCGCGCCGGCCGGGCGTCGCCCGCCCTCGGCCGCGGGGCCGCGACGCTCGCCTTCGGCCCGCGGGCCACGGGCTGCACCGTCGGGACGCGGACCCCGCGGCGGCGCTTCG
>CAYSQO010000101.1:0-4235 GCA_964433315.1 uncultured Rubrivivax sp.
GCCTCCTGCGTCTGCGCCCGGCCCTGCGCGAACCCCGCCGCCGGAGCCGCCCGCCCCGGCCCCGGCCCCGGCCGAGCCGGGCCTGCTCGCCCAGGCCCTTCCCCCGCCGGCCGAGCCGGCGGCCTCGCGGCCCCAGGCGGCCGCTGCGGCCAGCGCGCCTGCGCCGTTCGCGAGTGCGCCTGTGCCGGCCGCCAGCGCGCCTGCGCCCGCCGCCCGTGCACCCGAGGCCCTGGCCGCAGCGTCCGAGGGCGAGCTGGTCGGCAGCGAGCTGCTGATCGACGGCTTTGCCTGGCCCGGCTCCACCGAGATCCGCTACCGCCTTGGCGGCGAGGTGCGCGGCGAGGTCCACGGCACCGCGGCCGTGCGCTGGCTGCGCGAGGGCCAGCGCTACCAGGTCCATCTGGATGTGACCGTCGGCCCGGGCTTCGCGCCGCTGCTGCAGCGACGCACGACCAGCGCGGGCCTGATCACCCGCCAGGGCCTGGTGCCCGAGCACTACGAGGAGCGCACCCGCATCGCCTTCGCGCCCGAGCGCCGGGCGCGGGTCGACTTCGCCCCGGGCCGGGTGACCCTGGCCACCGGCCGCCAGGTCGAGGTGCCGCCCGAGGTGCAGGACGGGGCCAGCCAGTTCATCCAGCTGGCCTGGCGCTTCGCGCGCCAGGCGCAGGCCCTGGCGGTCGGCGATGCCGTCGACATCACGCTGGCCCTGCCGCGCCGGGTCGATGGCTGGATCTACGACGTGGTGGCGCTCGAATCGGTCGACACGCCGGAGGGTCCGATTCCTGCATGGCATCTGCGGCCCCGCCGCAGCGGCGACCCCAGCACCTACGCCATCGAAGCCTGGCTCGCGCCCGCGCTGCGCTGGATGCCGGTGCGCATGCGGGTCAGCGATGGACGCGGCAACCGGCTCGAGCTCGAGTTGTCGGAACGCTTGCGCGAGCTGCCTGTCACATCCCGGCCGGCGAGCGCGCCGTTCCAGCCGCTAAAGTGAGGCCGGTCCGACCCGGGCGCGCCGCGCCGGGTCCCCCTGTTGCCTGCGTTCACCATGCCTGCCGTCTACCCCAGCTTCGACCCCGCCCCGCAGAACCTGCTGCTCGACCGCCGCGGCAGCGCCCCCCTGGCCACCGCCTGGATCACCCTGAACCGTCCGGCGGCGCTGAATGCCCTGAATGACGCGCTGATGGACGAACTCGGCGCCGCGCTGCTGCAGGCCGACGCCGACGAAGGCATCGGCTGCATCGTGATCACCGGCAGCGAGAAGGCCTTCGCCGCCGGCGCCGACATCAGCGTCATGGCCGGCCTGAGCTACGCCGACGCGACCCGCGGCGACTTCATCACCCGCAACTGGGAAACCCTCCGCCGCATCCGCAAGCCCGTGATCGCTGCGGTCGCGGGCCACGCCCTGGGCGGCGGCTGCGAGCTGGCGATGATGTGCGACCTCATCCTCGCCGCCGACACCGCGCAGTTCGGCCAGCCCGAGATCAAGCTCGGCATCATCCCCGGCGCCGGCGGCACGCAGCGCCTGCCGCGCGCCGTGGGCAAGGCCAAGGCCATGGACATGGTGCTGACGGCCCGCACCATCGGCGCCGAGGAAGCCGAACGCGCCGGCCTGGTCGCACGTCTGGTGCCGGCCGCCAGCCTGCTGGAGGAGGCGCAGAAGGCCGCCGACGCCATCGGCCGCCAGCCCCTGCTGGCCATCCTGGCCGTCAAGGACTGCGTGAACCGCGCCTTCGAGGGCCCGCTGGCCGAAGGCATTGCCTACGAGCGCCGCCAGTTCCACGCCATGTTCGCGACCGAGGACCAGAAGGAGGGCATGGCCGCCTTCCTGGCCAAGCGCAAGCCGGCCTTCAAGCACCGCTGAGCCGGAGCGGTCATGAGCGATCACCCTGGCGACCGCAGTCGCCACCTGCAGCCCGACTGGTCCCGCGAGGCCTGCCGCCCCTGGGCCTGGGCGCCCTCGCGGCAGCTGCTGCGCGCGCTGCGGGACTACCAGCGCGCCCGGTCCGGCCGACTCGGCGTCCCGCGCCGGATCTGGGCCGAGCTGCGCCACCGCTTCTGGTCGGTCGTCACGGGCGCGGACATCCCGCTCAACAGCCGCATCGAGGGCGGCTTGATGATGCTGCACCCCAACGGCATCGTCATCCACCCCGGCGCCCACGTTGGCCCGAACGCCTTCCTGCTCCAGCAGGTCACGCTCGGCACGGGGCCGCGCCCCGGGCTGCCGGTGCTGGGGGCGGACGTGATGGTCGGAGCCGGGGCCAAGGTGCTGGGCGGCGTGGTGCTCGGCGACCACTGCCGCATCGGCGCCAATGCGGTGGTCGTCGACGACGTGCCGGCCGGCTCGGTCGCGGTCGGCATCCCGGCCCGGGTGCTGGGGCCTTCGGTCGCGACAGCGGCCCTCGCCGTCTGAGGGCGGGCCGGACGCGGCCGCCGCTCGGCGGCCGCAGGGCTCAGCCGCCGCAGACCACGGCGGCCTGCTCCAGCCGCCACGACAGGTAGCGCCAGGCCGCGTACGAGCCGATCGCGAAGCCGGCCAGCGCCAGCGGGGCGCCCAGCGTCAGCAGCGACAGGCCGCTGAGACCCTGGCCGAAGGTGCAGCCCACGGCCAGCACGCCGCCGAAGCCCATCAGCACCGCCCCGATCAGGTGGTGCGCGGTGTCGCTCACGTTCGCGAAGGTCTCCCAGCGGAATTCGCGGCGCAGCAGCGCGCTGGCCGCGCTGCCGAGCAGGGTGCCGATCACCAGCGCGATGCCGAAGTTCAGCACGGTGTTCTGGTCCGAGGCCAGCTCCAGGTAGGCCAGGGTGGCGCCGAGCGGGGCCACGAAGCTCAGGCCCTCGGGCCGGCGGCTGCCGGTGCCGACCCAGGCGGCTTCCAGGGTCTCGGGGTGTTCGGGCAGGTGGCCGAGCAGGCCGGTCGCGAGCCAGGCCGCGACGATCAGCAGGCCGACGACCCCGCCGCCCAGCCACTGCATCGCGCCGAGGTGGGCCCGGCCGCGCAGGATCCACAGCCCGCCGGCGGCCAGCAGCAGCGCCACCAGGCCCAGGCGCAGCGTGTCGACCGGCAGGTCCAGGCCGGCGGCCAGCAGGCGGGGCAGGTCGGCCTGCGGAAGCTCCACGGCCACGCGGTCCAGGCCGTCGACGCGCAGGCCGGCGAAAGCGCCGCGCAGGCTCATCTGCGCGCTCACCGCCACCACCCCCAGCACGACCAGCGAGCGCAGGCTGCCGGCCCCGGCGCGCACCAGCGAGCGGGTTGCACAGCCCGACGCCAGCACCATGCCGGCGCCGAAGATCACCCCGCCCAGCAGGTGGCTCAGCCAGCTCAGCCGCGGCTGCAGGTAGACGGCGGCATCGAGCTGCAGCACGCCCGCCGCCAGCAGGCCCTGGGTGCCGGCCATCGCCACCAGGGCGGCCAGCAGCCACATGCGCATGCGGCTGGCTTCGCCGAAGGTGTAGAGGTCGGTCAGCGCGCCCATGGTGCAGAAGCGCGAGCTCTGGCCGACGGCGCCCAGCAGCAGGCCGATCAGGCCGCCGAGGGCGACCACGCGGAAGGTGAGGGCGGCGACGTCGAGGTCCATGGCGCTTCGGGGACGGGCAGGCGAAAAGTCCGCGATTCTAGGTGGCCCCCCTGCCGCGACGGGCCCCGGCCCGGGGGGCTCGGCCGGGTCCGGGCCGCCCCTCAGAATCCCGGCCACAGACGGCCCGCCGGGCCGGAACCAGGACGCCCCATGCCCCCTCTGTCCCGGCGCGCCGCCGCCCTTGTCCTGGCCCTGCCGCTGCTGCCCGCGGGCAGCCTGGCCGGGTCGCCCGAGCCGGTCGCCTGCGCCATGCCGCTGGCCTTCGAGCAGAAGGATGGCAACGCCCCCGGCGGCCGCACGCCGGTGCATGCCGATGGCCAGGCCCTGCTCTTCATCGAGCGCCTGAACGTCAACACCGACGGCACCCGCCGCAGCTACCGGGTCGACGATTTCTGGGGCGAGCGCGAGGCGCTGAACAACCTCTGCAACGCCATGGGCGACGCCTGCGCCGGCCTGGATGCCCAGGGCCTGCGCCAGCGCCGCCTGCTGACCGAGCAGGCCGCGGCCGCCGGCTGGCCGGCCGATCTGCTGCGCGCGACGCGGCTGGCGCCGTCGATCCTGCCCTTCCGCGAGGGCAAGCCCTGCCCGCCGGTCGACGGCTACCTGGTCTCGGCCACCGCGCTGCAGCGGCCCGGCGTGGCCGATGTCTGCGACCCGGCC
>CAYSQO010000102.1:0-4176 GCA_964433315.1 uncultured Rubrivivax sp.
GATGAGGTGCGCCGGCTCCTGGCGCAGGGTGCCTCGTGGCAGGCGCTCGCCGCGGCGCTGGGCCGCCTCGGGCTCGAGGACCTGGGCGGCGGTGCGCCGCGCCAGGAATACTGCCGCGCCGCCTGGGCGCGGGTCGTGGCCTTCGAGGCCCTGGTCCCGCGCGGCCAGGCCGAGCGCCGGCCGCTGGAGCCGATGGACGAGCCGGGCTTCGAGCCGGAGCTGCCCGTGCCGGTCGCGGCCGCGCCTGCCCCGGCCGCCGATGCCGCGCCCGCCGCGGGCCCCTCGCTGAACGCCATCCTGGCGCGCGGGCGGCGCACCGCGCTGACCGAGCCCGAGCCGCTCGACACGCAGGCCCGTGGCCGGCGCCCTGCGGCCCAGACCGGAGACAAGCCATGAGCATCCGCCGGATGAAACTCGCCGCGGGCGAGGTGCTCGTCGTCGGCTCCGACCGGGGCGGCGTCGGCAAGACCATGGTCGCCGAGACGGTGGTGACGCGCATGGAGGCGCAGGGCGTGCGGCCGCTGGTCATCGAGATCGAGGCGGAGCCGCGGCTGATGAACGTCCTCGGCCCCGACTGGGTGCGCTGCCTGCGCATCGCGGCGCATGGCCCCGAGGAGCTGGAGCGCGACCCCTCGCTGCTCTACGAGGTCTGGGAGGAGCTGGGCGACGCCATCATCGGCGCCAAGCTGCCCGTGGTCGTGGACCTGGGCGCCAACCTGACCAAGGCCCTGGCCGGCTACCTGGCGGAGGTGGGCGAGGAAGGTCCCTTCGGCGACGGGGCCGCCATGTGGTTCCTGGGCGTGACCGGCGGTGACCGCTTCAGCCTGAACAGCGTGAACCACGGCCTCGCCTATGTGCAGCAGGCACTGCCCGCCTCGCACCGCTGGCTGGTGGTGAATGAGTACAACCCGCGCTTCCAGGTGCAGAACGAAAGCCCGGTGGTGCAGAGCATGGTGCGCGCGCACGCGCTCGAGGGCGTCATGCGCCTGCCGGGCTGCACGGCACCCACCCTGCAGACGGTGGTGGACGCCAACATGCGCCTCGCGACCGCCGCCATGCAGGGCCATGAGCACTGGATCGCGGAGGACTACGGCATGAGCGAGTCCCGCCGTTCCGTGCGCCGGCTGCGTGCCTTCCTGGCCGATGCCATGGCGATGCTCGACCCGATCTTCCCCGATGCACCCGAAGGCCCGATGGCGGGAGGCCCGGCATGAATACGGATGCAGCCGGGCCGGTGAATCTCTCGGCATTGCGGCGCCTGCTGGGCGAGTCGGACCGCGACGTGGCGGCCCTGAGCCGCGAGGAGGCGGACCGCATCGTCGCGATCCCCGACCTCGATCGCCGGCTGCGCGCCTACATGGGCCTGCGCGAAGTCTGGGCCTATGGCGGCGACCGCCTGCTGCCCGAAGATGATGCGCGCATTCAGGCAAGTTTCGCCGACAGCGGCGTTGCGGCGGCGCTGGCCCCGCCGCCCAACGCGCCCCCCGCCGCCCTTCCGCTGACGCCCGTGACGCTCCTGGGCTGGGCGGAGCGCTGGCGCGCGGCGCTGGTGGCGTCGGCCATCCAGCGCGGCGCGGCCGCGGGCGGCCCGCGCGACGAGTATGAGCTGGAGGCGCTGGCCTCCGCCATGGCCGAGGCCCCGCAGACCTACCTGCCGGAACTCACGCTCCTGCGCCAGCTGGACACCCTGACCACCGAACTGCGCGAGGGGCTGGAGGCGCGCCAGCTGCTGCCCGGCGAGGCCCTTCCGGGCGACACCCGAAACCTGCCGGGCCTGCTCAAGGTGGCGGCCTCCGCGCGCGCTCGCCGCGAGATTCCCGTGCCGGGCGTGCCGCCCCTGCCGGGCCAGCGCTGCACGGTGCAGGCGCTGCTCGGCTGGCTCGAAGCGCTGCTCGTGTTCGAGGAGAGCGTGGGTGCCAGGGCCATCCTGCAGGCCGGCATGGTGTCGGAGCCCGGCGAGGCGCGTGCGCGTTTCCTGGCCGCGGCGCGCGGCGGTGCCCCTGATGTGGGCGGCCACGCCGCCGCACAGATCGGCAGCTGGCGCCGGGCCGAGGGCGTGCACCGGGCGGTGGACGTCGCATTGGCCGGCCAGTGGCTGGCCCGCGAGCGCGTGGTGGCGTTGCCCTCCTTCGAGGTGCGCGAGCTGGAGACCTTCTTCCTGGCCTTCGCGGGCGGCGTGCCCTCCCTCCTGCCACCCGGTCCGGTGACAACGCCGGATGAGGTGGCGCAGTGGTGGACGCAGCGGCGCGCCATGGCCCTGCGCTCCCTGGCCCTGACCCTGCTCGCCGATGGCGCGCTGCAGGGCACGGCGAATCTCGAGGCGCGCGCGGAGGAACTTGCGGTGCGCGGCCTGGTGCAGGCCCTGCCCCAGCTGAGCGAACTGGCCCAGGCGGACCAGGTCCTGGCGGCCTGTCGGGCGGTGCTGGCGCTGGACATGCCCGTGGGCACCGTGCAGGACGGCACGGACGCCATGGCGGTGCTGCGGGCCTGGGGCGCTTATGCCGCGCGGCCTGCCGCGCCGCCGGCCCCGGCGGTCCCCGCGCCACAGGCCCCAGCCCCGGTCGCGGCCCCGGCCCCGGCCCCGGCTGCGGCCCCGCCGACCGTCGAGGCCCCCGTTCCGGGTGTGGCGAGCCCAGGCCTCTTCCCCGTCAGTGTGTCTGTCGCTGCGCGCGCGCGGCTGCCGACCGCGGCCCCGCCCAGGCAGGCCGCGGTCTCCGCCGCCGCGCCCGCTGTCGAGGCGGCGGCTTCCCCCCCGGCCGAGGTGGCAGCGCTGCCCGAGGCCACCCCTTCCGCCGTGCGCGCGTCTTCGTGGGCCGCCGGCTGGGCGGGCCTCCGGGAGACCATGGAGCGCGGGATGCGCCGCGCCTGGCTGCCGCTGCTGGCGGTTGCCGGGGTGGGCGTGTTCCAGGGCGGCGCGCTGCTGCTCGCCGCGCTGGATGGCGGCGCCAGCTATCGTTCGGAACTGGCGCTGCGGCTCGCCCGGCTGGGTGATCCGCTCTGGGTCGCGCAGGGGGGCGTGCTGCTGGGTGCCTTCCTTCTGGTGGCGGCCGGGTTGCGCGGAGGCCTGCGCGCCCCGTGGGGCGCGGCCCGCTGGGTGCGGCTCGGCCTTGCCGGTGCCGTCCTGGTCGGGGCGCAGTTCATGCCGGCCTCGCCGCGCTTCTTCGTTTCAGCTGAGGGCTTCGCGGCCTGGCCGGAGCGGGTGGTGGTGCGCGGCGGCGTGCCCACGGCCACGCTCGTCCCCGCGGAGGGTTTCTGGCTGCGCGGCGTGGTGGTGGAGCCGATGGCGGCGGACGACGTGGTGGCGCCCGAGGCCGGCGCCCCGGCGCTGGCGCTGCTGCGCGAGGTGGGGCCGCTCGGGCGGCCCGTGCGCTGGCTGGTTGCGAACCGGAGTGATGTGGAGGCCCTCATGGGGCGCCCGATAGGACAGGCACGGGTGGCACCCGCCGCCTCGCTGCGCAGGGAGATCGCGCGATGACGAGAATATTGCCGCAACGCGGCCGGCCGGCAGCCGCAGGCCTGCTCGCGATCATGGCGGCGGGGCTGGTTCTGTCTGCCCCGTGGGCCGCACTGGCGCAGGGGGCAGGCGGTGCGGCCGCGCCACCGGCGCCCGCGGCGGGAGGCGCCCAGCCGCCCGCCCAGGCGCCTTCCTCGCAATGGCAGGAGCTGCCTGCGATGGTGGTGGAGCGGGTGTTCCGCGGCCCGCTGCGTGACACCGTGGTGCAGCGCCTGCGTGACCCGGTGGATGGCAGCACCTGCTTCATCTACCTGCCGATGAGCGCCGCGGTGGCCGCGCAAGGGCAGTTCCTGGTGTATGGGCCGAACGCCATCGGCTCGGTCAGCTGCTTCGGCCCGGCCCATGTGATCCAGCTGCAGCAGGTGGCGCCGCCGGCGGCAGCAGCTGCGCCGCCCCCGCCCTCCGGGCGCCAGCGCTGATCCGAGCCCGCGTCGGGAAGGGGGCGGGGCGCCCCCTCCCGGCGGTCACCCGCCGGGCTTGGCCGGCGCGGCTGGCAGCACCAGGCTGAACACCGCGCCCTCCTCGCCATTCGTCACCGCGATCCGGCCGCCCATCGCCCGCACCAGCCCGTAGCAGATGGACAGGCCGAGCCCGGTGCCGCGGTCCGGTCCCTTGGTCGTGACGAAGGGCTCGAAGGCGCGGGCGAGCACGGCCGGGGGCAG
>CAYSQO010000103.1:0-4011 GCA_964433315.1 uncultured Rubrivivax sp.
GCCGAAGGTCAGGTTGGGGACGTAATGGTTGTCCATCACGTCGAAGTGGATCCAGTCGGCCCCGGCGTCGATGACGGCGCGGGTCTCCTCGCCGAGCCGCGCGAAGTCGGCGGACAGCAGGCTGGGGGCGATGCGGAAGCGGGGAAGGCTCATGGGCGGGGCGCCTACCGGCGGCTGGGGTCGGGTTTTGCAGCGGGGATTCTAGGGACGCTCCCTAGAATCGATGGATGACGACCGCACGCCTGGTCTGCTCGGTGCAGACCCGCTTCCTGCCCGAGCAATCGGACCCCGCGCAGTCGCGCTACGCCTACGCCTACACGGTCAGCATCGAGAACCGCGGGACGCTCGCCGCCCAGCTCGTCGGGCGGCACTGGTTCATCGAGGAGGGCGGCGAGCCGACCCAGGAGGTGCACGGCCTGGGCGTCGTCGGCCAGCAGCCGCTGCTCGGGCCGGGCGAGTCGCACGAGTACACGAGCTGGGTGCAGCTCGGCCACCCGCAGGGTCGCATGAAGGGGCGCTACCTCTTCGTGTCGGTCGAGGCCGAGGCCTTCGAGGTGGAGGTGCCCGCCTTCGAGCTGGCCTTCGCCAGCGTGCTGCACTGAGCGCGATGCGCGGACCCTGGACGGCCTGGGCCGAGCGCCGGGCGCAGCGTGCGGGCTGGGATCTCAGCGCCCTGCTGAACGCCGCCGACCCGCAGGCCCCGCAGGCCGAGCGCCACCTCTGGCTGGTGCGACTGATGGAGTGGCTGCGCCACCGCAGCGCCGTCCCCGCGCCCGAGCCGGGCACCGAGGCCGACCCGCGCCCCGCGGCGACCCCGCGGCAGCTGCTGCGCCTGCGCCACCTGCTGAACGTGCTGGACCGGCACCCCGAGCACCGGGCGCGGGTGCAGGCGCTGATCCAGGCCTGCTGGGCCGAGATCGACGGCCTGGGCCTGCTGGCCGACTTCGGCTTCGCCCGGCAGCGCAGCGTGAGCGGCGAGCTCGGCGAGCGCCTGCAGCTGCGCCTGCTGCCCGGCACGCCGGACACGGCCGATCTGGCCGCCCTCTTCCCGCTGCTGTTCAGCGAGCCCGAGGACGCGTCCTGGATCGACGCCCTGGACGACGGCCTGCTGGCCCGGGTCGAGCGCCTGCTCGCGGGCGCGCCGGCCGGCACCGAGGCCGTCGAGACGGCCCCGGCCGGGGCCTGGCAGTCGATGGCGCTCGACGCCATCGTCATCCTGGCGCTGCAGGTGGCCGCCGCCGGGCTGCTGGGCCCTGTCCGGCAGCGCATGGACCCGCGCGCCCTGACCGAGCGCCCCTTCGACGTCCTGCCCCGCAGCAGCGAGCGCCTGCGCGAGGCGGTGCAGGCCGGCGATGGCCCCGCCGCCCTGCTGGAAGCCCAGTACCTGCGCGGCCTGCTGGACGCCGCCAGCCGGGCCGCGGCCAGCGTGCGCCAGGGCATCGAGGACCAGGGCATCTCGGTGGACCTGCTGTTCGAGATGGACCAGCTCGCCGCCCGCACCCGCCGCATCGAGGCCCTGCTGGCCACGGTGCTGGAGCCCTCGGGCTCGGCCGGGCGGCGACGCGCCTGGGCGCTGCTGCTGCGCGGCCTGATCGAAGCGGCCGGCGAGCGTCGCAGCGTGCGGGCGCTGTTCTCGCGCCAGTACTCCATGCTGGCCCGGCGCATCGCCGAGCGCAGCGCCGAGACCGGCGAGCACTACATCACCCGCGACCGGGCCGAGTGGCGCGCCATGCTGCGCAAGGCCCTGGGCGGCGGCGCCGTGATCGCGGGCACCACCTTCGCCAAGTTCTGGATCGTCGCCCTGGGCCTGTCGGCCTTCTGGGGCGGCTTCTGGGCCGGCATGAACTACGCGATCAGCTTCGTCATCGTGCACCTGGCGCACTGGACGGTGGCGACCAAGCAGCCGGCCATGACCGCCCCGGCCCTGGCCGCACGCATGGGCGAGCTGGCGCGGCCCGACGGGCCCGAGCGGGTCGTCGACGAGGTTGCGCACCTGATCCGCTCGCAGGTCGCCGGCATCGTCGGCAACCTGGCCATGGTCGCGCCGCTGGTGCTGGGGGTGCAGGCGCTCGGCAGCTGGCTGGGCGGCCAGCCCCTGGTGCCGGCGCACGAGGCGCAGTACGTGCTGAAGAGCCTGACCCTGCTCGGCCCGACCCTGGCCTACGCCGCCTTCACCGGCGTGCTGCTGTTCGCCTCCAGCCTGGTCGCCGGCTGGGCGGAGAACTGGTTCGTGCTGCATCGACTGGACAGCGCGATCCGCTGGCATCCGCGCGCACTGCGCTGGCTCGGCCCCGGACGGGCCGGCCGCTGGGCGGCCTGGTGGCGGGCCAACATCTCCGGCCTGGCCGCCAACGTGTCGCTGGGCCTGATGCTGGGGCTGGTGCCGGCGCTGGCGCTGTTCTTCGGCCTGCCCATCGAGGTGCGGCACGTCACCCTGTCGACCGGGCAGATCGCCGCGGCGCTGGGCACCTTCGGGACAGCGGCACTGCAGCAACCGGCCTTCTGGTGGTGCGTGGCGGCCATTCCGCTGACCGGGCTGCTGAATGTGGGCGTGAGCTTCGCCTTCGCCTTCCGCGTGGCCCTGCGCTCGCGCGGCCTGCGCGTGCGCGAACGCGCCGCCTTGTGGGCCGCCCTGCGCCTGCGGCTGCGCCGGGCCCCGATGAGCTTCCTGTGGCCGCCGCGCGAAGCGCCGCCGCCCTCGGCGTGAGCCGCCCGGCCGGCCTCAGGCGGCGGGGGGCGGCGGGGGCGGAGAACATCGTCCACCAGACGATCAGCACGAGCACCAGCAGCGCACCCAGCGCTTCGAGCAGCAAGAGCCCCATGAGCCATTCACCTCCTGTCGTTGACGCCCCACGGCCGGGACCGGTCGCGGCGCCGCGCAGTGTCGCCGGGGTCCGGCGCGGCCGCCTGGCCAGCGGCCTGGCCCTCCTGCTGCTGGCCGCCTGCGCGGCGGTGCCGCTCGACGGGGACCTGCCACCCCCGCCCCCGCCGCCGACCCCTGTGCTGCCGCCGCCGGCCGCCCCCGCACCGGCGGCCCCGCGCCCGGCCCCGCCGCACGGCGGGCCGGAGCAGATCGACCGCGAGCGTGCCACTTGGCGTGCCGCCGGCTGGGACGCCCTGCCCGGCTGGTCGCAGGACCGCCTGCACGAAGCCTGGCCGGCCCTGCTGGCCAGCTGCGAGCGCCCGGCACGCGGCTGGGCCCTGGCCTGCCGCAGCGCCCTGGCCGAGCCCCCGGTGCGCGGTCCGGCCGACGAGGCGCGGGTACGCGCCTGGCTGCAGGGCTGGCTGCAGCCCTACCGCATCGAAGCCCGCCAGGTCCCGGCCGGCAGCGACCCCGGCCTGGGCCTGATCACCGGCTACTTCGAACCGCTGCTGCTCGGCCAGCGCCAGCCCAGCGCCAGCCACGGGGTGGCGCTGCACCGCCCCCCGGCGGATCTCGGCCAGCGCAAGCCCTGGTACAGCCGCAGCGAGATGAGCCGCCTGCCGGCCGCGCGGGCCGCCCTGGCCGGCCGGGAAATCGCCTGGCTGGCCGACCCGATGGACCTGCTGCTCATCCAGATCCAGGGCTCGGGCCGGGTGCAGCTGCTGGACCGGCCCGATGCCGAGGGCCGGCCGACCACGGTGCGCCTGGCCTACGCCGGCCACAACGACCACCCCTACGGCTCGGTCGGGAAGTGGCTGGTCGAGCGCGGCGCCTTCACGATGGAGCAGGCCTCCTGGCCCGCGATCCGGGCCTGGGCCCGGGCCAACCCGCAACGCGTGCCCGAGCTGCTGGCGGCCAATCCACGGGTGGTCTTCTTCCGCGAGGAGCCCCTGGCCGATCCCCTGCGCGGCCCGCTCGGGGCCCAAGGGGTGCCCTTGACGCCGGGCCGCTCGATCGCGGTGGACAAGGGCTCGGTGCCCTACGGCACGCCGGTCTGGATCGCGACGACCGAACCGCAGGCCTGGCAGCCCGTGCCACCGCCGGCACGGCCGCTGGAGCGGCTGGTGATCGCACAGGACACCGGCAGC
>CAYSQO010000104.1:0-3800 GCA_964433315.1 uncultured Rubrivivax sp.
GCGGCGCGCTTCGGCCTGGGCTATGCGCCCGAGGGCTGGCGCGGCCTGGCCAGCGTCTTCCCGCGCTACGACGACCCGCTGCTGGCCGACTCGGGCCTGGTCATCCTGAAGGATGAGGACGGCGCCGACGCGGCCGAGGCGCGGCGCTACGACCGCTTCCGCGACCGCGTCATGTTCCCGATCCGCAACGTGACCGGCGAGGTCATCGGCTTCGGCGGCCGGGTGCTGGATGGCGGCGAGCCCAAGTACCTCAACTCGCCGGAGACGCCGGTCTTCCACAAGGGCCGCGAGCTCTACGGCCTGTTCGAGGCCCGCGCCGCCCTGCGGCGCGTCGGCCACGTGCTGGTGGTCGAGGGCTACATGGACGTGGTGGCCCTGGCGCAGCTCGGCATCGAGAACGCGGTGGCCACGCTCGGCACCGCCTGCACGGCCGAGCATGTGCAGAAGCTCTTCCGCTTCACCGAGCAGGTGGTCTTCAGCTTCGACGGCGACGCCGCCGGCCGCCGCGCCGCCGGCCGCGCGCTGGAGGCCGCCCTGCCCCACGCCAGCGACACGCGCAGCGTGCGCTTCCTCTTCCTGCCGCCCGAGCACGACCCCGACAGCTATGTGCGCGAGCACGGTGCCGAGGCCTTCCAGCGCCTGGTCGAACAGGCCGTGCCGCTGTCGCGCCAGCTGATCGAGCAGGCCGGCGAAGGCTGCGACCTGGGCAGTGCCGAAGGCCGGGCGCGCGCCCTGGCCCAGGCCCGGCCGATGTGGGCCGCCCTGCCCGACGGAGCGCTCAAGCGCGGCCTGCTCGGCGAGCTGGCCGCGCTCGGCCGGCTGGAAGCCGAGGACCTGCTGCAGCTCTGGTCCAGCCCGGCCAGCCGCGGCCGGGGCCGGACGGAAGCCGCCCCGCCGGCCGACCCGGACGGCGAAGCCGCCCCGACCCGCGGCAGCTGGCGCGGCAAACGGGACGGCGAGGGCCGCTGGGGCGAGCCGCGGCGCGGGCGGGAGCGCGAGGCCGAGGCCCCGCGCGGCCCGCGCCGCGCCCCGCCGGGTCCGGCCGACCACGTGCTGCGCCTGCTGCTGCTCGACCCCTCCGGCTGGGACCACCTCGGCCCCGAGGACCACGAGCTGCTGCACGGCCTACCGGCCCCGCTCGGCCCCCTGATCGCCTGGCTGGAACGCGAGCTGGCCGAGCACGGCCCTCAGCCCTGGCCGGCGCTGCGCGCGGTGCTGCAGGGCCTGCCCCCTGACGACGACGGCCAGGCGCCGGCCTTCGCCCGGGCCGCCCTGCGCCTGGTGCCCGAGGGCCTGGCCGATCTGACGCCCGACCCGGGCGGCGAGGCGCCGGCAGCCACCGAATCGCCGCAGAACCTGCGCCGCCTGGTCGACCGCCTGTGGGTGGAGCAGCTCAAGCGCGAGGAAAGCGAGACCATCGCCGCGGCGGCCCAGGATCCGGCAGCGCTGCAGCGCTGGCGCGAGATCCACGCCCGCCGCCGCAGCCTGGAACAGGGCCTGGCGCGCCCTCTGGCCTGAGCCCGGCGCAGCCTGTCGGCCGGAGGGCTGAAGGTACAATCCGCAGCTTACGCATGCGGCAAGAGTGACCGCAGACCGCGCGACCACCGGCCCCCCGCGAAACGGGCAGCACCTTGGGCCACCGGCACCGCCTTTCTGCACCCAACGGTTCACGCGAGCTTGCCGCCGCGGACGGCCCGGCGCTGCGGCGCGCGAGGGACCTTCCGCCCCTGGGCAGGCCCCCCATCGAGGAGGCCAACGCGCGCTGGCCGCCCGGCCTGGCCCGCCCCTCCCCCATCTGAGATTGACCCCGAGGATCCGCATGACCGCGAAGAAGAGCGCGCCCGCCAAGACGGCCAAGGCTTCGGCTGCCCCGCTGCCCGCCGAAGACGCCGCCAAGACGGCCCCGGCCCGTGCCGCCGGCAAGGCCAAGACCAGCGCCAAGGCCGTGGCCGACGAGACCCTGAACCTGGACGAGGACGCGCCCGCCCGCCCGGCCCGCAAGACCGCGGCAGCCAAGGCCGACAAGCCGGCCAAGGCCGCCAAGGGCAAGGCGGCCAAGGCCGAGCCGGCCAAGGCTGCGGCCGAGGAGGAGGACTTCAGCGACCTGGAAGCCGAGATCGAGGCCGAGGTCGAGGGGGAAGCCGAGACCGAGAGCGGTGCGGAGAGCCCCGTCGCCGAGATCGAGGCCGACACCCCCAAGGCCAAGCCCCTGCGGATGAAGGTCAGCCGGGCCAAGGAACGCGCGCTGATGCGCGAGTTCGGCCTGGACGAGACCCTGCTGACCGATGAGGAAGTCAACAAGCGCCGCCAGGAGCTGAAGACCCTCATCAAGATGGGCAAGACCCGGGGCTACCTGACCCATCAGGAGATCAACGACCACCTGCCCGAGAAGCTCATCGCCGACGAGATCCTGGAGGCCATCGTCTCCATGCTCAACGACATGGGCATCGCGGTCTACGAGCAGGCCCCCGATGCGGCCACCCTGCTGATCGCCGGCGGCAACACCTCCACCTCGACCGAGGAAGAGGCCGAGGAAGAGGCCGAAGCCGCCCTGTCCACCGTCGACAGCGAGTTCGGCCGCACGACCGACCCGGTGCGCATGTACATGCGCGAGATGGGCACCGTCGAGCTGCTGACCCGCGAGGGCGAGATCGAGATCGCCAAGCGCATCGAAGGCGGCCTGCAGGCCATGATGCTGGCCATCAGCGAATCGCCGGCCACCATTGCCGCGATCCTGGAGCTGGCCGACAAGATCCGCGCCGGCGAGATGCAGATCTCCGAAGTCGTCGATGGCTTCGTGTCCGATGACGAGGCCGACGACTACGTGGCCGAGGAAGACTTCGACGAATTCGACGAGTCCGAGGACGACGACGGCGCCGGCGGCAGCAAGGCCCTGACCAAGAAGCTCGAGGAGCTCAAGACCGCCGCGCTCGTCAAGCTCGACGAGCTGCGCGAGAACTTCGAGCGCATGCGCAAGGCCTACGAGAAGGACGGCTACAAGGCCCAGGCCTACAACAAGGCCCAGTACGCCGTCAGCGGCGTGATCATGAGCATCCGCTTCACGGTCAAGACGATCGAGAAGCTGTGCGCCATCCTGCGCTCGCAGGTCGACGACATCCGCCGCTACGAGCGCGAGATCCGCAAGATCGTGGTCGACAAGTGCGGCATGCCGCAGGAGCACTTCATCAAGAGCTTCCCGCCCAATGTGCTGAACCTGCAGTGGGCCGAGAAGGAGGCCGCGGCGGGCAAGCCCTACAGCGCGGTGATGGGCCGCAACCTGCCGCCCATCCAGGACCTGCAGCAGAAGCTGGCCGACATCCAGTCGCGCGCCGTGGTGCCGATCGACGACCTGAAGCTCATCAACATGAAGATGAACCAGGGCGAGAAGGCCAGCCGCGACGCCAAGAAGGAGATGATCGAGGCCAACCTGCGCCTGGTCATCTCCATCGCCAAGAAGTACACCAACCGCGGCCTGCAGTTCCTCGACCTCATCCAGGAAGGCAACATCGGCCTGATGAAGGCGGTGGACAAGTTCGAGTACCGCCGCGGCTACAAGTTCTCGACCTACGCCACGTGGTGGATCCGCCAGGCCATCACCCGCTCGATCGCCGACCAGGCGCGCACCATCCGCATCCCGGTTCACATGATCGAGACGATCAACAAGATGAACCGCATCTCGCGCCAGCACCTGCAGGAGTTCGGCTACGAGCCGGACGCGCCGACGCTGGCCGAGAAGATGGAGATGCCCGAGGACAAGATCCGCAAGATCATGAAGATCGCCAAGGAGCCGATCTCCATGG
>CAYSQO010000105.1:0-3721 GCA_964433315.1 uncultured Rubrivivax sp.
CCGTGGGGCTGGCCGCGTCCGTCGACGGCCCCGGCGTGGCGTGAGCGACCGTACTGCGACGGCTGGGCCGGGGGTGGCGGAACAGACTGCCCGATTCGAGGTTCGGCGCGTGGGCGACGCCGACGTGTGACAGCACGCGGCGATTGTTTGAAGCACCGCGCAAGGGGGCGTTTACCCTCTAAAGGGGGTATCTAGAGAAATGCGTCGCGGGCGCCGCCCCGGGCGGGGCGGGCCCACGCCGTGCCGCGGCGCCTCCGGGAGGGCGGGCCGCGGCGTTCCGGCCTGCGGTGCAGCCGGTGATTTGCCCTCTCCGGGCCCCGCTTCACGAGGGACTGCCGCCGGCCCGGGCTCCGCACACTGCGGCCATGCGCCCCGCCTCCTGCCCTGCGATCTCTCTCGACCCGCCGCGTCTGGCCTGGTGGCGGCGCTGGATCTGGCCGCGCGGCCGGGCCCGCCGTCGCGCGACGGCGCCGGATCCCGCGGACCTGGGCAGCTGCCTGGGCCTGGAACTCCGCCTGGCCGCCGCGCCCGAGGCCTGCAGCGGGCGGGGCCGGCCGGATCGCCTCCGCGCCTGAGCGCGCGCGACCTGCTGTTCATGACAAAGACGGCGCGTCTGCCGTTGCGACGCACCGTCCTAAACTTGCGTCATGGACAAACCCAGCTTTCGCGAACGCGTGCTCGTGGCCCGCGAACAGGCCATCGTCGAGGCCGCCAACCGTCTGCTTGCCGAGAAGGGCTTCGACCTGATGACGGTCGACGAAGTGGCGGCCCAGGTCGGCATCGCCAAGGCCAGCCTCTACAAGCACTTCAGCTCGAAGGAATCGCTGGCGGCGGCGGCCATGGTGCGTCTGATGGACCGCGCCCTGGCCTTCGTCGCCGCGCGCGAGGCCCTGGACCCGCCCCCGCCCCCGCTCGACCAGCTCAAGGCCGTGGCCCGCTGGAGCATGGAAGTGCAGCTGGCCGGCGAGATGCCCAGCCTGCCGGCCCAGAACTCCAGCCTGCGGGCCGAGCTGACCGGCCGCAGCGACTACATGGACCGGCTCTTCGATCTCAGCGACCGCATCGGCGCCTGGGTCGAGGCCGCGCAGGCCGCCGGCGTGCTCAATCCCCAGCTGCCGCCCGAGGTGGTGCTCTACACCGTCTACGCGCGCGCCTGCGATCCGGTGCTCGCCGTGCTGCGCCAGGCCGGCAGCGCCAGCCCGGAGCAGATCATCGACTGGGTGCTGAGCAGCTGCTTCGACGGCCTGGCCGCGCGCTGAGGCGCCGGCCGCCCCAAGAAAAAGGGCACCCGAGGGTGCCCTTTTGGCTTGGCGCGGGCCGGGGATGCGGGCCGTGCGGCCCGCGTCCCCCGGGGATCAGAAGCTGCCTTCCTCGTACAGCGGCAGCGTAAGGAACTCGGTGAAGTCCTCGCTGGTGCTCATCTGTTCGAAGATCTCGGCGGCGCGGTCGACGGTGGTGCCCTCGTAGCCGGCGTCCTTGATGCCCTGCAGCTCCTCGGCCACCATGGCGCGGACCATCGGCTCGGTGACCTTGCGGCCGTCCTCCAGCACGCCCTTGGGCGAGCGGATCCACTGCCAGACCTGCGAGCGCGAGATCTCGGCGGTCGCCGCGTCTTCCATCAGGTTGTAGATCGGCACGCAGCCGTTGCCGGCCAGCCAGGCGGCCAGGTAGTAGATGCCGACGTTGATGTTCATGCGCAGGCCGGCCTCGGTGATCGGGCCTTCGGGCTTGAACTCCAGCAGGTGCTCGGCTTCGATGTGCGTGTACTTCTTCTGGCGGCTGATCTGGTTGGGCTTGTCGCCCAGCACGTCGACGAACTCCTTCATCGCCACGTCGACCAGGCCCGGGTGCGCGACCCAGCCGCCGTCGTAGCCGTCGTTCGCGTCGCGGCGCTTGTCCTTGATGATGCCGGCCATGGCGACGGCGTTCTTCTCCGGATCGTTCTTGATCGGGATCAGCGCGCTCATGCCGCCGATGGCGGGGGCGCCGCGCTTGTGGCAGGTCTTCAGCAGCAGCAGGGCGTAGGCGCGCATGAAGGGCGAGGTCATGGTGACCTGCTTGCGGTCGGCCAGGCAGAAGTCGCGGTCGTTCTTGAACTTCTTGATGCAGCTGAAGATGTAGTCCCAGCGGCCGGCGTTCAGGCCCGCGCTGTGCTCGCGCAGCTCATAGAGGATCTCGTCCATCTCGAAGGCGGCGAGGATGGTCTCGATCAGCACGGTCGCCTTGATCGTGCCCTGCGGCAGGCCGATCTCGTTCTGCGCCATCACGAAGATGTCGTTCCAGAGGCGGGCCTCCAGATGGCTTTCCATCTTCGGCAGGTAGAAGAAGGGGCCGGCGCCGCGGGCGATCTGTTCCTTGGCGTTGTGGAACAGGAAGAGCGCGAAGTCGAAGATGCCGCCCGAGACGCGCTGGCCGTCCACGGTCACGTGCTTCTCGTCGAGGTGCCAGCCGCGCGGGCGCACCTGCAGGGTGGCGATCTTGTCGTTGAGCTTGTAGGTCTTGCCGGCCTGGCCCAGGGTCAGGGTGCGGCGGATGGCCTTGAAGAGGTTGATCTGGCCCTGGATCTGGTTGTGCCACTTCGGGGAGTTGCTGTCCTCGAAGTCGGTCATGTAGCTGTCGGCGCCCGAGTTGAAGGCGTTGATGACCATCTTGGCGTCGACCGGGCCGGTGATTTCGACGCGGCGGCACTCCAGCGCCTTGGGCAGCGGGGCGATGGTCCAGTTGCCTTCGCGCACCGACTTCGTCTCGGCCAGGAAGTCCGGGCGCTCGCCGGCGTCCAGGCGCTTGGCGCGCTCGACGCGGGCGGCCAGCAGCTGCTGGCGGCGCCCTTCGAAGGCACGGTGCAGCTTGGCCACCAGTTCCAGCGCGGGCAGGGTGAGGATGCTGTCGAAGCCGGGCTCGATCGCGCCGGTGATCTGCATGCCTTGGGGCAGGGTGAGGCTCATGGGAGGGCTCCTGGGGGTCGGGGCGCGCGGCGGCGCGGGCGGAGGAAACAAGGGGCCGGCACCGGGGTGCACGGCAGGCGGAGGGGACGCTGGGGCCGGGGTTCTGCGGTGGCGGGAAGCTCAGGCGTCGGCCGCGCCGCCGGGGTCACCGAGCAGCGACAGCAGGTCGTCGAGCCGCCGGCCCTCGTGGGTCGGCGGCGGGTCCAGGGTCTCGCGCGGCAGGCCGGCGCGGTTCAGCCAGAAGCTCGTGAAGCCGAACCAGGTCGCGCCCAGCGCGTCCCAGCCATTGCTCGACACGAACAGCACCTGGCGTGCCTGAAGTTCGGGGCGGGTCTGGCGCAGCACCTCCAGCCCGTGCTGGTAGACGCGCGGATCCGGTTTGTAGCAGCGCAGCGGGCCGACGCTGATCAGCGGATCGATCAGGTCGGCGATGCCGGCGCTCTTGACGGCCACGGCGATCATCGCCGGGTCGCCGTTGGACAGGATGCCCGCCGGCAGGCCCAGGGCCCGCAGCTGCTGCAGCACGCGGCGGTTCTCGGGGTAGGCGCTGAGGTGGCGGTACTCGTTCATCAGCCGCTCCTCGGCAGCCTCGTCGAGCGCCAGGCCCAGGGTCTGGGCGGCGTGGCGCAGGCTGGCGCGCGTCAGGTCCCAGAAGGGCTGGTAGAAGCGCCCGCCCGGGTCGGCCATGCTGACCAGGCGGCTGTACTCGAGCTGCTTGTCGCGCCACAGCCGGGCCAGGGCCTCGCCGCGGCCCGGGAAGCGCTGCTCGGCGCTGG
>CAYSQO010000106.1:0-3514 GCA_964433315.1 uncultured Rubrivivax sp.
ACGTCGACCTGCGGGAAGTTCTGCTTCACCCAGCGCACGCGCTCGATGACGCCCTTGCTGTGGCCGTGGGCGGTGTCGACCACGATGGCGTCGACGCCGGCCTTGACCAGCAGCTCGACGCGCTCCTCGGTGCCGTCGCCCACGCCGACCGCCGCACCCACGCGCAGCTTGCCCTGGGCGTCGCGCGCGGCGTTGGGGAAGCTGGTCTGCTTGGTGATGTCCTTCACCGTGAACAGGCCGCGCAGCTCGGAGGCCTCGTTGAGCACCAGCACCCGCTCCAGCTTGTGCTGGTGCATGAGGGCCTTGGCCTCGGCCAGCGAGGCGCCTTCCTTGACGGTGATCAGGCGCTCGCGCGGGGTCATGATCTCGCGCACTGGCGCGTCGAGGCGGGTCTCGAAGCGCAGGTCCCGGCCGGTCACGATGCCGACGACGCGGCCGTCCTCGACCACCGGAAAGCCCGAGATGCCGTGCTGGCGCGACAGCTCGATCACGTCGCGCACGCGCACGCCAGGGGCGATGGTGATGGGGTCGCGCAGCAGGCCGGATTCGTAGCGCTTGACGCGCAGCACCTCGGCCGCCTGCTGCTTGGGGCTGAGGTTCTTGTGCACGATGCCGATGCCGCCTTCCTGGGCGATGGCGATCGCCAGGCGGGCTTCGGTCACCGTGTCCATCGCCGCGGAAACCAGCGGCAGGTTCAGCGCGATGTTGCGGGTCAGCTTGGTCGCGAGCGAGGCGTCGCGCGGCAGGACCTGCGAGAAGGCGGGCACCAGCAACACGTCGTCGAAGGTGAGCGCTTTGCCGAGTAGGCGCATGGGGAAACTCCGGACCCAAAAAAAGATTATAGAAAGTCCGGCCGCCCCCCCGACGGGACCCTGGCGGGCCCCGGCCTCAGCCGCGGCGCCGCGGGCCCTGGGCGCGGTAGCGCTGGCGGCGGGCTTCCTTGGGATCGACGCGCAGCGGGCGGTAGAGCTCCAGTCGGTCGCCGGCCCGCAGCGCCTGGTCCAGCCCGCAGGCCTTGCCCCAGACGCCGAGGGCCGAAGGGTCGCCGGGCAGGTCGGCCGCCAGCGCCCGGGCGGCCTGCAGGGCCTGCCGCACCGTGCTGCCGGGTGGCAGCTGCAGCGGCAGGCGGCGCGTCTCGCCGGCCTGGGGGCTCCAGACCAGCTCGACCGCCAGGGCTCCGGCTTCAGCGGGGGCCATGCACCTGCTCGGCCCGCTGCACGAAGGCTTCGACGAAGGTCGCGGCGATGCGGTCGAAGACCGGGCTGACCACCAGCTCCAGCGCCTTGCTGCTGAAGGCGTAGCGCAGCTCGAAGGTGATGCGGCAGGCGCTGGGCGGCGGGGCGATGGCGTGGTCGTCAGCCGCCGCCGGCGTGCCCAGCGGCGTGAAGTCCCAGCGGCCCTCCAGCACCGAGAAAGGTCCGTCGACCAGGGCCATGGTCAGGCTGCGGTCGGGCTCGTGGGTGTTGCGGGTGCTGAAGGCATGCCGCACGCCGTGGTAGTTCAGGTGCAGGCGGGCGGTCACGCCGTCCTCGTGGCGGGCGAGGGTCTCGGCGCGCTCGCACCAGGGCAGGAAGCGCGGGTAGGCCTCGACATCGGTGACCAGCGCATACATCTCGTGCGCCGAGTACCAAAGCAGGACGGACTTGCGGACATGCTTCATAGAATGGCCGATTCTAGGGAGCCCCCTGCCGGGGCCCGTCACGATGGCCGCTGCAAGCAACAAGATCGCCGAGAACAAGAAAGCCCGCTTCAACTACCTGATCGAGGAGTCTCACGAGACCGGGGTGGTGCTGGAGGGCTGGGAGGTCAAGGCCATCCGCGCCGGCCAGGTGCAGCTGACCGACGGCTACGTGGTCATCAAGGACGGCGAGCTCTTCCTCATCGGCTGCCGCATCAACCCGCTGCGCACGGCCTCGACCCATGTGCATCCGCAGGCCGACCGCACGAAGAAGCTGCTGATGCACAAGGACGAGATCCGCCGCCTGATCGGCAAGGTCGAGCAGAAGGGCTTCACCCTCGTCCCGCTGGAGCTGTACTACAAGGCCGGCCGCGTAAAGTGCGCGGTGGCCCTGGCCAAGGGCAAGGCCCAGCACGACAAGCGCGAGACCGAGAAGACCCGCGACTGGGAGCGCGAGAAGGGCCGCCTGATGCGCCACAAGGTCTCGTCCAACGGCAGCGCGGCCAAGGGCTGAGGGCTCTGTCTCCGGCCCCCCCGCGGCCCGGCGCCGCGGATCCGGCCGCCGGGGCTGCTCAGGCCGGCCGCGGGGCCGCCAGGTGGCGCGCGATCCAGCGCAGGCCGGGCTGCTCGATGTGGCGATGGAAGCGCGGCGCCAGCACCAGGCTCAGGCCCCAGGCCGCGCCCAGCCCCAGGGCATGCAGGCCGGCCGCGCGCTCCGGCACCCAGCGTTCGAAGGCGGCCCCGACCAGCATCAGCACCGGGTAGTGCAGCAGGAAGAGCGCATAGCTGCTGGCCGACTGCGCGGCCAGCCAGGCCTGCAGCCGCGGGCTGCGGCCGATCCGGCCGCGGGCGTCGCGCCAGGCGCCGCCCAGCAGCTGGCCCAAGACCGGGGCCAGCACCAGCAGCACGGCGATGCTCGCCGCCAGGGCCAGGCGGCTGCGGAAGTCCAGCCACAGCGCCAGGGCCACGCCGCCGGCCAGCAGGCTCAGGCCGAGCTGCCGTCCGCGCGAGACCCGCAGCCCCGGTCCCCACCAGACGGCCAGCACGCCCAGGCCGTAGGCGCCCAGGAAGTAGGGCGCGGCCACGTCCCAGTCGCTGTCGCGGTTGAAGACCAGCAGCGAGGCCAGGGTGCCGGCCGCCATCAGCAGCGGCGCGGTGGCCGGCCGCCAGGCCCCGGCCGGGGCCCGCGCGGCCCAGGCCGCGTCCAGCCGCGCGCCCAGGCCGACCGCCGCCAGCAGCAGGGCGTAGAGCTGCAGGTCGATGGCCACGTACCAGACCCCGGCCGACAGCGCCTCCACCCCCAGCAGGTCCTGCAGCATCAGCAGGTGGACGAGCACCTCGTCCGGCCGGGCGGCCGGCGGCAGGTGATCCAGGTCGGCCAGGCGTCGCGCCAGGGCCGCGCAGGCCAGGGCCAGCATCAGCGTCACGGCCAGCGGCCAGCCCAACCGCAGGTAGCGCAGCAGCAGGCGCCGCGCGAGCGAGGGACCGCCCGCCCCCCGCCGGCCGCCCGGCGCCAGCCCCTGGGCCGCCAGCGCGCCGCCGACGACCAGGAAGACCTGCACCGCCTGCCGCGCATGGTCGGCCAGCCAGGCCATCAGGGCCGGGGCCAGGGTGGCTGCATGGTCCGACATCGGCCCGTAGAAGGCCAGGTGGTGCAGCACGATGAGCTGCGCCGCCCCCACCTTCAGCGCGTCGATCAGCAGATGGCGCGCGGGTGCGGCGGGCCTCACCGCGCGGCCTGCGCCAGGGCCTGATCGACGTCGGCGATCAGGTCGGCCGCGTCTTCCAGGCCGATGCACAGCCGCACCAGCGGCCCGCGATAGGGCGAGCCGGCCG
>CAYSQO010000107.1:0-3164 GCA_964433315.1 uncultured Rubrivivax sp.
CCCGACGCCAGCACCCATGTCGACCGCACGCTGCAGGTGATCAAGTCCGCCGGCTGCCAGGCGGGCCTGGTCTTCAACCCGGCGGCCTCGCTGGACATCCTGGAGTGGACGCTGGGCGAGGGCAGCGACAAGCTCGACCTGATCCTGCTGATGAGCGTGAACCCCGGCTTCGGCGGCCAGAGCTTCATCCCCAGCAGCCTGCGCAAGCTGGAGAAGATCCGCCGCCTCGTCGACGACCACGTCCGCCAGGGCGGCCGCGAGATCCGCCTGGAAGTCGACGGCGGCATCAAGGTCGACAACATCCGGGCGGCCGCCGACGCGGGCGCCGACACCTTCGTGGCCGGCAGCGCCATCTTCGGCCAGCCGGACTACCGCGCCGTCATCGACGCGATGCGCCAGGCCCTGGCCTGAGGCCCGGCCACCGCAAGCCGCGAGACGACGACCGGGCCCCGGGCCGGCACAGTGGGGTCATGCCCGACCGTTCCCCGCCCCCGTCCCCCCGGCCGCCGCTGGCCGATCGCCTGCTGCCCCTGCTGGCCGCCATCGACGAGGCGCTGCGGCGCGGCGAGCCGCCGCCCGGCCTGGCCACGCTGGCGGCGCAGGCCGGCTGCAGCCCCTTCCACCTCCAGCGTGTGTTCCGCGCCCAGACCGGCCTGAGCCCGGCGGCCTATGCCCGCGCCCGGCGCGCGCAGCGGCTGGTCGACGCGCTGCCGCGCGAAGCCACCGTCACCGCCGCCCTGCACAGCGCCGGCTACGGCACCGCCGGCCGCTTCTACGCCGAGGCCCCGGCCCGCCTGGGCATGGCGCCCCGCCGCTGGCGCGCCGGCGGGGCCGGCGAGCGCATCCGCTTCGCCCTCGGGCCCTGCAGCCTCGGCCATGTGCTGGTGGCGGCCACCGCGCGCGGCCTGTGCCTCATCGAGCTGGACGATGATCCCGCCGTCCTGCTGGTCCGCCTGCAGGACCGCTTCCCGCACGCCGAGCTGTGCGGCGCCGAGCCGGACTTCGAGCGCCATGTCGCCGCCGTCGTCGGTCTGGTCGAGTCGCCTGCGCAGGGCCTCCAGCTGCCGCTGGATCTGCGCGGCACGCTGTTCCAGCAGCGGGTCTGGGCCGCGCTGCAGGCCATTCCGCCGGGGCAGACGATCAGCTACACCGCCCTGGCCCAGGCCCTCGGCCTGCCGCGCGCGGCCCGCGCGGTGGCCGCGGCCTGCGCGGCCAATCCGCTGGCGGTCGCCATCCCCTGCCACCGCGTGGTGCGCCAGGACGGTGGCCTGGCCGGCTACCGCTGGGGCCTTGCACGCAAGCAGGTCCTGCTCGCGCGCGAGGCCGCGGCGCCTCCCAGCCATCCCGTCCCCTTGCCCACCCCGCCCTGATGCCTGTTTCCGCCCCCTTCGATCGCCCGCTGCGCGCGGCCCTCTTCGACCTCGACGGCACCCTGGTCGACACCCTCGGCGACTTCGTGGCGGCGCTGGACGCCATGCTCGCCGACCTCGGCCGCACGCCGGTGCCGGCGGCCACGGTCGAGACCCTGATCGGCCAGGGCTCCGAGCACCTGATCCGCGGCGTGCTCGCCGCCACCGGGCCGGCGCCGGCCGTGGCGGCCCTGGAGGCGCCGGCCTGGGCGGCCTACCAGGGCCACTACCGGCGGCTCAACGGCCACCGCGCGAAGGTCTACCCGGGCGCGGCGGCCGTGCTCGAACGGGCCCGGGCCGCCGGCCTGCAGCTGGCCTGCGTGACGAACAAGCCCGCCGAGTTCGCCGAGGCCCTGCTCCGGCACTGCGGCCTGCGGACCCCCTTCGCCCTGGTCTGCGGCGGCGACAGCCACCCGCGCAAGAAGCCCGATCCCCTGCCGCTGTTGGCGAGCTGCGCCGCCCTGGGCGTCGCGCCCGCCGAGGCCCTGATGGTGGGCGATTCCAGCAACGATGCGCGCGCCGCCCGCGCGGCAGGCTGCCCGGTCGTCCTGCTCTCGCATGGCTACAACCACGGCGAGCCGGTCCAGGCGGCCGGTGCCGATGCGGTGCTGGACCATCTCGACCAGCTCTGGCCCGCCGCCTGAGGCCGCCAGCGCCCCCGGTTCGGGGGGCGAGCGGCGCGCCAAGTTTGGGGTTTTCCCGTGATCTGCCGTGAAACAGAGGGTTAACCCAGGGGTTTTGCCGTCTTCTGCCGGGTTTTGTCAGCTCCTGTTGGATTCGCGTCAGAGCGAGGTCAGAGCCCCCCACCATCCTCCGGCCCCACACGTCGCAGTCCGCGACGCTGGGTGGTTCACACAGGAGACAAGCCATGGTGGCAGCAACGAAGGGCGCAGCGCCGCGCCCGATGACGGCGGAGGAAAGGAAGGTCATCTTCGCCTCCTCGCTCGGCACGGTGTTCGAGTGGTACGACTTTTATCTCTACGGTTCGCTCGCGGCGATCATCGCGAAGCAGTTCTTCTCGGGCCTGGATCCGTCGGCGGCCTTCATCTTCGCGCTGCTGGCCTTTGCCGCGGGCTTCATCGTCCGCCCCTTCGGTGCGCTGGTCTTCGGTCGCCTGGGTGACCTGATCGGCCGGAAGTACACCTTCCTGGTCACCATCCTGATCATGGGCCTGTCGACCTTCATCGTCGGCGTGCTGCCCAACTACGCGTCGATCGGCGTGGCCGCTCCGGTCATCCTGATCGTGCTGCGCATGCTGCAGGGCCTGGCGCTCGGCGGCGAGTACGGCGGTGCGGCCACCTACGTGGCCGAGCACGCCCCCCACGGCCAGCGCGGCGCCTACACCGCCTGGATCCAGACCACCGCGACCCTGGGCCTGTTCCTGTCGCTGATGGTCATCCTGGGCACCCGTTCGGCCATCGGCGAAGAGGCCTTTGCCGACTGGGGCTGGCGCGTTCCCTTCCTGGTCTCCATCCTGCTGCTGGCCATCTCGGTCTGGATCCGGATGGCCATGAACGAGTCGCCCGCCTTCAAGAAGATGAAGGAAGAGGGCAAGACCTCCAAGGCCCCGCTGACCGAGTCCTTCGGCCAGTGGAAGAACTTGAAGATCGTGATCCTGGCCCTCGTCGGCATGGTCGCGGGTCAGGCCGTGGTTTGGTACTCGGGCCAGTTCTACGCGCTGTTCTTCCTGCAGACGGTGCTGAAGGTTGAGCCGGCCACGGCCAACATCCTGGTCGCGCTGTCGCTGCTGCTGGG
>CAYSQO010000108.1:0-3124 GCA_964433315.1 uncultured Rubrivivax sp.
TCCACCGAGCAGGCCTTCATCCACCAGCTCATGGTGCGCGAGGCCCGCGCCGGCCCCGGCGACCCGGAGCTGCTGACCCTGCGTGCCGCCCGCCTGCTGGGCGAGGCTGACGTGGTGCTCTGCGACGACCTGGTCGACCGCCGCGTGCTGGCCCTGCTCAAGCCCGAGGCGCGGGTGCTTCCGGTGGGCAAGCGCGGCGGCTGCGCCTCCACCGAGCAGGCCTTCATCCACCAGCTCATGGTGCGCGAGGCCCGCGCCGGCCGGCGCGTCGTGCGGCTCAAGGGCGGCGACCCCTTCGTCTTCGGCCGCGGCGGCGAGGAGGTGGACGCGCTGCGCGAGGCCGGCCTGGACGTGCAGATCGTCCCCGGCCTGAGCGCCGGCGTGGCCGGCCCGGCGGCCTTCGGCATCCCGGTGACCGACCGCCGCCACGCCCGCGGCGTGGTGCTGGTCACCGGCCATGCGCAGGACGGCGGCGCCGGCCCCGACTGGCCCAGCCTGGCCGCGGCCGCGCGGGCCAGCGCCCTGACCCTGGTCGTCTACATGGGCGTGGCGCGCAGCGCGGCCCTCGCCCAAGCCCTGATCGACGGCGGCCTGCCGGCCGACACGCCCGCCGCCGTGGTGCAGGCCGCGCACACCGAGGCGCAGCGCCTGGGCGTCAGCACCCTGGCCGGGCTGCCGGCCCTGATCGCCCGCGAGGGCTACGCCAGCCCGGCCGTGCTGGTGATCGGCGAGGTGCTGCACGCCGCCGCGCTGGCGCGCGAGGCGCTGGCCGGCGCCGACGGGCCGGCGGCAGCCCTGCGCCGCCACGGCTGAGTGGCCCTGCACGCGGCGCCGCCCGGGCGCAAGCCGGGTGACGCCCCGATGTCGGGCCCGTGTCGGGGCGATGGCATGATGCGCCCGCCATGAGCCTGCTTGCGATCGATGTCGGCAACACCCGCCTGAAATGGGCCCTGCACGCGGCTGCCGATCCGGGCAGCGAGCCGCTGGCCCAGGGCGTGGTCTTCCTCGAACACGTGGAGCAGCTGGCCGAGCGCGACTGGGCCAGCCTTGCGCCCCCCGGCGCCATGATCGGCTGCTGCGTGGCCGGCGACACCGTGCGCCGCCGCGTGCAGGAGCAGCTGGAGCTGTGGGACAACCTGCCGCCGCGCTGGGTGGTGCCGGCCCTGCGCGAGGCCGGGGTCAGCAATGGCTACGACCATCCGGCCCGCCTGGGCAGCGACCGCTGGGTGGCGCTGATCGGCGCGCACTGGCGGCAGCGCCAGGCCGGCGACCGCCGGCCGGTGCTGGTGGTGATGGTCGGCACGGCCGTCACGGTGGATGCGCTGGACAACGAGGGCCGCTTCCTGGGCGGCCTGATCCTGCCGGGCCACGGCATCATGCTGCGGGCGCTGGAGTCGGGCACGGCCGGCCTGCGCGTGCCGACCGGCGAGGTCGTGCCCTTCCCGACCAACACCAGCGATGCGCTGACCAGCGGCGGCACCTATGCGATCGCCGGCGCGATCGAGCGCATGCACCGCCACCTGGCCGCGCGCTGCGGCCTGGCACCGCGGGTGGTGATGAGCGGCGGCGCGGGCTGGAAGATGGCCCCGCACCTGAGCGTGCCGCACGAGCTGGTCGACGGCCTGATCTTCGACGGCCTGCTGGCCGTGGCCGAGGCGCGCGAACGCGCACGGGTGGCCGCCGGCTGAGCCGCCGGCGGGCCGCCGCGGCGGCTCAGAGGATGAAGCGCGAGAGGTCCTCGTTGCGCGCCAGCGTGGCCAGGCGCTGGTCCACGTAGGCGGCGTCGACCACCACGGTCTGCCCGCTGCGGGCCGGGGCCTCGAAGCTGAGCTCGTCGAGCAGGCGCTCCATCACCGTGGCCAGGCGGCGCGCGCCGATGTTCTCGGTGCGCTCGTTGACCTCGCAGGCGATGGCGGCCAGGCGCTGCACGCCCTCGGGGGTGAACTGCAGGCTCACGCCCTCGGTGGCGAGCAGGGCGACGACCTGGCGGCACAGGCTGGCCTCGGTGCCGGTGAGGATGGCCTCGAACTCGGCCACGCCCAGGGCGCCCAGCTCGACGCGGATCGGGAAGCGGCCCTGCAGCTCGGGGATCAGGTCGCTGGGCCGGCTGAGGTGGAAGGCGCCGGAGGCGATGAAGAGCATGTGGTCGGTGCGCACCATGCCGTACTTGGTGCTGACCGTGGTGCCCTCGACCAGGGGCAGCAGGTCGCGCTGCACGCCCTGGCGGCTGACCTCGGCCTGGCCCTGGCCGCCACCGCGGCTGGCGACCTTGTCGATCTCGTCGATGAAGACGATGCCGTGCTGCTCGGCGCGCTGCAGGGCCAGGGCGCGGGTCTCGTCCTCGTTGACGAGCTTGGCGGCCTCCTCGTCGAGCAGCAGGCGGCGGGCCTCGGCGATGGGCAGCTTGCGGGTGGCGCGCTTGCCGGCACCGAGGCCGGCGAACAGGCCCTTGAGCTGCTCGGCCATCTCGTCCATGCCCGGCATGCCGGGCATCGCGGCGATCTCCACGCCGGGCCGGGCCTCGGCCAGGTCGATCTCGATGACGGTGGCGTCCAGCTTGCCCTCGCGCAGGCGCTTGCGCATGACCTGGCGGGCGGTGTTCTCGGACGTGGGCGCGGGCGCGGCCGGCGCCTCGGCCTCGCCGCCAAAGCCGAAGGGGCCGCTGCGCACGGCGGCGCTGCGCGGCGGCGGCACCAGCACGTCGAGCAGGCGTTCCTCGGCGGCATCCTCGGCCTTGGCGCGGTGGGCGGCCACGGCGGCCTCGCGGGCCTGCTTGACGGCCACCTCGACGAGGTCGCGGATGATGGTGTCGACGTCCTTGCCGACGTAGCCGACCTCGGTGAACTTGGTGGCCTCGACCTTGATGAAGGGGGCATCGGCCAGGCGCGCCAGGCGGCGGGCGATCTCGGTCTTGCCGACGCCCGTCGGGCCGATCATCAGGATGTTCTTGGGCGTGATCTCGGCGCGCAGGCCGGGCTCGACGCGGGCGCGCCGCCAGCGGTTGCGCAGGGCGATGGCCACGGCGCGCTTGGCCTCGTGCTGGCCGACGATGTGGCGGTCGAGCTCGGCGACGATCTGGGCCGGGCTCAGGTCGCGCAGGCCGTCGGCAGGGCCGGCGGCGGGG
>CAYSQO010000109.1:0-3050 GCA_964433315.1 uncultured Rubrivivax sp.
CGCGCCGGCTGCCGCCGCCTCGGCGCCGCCGCCCGAGGTGCGCACCGCCCGCGCCCGGCCGGTGGCTGCCGGCGCGCCGCTGCGCCTGCCGGCCCGCACCGAGCCCATCGAAGAGGCCCGCCTCTACGCACGCAGCAGCGGCACCCTGGTCGAGCGCCGTGTCGACCTGGGCGACCGCGTGGCCGCTGGCGCCCTGCTGGCGCGCATCGCCGCGCCGGAGGTCGACCAGGCCCTGGCCAGTGCACGCGCCGGCCTCGGCCAGGCCCAGGCCCGCGAGCGCCTGGCCCAGGTCAACCTGGACCGCAGCCGTCCGCTGGTCGAGCAGAACTTCCTCTCCGCCGTGCGGCTCGACGAGCTGAGCGCGGCGCTGGAGGTGGCCCGGGCCGACACCGCGGCCGCCCAGGCCGACGTGCGTCGGCTGGAGGCGGTGCAGGGCTTCCAGCAGGTCCGCGCGCCCTTTGCCGGCACCATCGTCGAGCGTGCCGTCGAGCGCGGCGACCGCGTCAGTGCCGATGGCGCCAATGGCAGCCCGGCGCTGTTCCGCCTGGCCCGGCTGGATGCGCTGCGCGTCGTCGTCGAGGTGCCGCAGGCCGCGGCCGCCACGCTGCAGCCGGGTCGGCCGGCCGAGCTACGCTTTGCCGAGTTCCCGGGCGAGCGCTTCAAGGCCCGGGTCGAGCGCCTGGCCGGCCGCATCGATCCGGCCAGCGGCGCGATGCGCGTCGAGCTGAAGCTGCCCAACCCCGGCCAGCGCCTGCCCGCCGGCCTGCGCGGCGAGCTGGACCTGGCCCCCGACGCCGCCCAGCCCGGCGTGGCCGTGCCCGCCGCCTCGGTGCTGCTGCGCGGTGGCCAGCCGCACGTGGCCACCGTCGATGGCGACAGCCGCCTGCGCTTCGTGCCCGTGCAGGTCGAGCGCACGGTGGGCCGCGACGTGCTGCTCGCACGCGGCCTGGATGCCGGCCAGACCGTCGTCCTCAACGTCAATGCGCTGCTGCAGGACGGCGCCCCGGTGCGGGTGGCCAAGCCATGAGCGCCGCGGGCTTCGGCTGGGTCGGGGCGGGTCTGGCCGGGGCCGCCGGGCCGGTCGAGGCCGCCTGGCCGCCAGACGCCGAGGCCGCCGCCGCCCTGTGGCCCCGCCTGGCCGCCCGGGCCCCGGCCGGCCTGCTGCTGCAGCCCCCCGATGCGGCCGCGCTGCAGGCCTGGGCCGGCTGGGCCACGCCGGCCCTGGCGGCCGTCTGCGCGCTGCGTCCCACCCTGCTGCTGAGCCCGGCGGGCGAGCCGCTGCCCGACTCGGCCCGCGACGAAGCCCTGGCCGCGCTGGGCCTGCAGGCCGTGCTGCCCGCGGGCCTGTCCGCCCCGGCGCTGCAGGCCAGCCTGGCCTTCGCCCGGGTCCGCCACCGCCTCGACCGTCCGCTGCGCCAGCTGGCGCCGCTGGACGCCGCCACCGGCCTGCCAAGCCGCGCCCAGCTGGTACCGCAGATCCAGCAGATGCTGGCCCTGCGCGAGCGCGAACCCGCGCCCATGGCCCTGCTGCTGATCGAGCTGCCTGAACTGGCCGAGCTGCGCGAGCGCCTGGGCGAAGCGGCCTCGGCCCTGCTGCGCCGCAAGCTGGCCGTGCGCATGCGCGCCAACCTGCGCGGCAGCGACGTGGTGGCCGTCGACGGGCCGACCCGCCTGGCCGTCTGGCTGGCCCGCCTGGACCAGCCGGCCAGCGCCGGTACCGTGGCCGACAAGCTGATCCAGGCCCTGGCCCGGCCCCTGCAGATCGGCGCGGCCGAGGGCCTGCGCGTGCACCCGCGCATCGGCCTGGTCATCAGCGGCCCCGGCATGCTCGACGCCGAGCAGCTCTGGCAGCGTGCCCTGGCCGCGCTGGACGGCGCCGCGCCGCTCGGCAGCAAGGTCTTCTTCGTGCCGGCCGAAGGCCGGGCCGACGCCGCGGCCAACGACCCCGGCCCTGACGCCGTCTGAGCCCCCCGGACGGCCGCCCGCCGTCCCGCCCGGGGCGGCCGCCCGTCTCATGCGGGCCCCCCAAGTGCATCCGGATGTTGCCGACGCCCGCCTGCGGGCCCCGGCCCCCTACATTCGCGGCCGGTGCCGCCCCGGGGCGGGCAGGGCGCCGACCTCCTCCACGACATGCACAAGGGTTTGCACGATGAAGCGATCGCTGATGGGCTTCGGCCTGGTCCTGCTGCTGGCAGCCTGCGCCCACCCGGGCCGAGAGGGGAGCCATCCGGCGGCATCGCCGGTTGGTGTCGACGGCCAAGCCTGTGCCGGCCGGGCGCCGCAGGCCGTGCCGGGCCTCAGCCCCTCGAGCCAGCCGGCCCTGCAGCGCCAGGTGCAGCTGCCCAGCGGCAAGGGCGGCGTGTGCGATGCGCAGGTCTTTGCCGTCAGCGAGCAGCCGCTCAAGCTCTACCGCGTCTTCGATGCCGCCAAGCCCTACACCCGGAGCGGCGGCTGGTGGTCGCTGGAGCGGCCCAGCGGCAGCCGGGACAGCTACCGCGCCGCCAACGCCATCTGCCCCGAGTGGAGCCCGCTCGACCGGCTGGCCGTCTGTGAAGTCCATCCGGGCACCCAGCTCGTGATCGGCAGCACCCAGAGCGCCACCTGCGCCGACGGCTCGACCTATCCCAAGACCGCGGCCCAGCAGGTCTATGTGCCCAACAACGGCCGCATCGGCATCGTCCACGTCGGCGCCTGCACGGAAGAGCCGATCTGGGCGCCCTGAGCCCGCCGGCCTGCGGGCGCCCATGAAGAAGGCCGCCCGGGGGCGGCCTGGCAGGGGGCGGGGGCGGGCGCTCGCGGCGGCCTCAGGCCGCCGCTGAGCCGAGGCTCAGACGCCCCACCAGCTCACCGGGTGGGCGCGCAGCGCGCTGGCCTGGCCGGCCGGCAGCGCAGCCGCCTGGCCCAGGGCCGGGTGCAGCTTGCGCTCGGCCAGCGGGGGGGACTGGTAGCTGCCCACGGCGATCAGGGTGTCGCCGACCCGCAGCACCTGGCTGCGCTTGGTCTCGATGCGCCAGGTCTGCGGGTTGCGCCAGTGGTAGCTGACCTGGCTG
>CAYSQO010000110.1:0-2954 GCA_964433315.1 uncultured Rubrivivax sp.
CCAGCTCGGCGCGGCCGCGTGCAGCGGCGTGTGCAGCAGCAGCCCGAGGCTCAGCAACAGAGCGGCGAGGACGGAGACGGGCGTTGCGGCCATGCGCGGGGGCTCAGGGCCTGACGCCGCGCAGGAAGGCGGCGAAGCCCGGGTCGCTGTAGGCGGCCGGCGGCAGGTCGTCGGCCAGCAGCGCGGCGTCGATTTCGGCGGCGGCCACCAGCAGGTCCTCGTCCTGGAGCTGCTCGACCACGCTCAGGCCCAGCAGCAGGGCCGCCACGGCACAGCCGACCCCCAGCGTACCCATCCAGCCGCGGACTGGCCGTCCCAGTCCGAGGGCGCTGGCCCCGAGATGGAGCAGCGACAGGCCGCCCGCGGTGCGTGCACTCGGTACGCGGCGGGCCGCGGCCTTCAGGCTGGCGCGCTGCACGGCCTGCTGGCGGGCCACGCGCAGGCGTTCGCGGATGTCCTGCGGCAGCTCCTCGCTGCCGGCCGACAGCCGTGCCGTCACGCGCAGCGCGTAGCGGGCCTCGAAGGCTTCGCGGTCGGGGGTGTCAGGCGTCGTGGTCATCGGCGGTGCAGGGGGACGACGGGCAGGAGGGAGTTCAGGGCACGATGCCCCGGGCGCGGAGCACGCGGGCCAGGGTGTGCACGGCCCGCGAGCAGTGGGTCTTCACGCTGCCGACCGAGCAGCCCATGGCGGCCGCAGTCTCGGCCACGTCGAGCTCCTCCCAGTAACGCATCAGGAAGGCTTCGCGTTGACGGGCCGGCAGCTTGGTGACCTCGTCCTCGATGTCTTGCAGGATCCGCGCCCGCTCGACCTGGTCGGCGGCGCTCTCGAAGCGGGGGTCGTCCCGGGCCTCGGCGGCGCCGAGGGTCTCCAGCCAGCTCATGTCGCCGTCCTCGTCCTCGGGGTCGGACAGGCTGCTGAAGTTCTGGACCACCGCGTTGCGCACCTTCTGGCGACGGAACCAGTCGAGGGTGGCGTTCGACAAGATGCGCTGGAACAGCGCGGGCCACTCGGCGGCCGGGCGCTCGGCGTAGTTTTCGGCCAGGCGGATCATCGCGTCCTGGACGATGTCGAGCGCGGCATCGTCGTCGCGCACCGTGTAGGCGGTCCGCTTGAAGGCCCGTTTCTCGACGCTGCGCAGGAAGTCGCTGAGGGCGTCGGTGGCGGGCAAGTTCGGCAGGCTGCGGTGGCGGGGTGCCGATTATCGCCATGCCCGCCCGCCAGGGGCGGGCCGGGGCGCGATGCCATAATCCCGGGTCGCACCAAGCTTCACTGGTCTCTTTCAGCCCCCGACCCGGGCGCCGATCGTGGCCGCGCAGGCCCCGCACCCGCCCCATGAGGGCGCGGCCAGGGGCACCGAAGGGTTTTCGTCAGAGAAATTCTCAGAGGTTCTCAAATGGACATGTCTGCCGCGGAAGTCAAACGGGCCGCAAGCGCCCAAGCCGCTTCTTCCTCCGCCACCGATCCCAACGGCTCGGAAATCCTCGTCAAGAGCCTCCAGGCTGAAGGCGTCAAGTACCTCTGGGGCTACCCGGGCGGTGCCGTCCTGTACATCTACGACGCGCTGTACAAGCAGGACACGATTGAGCACGTTCTCGTGCGCCACGAGCAGGCTGCCGTGCACGCCGCCGACGGCTACGCCCGCGCGACCGGCGAAGTCGGCGTGGCCCTGGTGACTTCGGGTCCGGGCGTGACGAATGCCATCACCGGCATCGCGACGGCCTACATGGACTCGATCCCGATGGTGATCATCACCGGCCAGGTGCCCACGGCCGCGATCGGCCTGGACGCCTTCCAGGAGTGCGACACCATCGGCATCACCCGCCCCATCGTCAAGCACAACTTCCTGGTCAAGGACGTGCGCGAGCTGGCGGGCACGCTGAAGAAGGCCTTCCACATCGCCCGCACCGGCCGCCCCGGCCCGGTGGTGGTCGACATCCCCAAGGACGTCTCGCTGGCCCGCACCCCCTTCGTCTACCCGGACAAGGTGGAGATGCGCTCCTACAACCCGGTGAAGAAGGGCCACAGCGGCCAGATCCGCAAGGCCGTGCAGCTGCTGCTGAGCGCCAAGCGGCCCTACATCTACACCGGCGGCGGCGTGATCCTGGGCGAGGCCCACAAGGAGCTGCGCGAGCTGGCCGACCTGCTCGGCTACCCGGTCACCAACACGCTGATGGGCCTGGGCGCCTTCCCGTCGACCGACCCGCGCTTCCTGGGCATGCTGGGCATGCACGGGACCTACGAGGCCAACATGACGATGCAGCACTGCGACGTGCTGATCGCCATCGGCGCGCGCTTTGACGACCGCGTGATCGGTAACCCGAAGCACTTCGCCTCGGTCGAGCGCAAGATCATCCACATCGACATCGACCCTTCCAGCATCTCCAAGCGGGTGAAGGTCGACATCCCCATCGTCGGCGACGTCAAGGACGTGCTGCAGGAGCTGATCGCCCAGGTCAAGGAGACCTCGACCCGCGTCGAGTCCTCGGTGCTGTCGGCCTGGTGGGCGCAGATCAACGACTGGCGCAAGAAGGACTGCCTGGGCTTCAAGCTCTCGGACGAGGTCATCAAGCCGCAGGCGGTGGTCGACAAGCTGTGGGAGCTGACCCGCGGCACCGACACCTACATCACCTCCGACGTCGGCCAGCACCAGATGTGGGCCGCGCAGTACTACCGCTTCGACGAGCCGCGCCGCTGGATCAACTCCGGCGGCCTGGGCACGATGGGCGTGGGCCTGCCCTATGCGATGGGCATCAAGCTGGCCAAGCCGGAGGCGGACGTGTTCTGCATCACCGGCGAGGGCTCCATCCAGATGAACATCCAGGAGCTCTCGACCTGCCAGCAGTACAAGACGCCGGTCAAGGTCATCAGCCTCAACAACCGCTACCTCGGCATGGTGCGCCAGTGGCAGCAGCTGGACTATGAAGGCCGCTACTCGCACAGCTACATGGATGCG
>CAYSQO010000111.1:0-2940 GCA_964433315.1 uncultured Rubrivivax sp.
CGAAGCCCCGGTGAAGCTGGCCTACTCGGCCAAGAACCGCTCGGCCTCGATCCGCATCCCCTACGTCGCGAACCCGAAGGGTCGTCGCGTGGAAGCCCGCTTCCCCGATCCCCTGATGAACCCCTACCTGGGCTTCGCCGCGCTGCTGATGGCCGGCCTGGACGGCGTCGAGAACAAGATCCACCCGGGCGAAGCCGCCACGAAGGATCTGTACCACCTGCCGCCGGAAGAAGACGCGCTGATCCCGACCGTGTGCTCGAGCCTCGAACAGGCGCTGGAGTACCTGGACAAGGGTCGGGCCTTCCTGACCAAGGGTGGCGTGTTCACCGACTCGTACATCGACGCCTACATCGACCTGAAGATGCAGGAAGTCCAGCGCATGCGCATGACGACCCACCCGGTCGAGTTCGACATGTACTACACGCTGTGATGCCGGCGCGGCCCCGCGGGGCCGCGCGCATCGCACAAAGGGCGGCGCAAGCCGCCCTTTTTTCTTGGATCGACGCCCCGGCGCCCCCGCCAGGGCCTGCGGGATACTGCACGGCGAAGCCCCCGATGATGGATGCCGCCATGAGCGCCCCCCTCCCTGCCGCGCTGCTCGCCCTGCTGGCGTCGGCCCTGCTGGCCCCGCCCGAGGCCGCCCGGGCCCAGAGCCGGCCGGTCTACCGCTGCAGCGGCAACCTCTACACCGACGCGATCGACGCGGCCGAGGCCCGTCAGCGTGGCTGCAGCCCCATCGAGGCCGCGGTGAGCCTGCCGGTGCCTGCCGCCCCGCGCGCCACCGCCGCGACGCCGCGAGCGAGCGCGGCCCCGGCCGACGGCACGACGGCCCGGGTCGACCCGGCCGTGCAGCGTGTGCGCGATGCCGACAAGCGCCGCATCCTCGAAGCCGAGCTGGCGGCCGAGCAGCAGCGCCTGGCCGGGCTGCAGCGCGAACTGGACGCCGTGCAGGCCCCCGCCCGTCCGGGCGAGGCCGCGACCGAGCGCAGCACCCGGGCCGGGCTGCTGCGCGAGAGCATCGAGCGCAGCCAGGCCGACCTGGCCGCCCTGCGCCGCGAGCTGGCCAAGACGGCCGGGGGACCGGTCTGATGCCGGCGCCCGCGGCGCACGACCGCCGTTTCGACGCCTTCGACCAGCTCGCGACCATGGTCGCCGTCGTCCAGCCCGACGGCCGCTGCCTGTTCGCGAACTCGGCCTTCGAGCACGTGATGGGCCTGTCGCGCCGCAATGTGCTGCGGCGCTCCTGGTTCGGCTGGTTCGTCGAATCCGAACTGCTGGCCGAGACGGTGGCGGCGGTTGCCCGCAACGAGTTCGCCACCAGCCGGCTCGAAGCCCAGCTGCACCGGCCCTACCTGAGCGTGCCCGGCCCTGCCGAGCCGCTGCAGGTGCATGTGATCGTCAACCAGATGGACGAGCCCGGCGCGACGGTGATCGAGCTCATCGAGATCGAGCAGCAGGCCCGCCAGGGCCGCGAGGAGCGCGCGCTCGAGCAGGTCGAGGCCAACAAGGAGCTCATCCGCAACCTGGCCCACGAGATCAAGAACCCGCTGGGCGGCATCCGCGGCGCGGCCCAGCTGCTGCAGATGGAGGTCGAGGCCAAGCGCGAGCTGGCCGAGTACACCCAGGTCATCATCCACGAGGCCGACCGCCTGCAGGCCCTGGTCGACCGCCTGCTGGCGCCGCACCGCAAGCCCCTGGTGGTGGGCGACATGAACATCCACGAGGTCTGCGAGCGGGTGCGCTCCCTCGTGCTGGCCGAGTTCCCGCGCGGCCTGGCCATCGAGCGCGACTACGACGCCTCCATCCCCGATTTCCGCGGCGACCGCGAGCAGCTGATCCAGGCCGTGCTGAACATCGTGCAGAACGCCGCCCAGGCCCTGGGCGAGCGGCGGCAGGCCGGGGATGCGCGCATCGTGCTGCGGACCCGCATCGCGCGCCAGGTCACGCTGGGCAAGCAGCGCTGGCGATTGGCACTGGAATTGCATATCGAGGACAACGGGCCGGGCGTGCCCGAGGCCCTCCTGGACCGCATCTTCTACCCGCTGGTGTCGGGGCGGGAGGGCGGCTCCGGCCTCGGGCTCACCCTGGCCCAGAGCTTCGTCGCGCGGCATCAAGGCACGATCGACTGCGAGAGCGAGCCCGGGCGCACGCTGTTCCGCATCACGATCCCCCTGCCCTGAGCGTCGCGTGTCGCGGGTCTGGGCCGGGACCGCCGGCCACCCTGATTGAATGTCCCGGACCGAGCGCCTTCATGAAACCCATCTGGATCGTTGACGACGACCAATCCATCCGCTTCGTGCTGGAGAAGGCCCTGATGCGCGACGAGCTGCCGGTGCGCAGCTTCTCGAACCCGCGGGACGTGGTTGCGGCCCTCGACGCCGACGATCTGCCGCAGGTGCTGGTCAGCGACATCCGCATGCCTGGCGGCTCGGGCCTGGACCTGCTGGCCCATGTGAAGGAGCGCCTGCCCGGCCTGCCGGTCATCGTGATGACGGCCTACTCCGACCTGGACAGCGCGGTCAGCGCCTTCCAGGGCGGCGCCTTCGAATACCTGCCCAAGCCCTTCGACCTGCCCAAGGCGGTCGAGCTGATCCGCCGCGCCGTCGACGAGAGCCTGCGCGAGGACGTGGCCGACGAGCGCATGGCGCAGATGCCCGAGATGCTCGGTCAGGCGCCGGCCATGCAGGACGTGTTCCGCGCCATCGGCCGCCTGAGCCAGAGCAATGTCACCGTGCTCATCACCGGCGAGAGCGGCTCGGGCAAGGAGCTGGTCGCCCGCGCGCTGCACAAGCACAGCCCGCGCGGCAACGGGCCCTTCGTCGCCATCAACACCGCGGCCATCCCCAAGGACCTGCTGGAGAGCGAGCTCTTCGGCCACGAGCGCGGCGCCTTCACCGGCGCGCAGACCACCCGCCGCGGCCGCTTCGAGCAGGCCGACGG
>CAYSQO010000112.1:0-2790 GCA_964433315.1 uncultured Rubrivivax sp.
GCGGCGGGGGAGGGGGCGGGCCGGGGGATCCGAGCCGCTGGCGGGTATCGCCCCGGTTTATCAGCCCTTTGGCCACCGGGGGGAGTTCGTAGAGTCTTTTCGTGACGGTCGTCACGCTGAAGCCCGAAAACCTTACGGAGATTCTAGGGAGCGGTGTCCGACCGGCGCGTGACGCCGGGCTATCGCGGCGATCGCCTTCGCCCCGCCCCGGCGGACCGTTCCGTTCCCCTTGCCCCGATTCCAGGGAGTGCCAACCGTGGCCATGCTGTCCAACCTCGATCTGATCCGCCGCGTGCCCTTGTTCGCGACCCTTTCGCCCGATCAGGCGCGTACCGTCGCCGAAGCGGTCGTCAAGCGCCGCTACAAGCGCGGCGAAGCCATCGTCCGCCAGGGCGAGCAGGACGCCGCGCTCTACGTGCTGCTGACCGGCCGGGCGCGCGTGGTCACCGTCGGGGCGCGGGGCCGCGAGGTCATCCTGGCCGTGCTGCAGCCGGGCCAGCACCTGGGCGAGATGAGCCTCATCGACCGCGCGCCGCACTCGGCCACCGTGCGGGCCGAGCTGCCCTCGGACGTGCTGATCCTGGACCAGGCCACCTTCCAGCGCTGCCTGCCCGAGTCCGGCAACCTCGCCCACGGGGTGATGCGCGGCCTGGTCGAGCGCCTGCGCGCGGCCGACCGCCAGATCGAGTCGCTCGCGCTCCTCGACGTCTACGGCCGCGTGGCGCGCTCCCTGATCGACATGGCCGAGGACGGCGGCGACTTCAAGCGCATCCGCCACAAGGTCTCGCGCCAGGACCTGGCCAAGGTGGTCGGCGCCTCGCGCGAGATGGTCAGCCGGGTCATGAAGGACCTGGAGGTGCGCGGCTACATCGAGACCCAGGCCGACGGCTCGGTCAACCTGCGCGAGCGCCTCGCCCGGGCCTGAGCGGCCCGCCGCGGCGGGCCCGCGCGGGGGCTTCGGCCACAATCCCCGCATGAGTTTTCCCCTCGGATCGCTGGGGGCCGCCCCCGGCGCGGCAGAGGCTGCGGACGCCCCCTCCGCCCCGGGCGCCCGGCGGCCCTTGCTGCGCGTCTTCGGCCTGATCGCCCTGTTCTGGCTGGCCCTGGCGCTGGGCAGCCACAGCCCGCTCGACGCCGCCTGGTCCACCTCGGGCGACGGCAGCGGCACCGTCCGCAACCACGCCGGCCTGATCGGCGCCTGGCTGGCCGACCTGCTGCTCTTCCTGTTCGGCCACTCCGCCTGGTGGCTGCTGCCGGTCGGCCTGCGCGCCCTGCTGCGGCGCGCGCCGGGGCCGGACCTCTCGACCCTGCTCGGCCTGGTCGCCCTGCTGGCCGCCAGCTGTGCGCTGGAATGGGCCCGCTTCTACCGCTTCGAGGCCGGACTGCCCGGGGCCCAGGGCGGCGGCGTGCTGGGGCTGATGCTGGGCCGCGGCGGCCTGACCGCCTTCGGCCATGCCGCCTCCGGCGCGCTCGGCATCGCCGTGCTGCTGGCCGCGCTGCCGCTGGCCCTGGGCTTTTCCTGGCTGCGCCTGGCCGAGGCCCTGGGGGCCGGCCTCGAGCGCCTGCGCGAGCACCGCCGCCACCGCGTCGAGCAGGCCGAGGACGCCCGCCTGGGCGAGCAGGCCCTGCGCGAGCGCGAGGTCGAGCTGGCCCTGGACCGCGAGCCCCTGCTGCCCGCGCCGCCGCCCATCGTCATCGACCCGCCCCCGCCCGAGCTCAAGCAGTCCGAGCGCGTGCAGAAGGAGAAGCAGCAGCCCCTGTTCCGCGAGCTGGGCGACACCAAGCTGCCGCAGGTCGACCTGCTGGACGCCGCCCCCGGCGCCCAGACCACGGTCACGCCCGAGACGCTGGAGATGACCAGCCGGCTGATCGAGAAGAAGCTCAAGGACTTCGGCGTCGAGGTGCGTGTGGTCGCCGCCTCGCCCGGCCCGGTCATCACCCGCTACGAGATCGAGCCCGCCACCGGCGTGAAGGGCGCGCAGGTCGTCAACCTGGCCAAGGACCTGGCGCGCTCGCTGAGCCTGGTCTCCATCCGCGTGGTCGAGACCATCCCGGGCAAGACCACCATGGCGCTGGAGCTGCCCAATGCCCGCCGCCAGACCATCCGCCTGGCCGAGATCCTGGGCTCCAAGGCCTACAACGACGCCGCCTCCCTGCTGACCATGGGCCTGGGCAAGGACATCGTCGGCGGCCCCGTGGTGGCCGACCTGGCCAAGATGCCGCACTGCCTGGTCGCCGGCACCACCGGCTCGGGCAAGTCGGTCGGCATCAACGCCATGATCCTCAGCCTGCTCTACAAGGCCGAGGCGCGCGACGTGCGGCTCATCCTCATCGACCCCAAGATGCTGGAGATGAGCGTCTACGAGGCCATCCCCCACCTGCTCTGCCCGGTCGTCACCGACATGAAGCAGGCCGCCAACGCCCTGAACTGGGCGGTGGGCGAGATGGAGCGGCGCTACAAGCTGCTCAGCAAGATGGGCGTGCGCAACCTCGCCGGCTACAACAAGAAGCTCGACGAGGCCACCGAGCGCGGCGAGCTGCTGCCCAACCCCTTCAGCCTGACGCCGGAGGCGCCCGAACCGCTGGAGCGCCTGCCCCACATCGTCATCGTCATCGACGAGCTGGCCGACCTGATGATGGTCGTGGGCAAGAAGATCGAGGAGCTGATCGCCCGCCTGGCGCAGAAGGCGCGCGCGGCCGGCATCCACCTCATCCTGGCCACCCAGCGGCCCAGCGTGGACGTGATCACCGGCCTGATCAAGGCCAACATCCCCACGCGCATCGCCTTCC
>CAYSQO010000113.1:0-2053 GCA_964433315.1 uncultured Rubrivivax sp.
CCGAAGCCGGCGGCCCGGCCCTGCTGATCGTCGACGACGAGACCCTGTTCGCACGCGCCGCCGCCCGCCACCTGGGCCGGGCCGGCTACGCCTGCGAGGTGGCGGGCAGCCTGCAGGAGGCCCGCACCCAGCTCCAGCGCCACCCGCCGGCCCTGGTGCTGCTGGACATGCGCCTGCCCGACGGCCACGGCTTCGAGCTGCTGGCCGCCCACCCGCCCGGCGAGTCGGCCGAGCGGCCGACCTTCATCATGCTCACCGCCTATGGCGAGCTGGAGGACGCCGTCGAGGCCATGAAGCTCGGCGCGTCGGACTACGTGAAGAAGCCGGTGGACCTCGACGAGCTGCGCCTCGTCGTCGAGAAGACCCTGTCCACCGCCCAGCTGCGGCGGCGGATCGACTACTCGCGCGAGCGCAGCGTGCATGCGCTCGACGAAGTGCAGATGCTGGGCGACAGCCCCGCCCTGCGCGCCGCCCGCGAGCAGCTCGAAGCCCTGGGCCGCCTCGCGCCGCGGCCCGGCATCGCCCCGCCCACCGTGCTGCTGCTGGGCGAAACCGGCACGGGCAAGGACGTCGCCGCCCGCGTGCTGCACCGCAGTGGCCCCCTGCGCGACCGGCCCTTCGTGCAGATCGACTGCGCCTCGCTGCCGCGCGAACTGATCGAGGCCGAACTCTTCGGCCACGAGAAGGGCGCCTACACCGGCGCTCAGGCCCGCCGCGTCGGCCTGATCGAGGCGGCCGAGGACGGCACCGTCTTCCTCGACGAGCTCGGCGAGCTCGGCCTCGAGCTGCAGGCCAAGCTGCTCAATGTGCTGGAGCGCCGCGTCGTGCGCCGCGTCGGCAGCGTGCGCGAACAGCCGGTCAGCGCGCGCTTCGTCGCGGGCACCCACCGCGACCTGGCCGCCATGGTGGCCGCCGGCCAGTTCCGCGCCGACCTGTACTACCGGCTGAACGTCATCCACGTCACCCTGCCGGCGCTGCGCGCCCGCGCGGGCGACGTGATGCTGCTGGCCCGCCACTTCGCCTTGCAGACCGCAAGGCGCTACGGCCTGCCCGACCCCGACTTCCACCCCGCGGCCGAAGCCGCGCTGCACGACTACGCCTGGCCCGGCAATGTGCGCGAGCTGCGGCACCTGATCGAGCGGGCCGTGCTGCTGGGCGGCGGCGGCCCCATCCGTGCCGAAGGCCTGGGCCTGCCCGCGGGCCGCCAGGCGCCCGCGGCCGCACCGGCGTCCGCCGAACCCCGCCCGGCCGGTCCCGCCCTGGAGGCCATGACCCTCGAACAGGCCGAACGCCACCTGATCGCCCGGGCCCTGGCGCGCAGCGGCGGCAATGTCTCCGAAGCGGCACGGCAGCTCGGCCTGACCCGCATGGCCCTGCGCTACCGGCTCGACAAGCTCCGGCTCGACGAGCGCAGCCCGTCGCCCGATCCCCGCGACTGAGCGAAAAAAAACCGCCCGGCTTGCACCGGACGGTTTCAAGAGAACCGACCCCCCTTCGGAGCCGGCCCACGATCATTCGGCTCCTCAGATCAGCGGCAGCTCCAGCGCGATGTCGGCGGTGGCCACGGTGTCGAGGCTCACCCCGACGCTGGTGCTGTTGACGGAGAGCAGGGGGTCCAGCGCAGCATCCAGTTCGGCCACCACGCCCGCCAGCGGAGCCGGCAGGTCGGGCAGCGCCGGCAGACCGGCCAGCAGGTCGTTGGCCGCGCTCACCACGGTGTCGACCAGGGCCAGACCGGCCGCGGCGTCCACACCCGGCAGGGCCGGCAGGCCGCTGAGGTCCAGGTTCGGCAGGGCCGGCACGCCACCCAGGTCCAGGGCGGGCAGGGCCGGCAGCGCGGGCAGGCCGGCGCCGGTGGGCAGCAGGCCCAGCACGTCGTCCAGCGACGGAGCCGCCGGCAGGGCCGGCAGCGCGGGCAGGCCGGCACCGGTGGGCAGCAGGCCCAGCACATCGTCCAGCGACGGAGCCGCCGGCAGGGCCGGCAGCGCGGGCAGGCCAGCGCCGGTGGGCAGCAGGCCCAGCACGTCGTCCAGCGACGGAGCCGCCGGCAGGG
>CAYSQO010000113.1:2153-2677 GCA_964433315.1 uncultured Rubrivivax sp.
CCGGCAGCGCGGGCAGGCCGGCACCGGTGGGCAGCAGGCCCAGCACGTCATCCAGCGACGGAGCCGCCGGCAGGGTGGGCAGGCCGGCCGCCAGGCCGTCCAGGGTGTTGAGCAGCGGATCGACGGCGACCAGCGCGGCATCCACCAGGGCCACCGCGTCGTTGACCAGCACCAGGCCACCCACCACGGCCGGCGCCGCGGCTTCGTTCAGGCCGGCCACGGCCCCCGAGGCCACGCCCAGCAGCTGGTCGACCGACGCGGCCACCGGGGCCAGTTGCGGGGCCTCGGCCAGCACCGGGGCCAGGGCCGAGCCGAGCGCATCGGCCACGAAGTCGATCTCGCCGGCAGCCAGGTCCAGCAGCGGGTCGATGGCTTCGGTGTCCAGCAGCACCAGCGCGCCACCGGTGGCGGCGGTTGCGGTGTGCAGCAGGTCGCTGGCGCCGGCGGCCAGGGCGTTCAGGCTGGGGTCGGCCAGCAGGGCCTGCACGCCGTCCACCACGTCCTGCAGCAGGTCGACACCGCCG
>CAYSQO010000114.1:0-2558 GCA_964433315.1 uncultured Rubrivivax sp.
GGCCGGCCGGGGCTCTTAGTCTGGCCTGGTGCCGGACCTTCCGGTCCTGGCATGCCGAAGCGCCCCCCCCGAGGGCGCCGCGATTTCAAACCCACCCGAGGAGACGTCCATGCTGAAGACCACGCTTGCCCTGCTGATGTCGCTGACCTTCGCCACCGGCGTGATGGCCCAGGCCAAGGAGACCGGCCGCGACTGGACCAAGATCGACACGAACAAGGACGGCTACATCTCGCCCGAGGAGATGGCCGCCTGGCTGAAGGCCAACCCCGGCCCGGCCAAGTGAGTGCAGACCTGATGCGGTCTTGCCACGGCTGCCGCTCGCTCAGGGTTTGACCGGGTCAGCGGCAACCATCCTCGCTCCTACAGTGCGGCCACTCGCTGCGGAGGCATCCGCAAGGCGGGGGGATCGAGGAGACATGAAAGGCTGCGGCCCAGCAGTCAGGTGACGACGGCCCAAGCCGCGCACCCTCAGACCGCTGCCAAGACGGCGGCTGACGAAAGGCACCGGAACCCCCGGTGCCTTTTTGTTTCCGGGGCCGTCGCGGCCACCTGGCCGACACTCGGCGGCCCGCCCTGCCCCCGCCCCGCATGTTCGATGCCCTGATCCTGATGGCCGCCGCCCTGGCGGCCGGCTTTGTTGACGCCATCGTCGGTGGCGGCGGCCTGGTGCTGGTGCCGGCGCTGTTCAGCGTCTTTCCGCAGACCGCGCCGGCCACGCTCTTCGGCACCAACAAGGGCGCAGCGATCTGGGGAACAGCCTGGGCCACGGCGCAGTACGCGCGCCGCGTGAGGCTGCCCTGGGCGACCCTGCTGCCGGCGGCAGCCGCCACCCTGCTGGGCAGCCTGGCGGGCGCCTGGTGCGTGACCCAGGTCGACGGCAGTTGGCTGCGCAAGGCCCTGCCGCTGCTGCTGCTGGGCCTGCTGGTCTACACACTGGCGCGCAAGGATCTCGGCCGCGCGCATCGCCCGCGCTGGCAGGGGCGGCGCGAGGCGGAGGTGGCCAGCCTGATCGGCCTGGTGATCGGCTTCTACGACGGCTTCTTCGGCCCGGGCACCGGCAGCTTCTTCGTCTTCCTGCTGGTGCGGCTGCTGGGCTACGACTTCCTCCACGCCTCGGCCTCGGCCAAGCTGCTGAACTGCGCGGCCAACGGCGCGGCGCTGACGCTGTTCGCCGCGACCGGTCATGTCTGGTGGGGCTGGGCCCTGATGATGGCCGCGGCCAACGTGGCGGGCAGCCTGCTGGGCACGCGGCTGGCGCTGCGGCACGGCGCGGGTTTCGTCCGCGGCATGTTTTTGGTGGTGGTGGGCGGACTGATCCTGAAGACCGGCTGGGACGCCTGGCTGCGCTGAACGCAGGCCGTGGGGTCGGGAGACTTTCCCCCCACGCCTGCTGGCTGATCCGGGGATCGGGCCCGGAGGTCCGCACCCAGAATCCGCGCGATGCCGCTGCCCCCTGCCCCCGCCTACCGGCGTCCGAGCCATCGGCTCGGGCGGGCGGCGGGCCTGATGCTGCTGGCGGGCCTGGCCGGTGACGCCCTGGCCCAGCTGCCGCTGAGTCCCTGCCGCATCCCCGGCGTGTCGACCGAGGTGTTGTGCGGCCAGCTGACCCGGCCGCTGGATCCCGGCCGGGCGCAAGGCCCGTCGATCACCGTGGCGCTGGCCGTGCTGCCGGCCACCGCGCGCCGCAAGCTGGCCGACCCGATCGTCTTCTTCGCCGGGGGACCGGGCCAGAGCGCGATCGGCGCCGCCCCGCAGATGCAGAGCCTGATGGCCAGGCTGAACACGCGGCGCGATCTCATCTTCATCGACGCGCGCGGGACCGGCCGCTCGAGCCCGCTGCGCTGTCCCGAGGACGCGCCCGGCACACCGGCCCCGCCCCTCAGCAGCCGCTTCGACCCGGCCGCGCAGGGGACGCGGCTGCGCGCCTGCCGGGCCGGCTGGTCGGCGCTGCCGCACGGCGATCCCCGCTTCTTCGCCACCGCCTCGGCCACCTCGGACGTGGAAGCCGTGCGCGCCGCCCTGGGGGTGAGCCAGCTGAACCTGGTCGGCATCTCCTACGGCACCCGCGCAGCCCTGGACTACCTGCAGCGCCATCCACAGCACGTGCGCCGGGTGGTGCTGGACGGCGTGGCGCCCCCGGACCTGGGCCTGCCCTACAGCCAGGCCGCCGATGCCGAGGCCGCGCTGGAGGCCAGCCTGCACGCCTGCGAGACGGACCCGGCCTGCGCAAGCCGTCTGCCCGGGCTGCGCGCGCAGACGCGAGCGCTGCTGGCCGCGCCTGCGGCGGCGGCGGCGGTGCGGGATCCGCTCGACGGGCAAGCCCACGCCTGGTCGCCCACCCCCGAGGCCCTGCGCAGCCTGCTGCGCGCCACGCTCTACAGCCCGCTGTCCGCGGCGGGCCTGCCGCAGGCGCTATCGGACGCCGCGGCCGGCCGCTACGAAGGCCTGCTCGGCCTAGCCTCGATGCACGGCGCCGCGCTCGGCAAGCGCTCGGGCGGCCTGGCCGAGGGGCCGCACTTCGCGGTGATCTGCTCGGAGGACTTCCCGCTCGGCCCCGG
>CAYSQO010000115.1:0-2303 GCA_964433315.1 uncultured Rubrivivax sp.
CGCCGCCGCCGCCCACGGTGGACCGCGAAGCCGAGATCGCGACCAAGCGCCGCGAGGCCGCCGCCCAGGCCAAGGCCGAAGCGGAACGCCAGAAGGCCGAGCAGAAGAAGCGCGAGGCCGCCGAGGCCCAGAAGCGCGAGGAGGCCGAGAAGAAGCAGGCCGAGGCCCGCAAGAAGTCGGAAGCCGAGCAGGCGGCCAAGGCCGAGAAGGCGCGCCAGGCCGCGCAGAAGGCGGCCGACGAGAAGGCCCGCCGCGAGGCCGCCGAGGAGGCCACCCGCGAGGCCATCCGCAGCGAGCAGCTCAAGCGCATCGCGGGGCTCGCCGGCGCGACCGGCGCGCCCAACGCGAGTGGCAGCGCGCTGCAGTCCGCCGGCCCCTCGGCCAGCTACGCCGGCCGCATCGCCGCGCGGATCCGGCCGAACATCGTCTACACGGAAAACCTGTCGACCAACCCGATCGCGACTGTGCGGATCGAGGTCACGCCGGAAGGCCGCATCCGCGGCATCCGCCTGGTGCGCGGCAGTGGCGTGAAGAGCTGGGATGACGCCGTGGTGCGCGCCATCGCCAAGACCGAAGTGCTGCCGCTGGACATCGACGGCAGCATCCCGCCCGAGATGGAACTGGTCTTCAACCGCCAGGATCTCGGCATCCGCTGAGCCGCCCCATCCACCCGAGGAGACACCGTGTCATCCGATTTCACGTCCATGCTGGAGTCCCTGCGCCCGCAGCTCATGCGCTACGCCCGGCTGCAGACCCGCAACGAGGCCTGGGCGGAGGACGCCGTCTCCGAGACCCTGCTGGCGGCGCTGGAGAAGCCCGGCAGCTTCGCGGGCCGCTCGCAGCTCAAGACCTGGCTGATCGGCATCCTCAAGCACAAGCTGGTCGACCAGGTGCGCAAGCACAGCCGCGAGATCACCGTCGGCCAGGCCGCCGACACCGAGGACGCCGGCCCCGATGCGCTGGAGGCCCTGCTCTTCGATGACAACGGCGGCTTCCGCGAGCTGCCCGTCGAGTGGGGCGACCCGCAGGCCGTGATCGGCCAGCAGCAGTTCCTGGCCGTGCTTGACGCCTGCGTCGAGGTGCTGCCCGAGCGGCTCGGCCGCGTCTTCATGATGCGCGAGTGGCTGGAGCTGGAGACCGAGGAGATCTGCAAGGAAGTCGGCATCACGTCGACCAACCTGTGGGTCATGCTGCACCGGGCCCGCCTGCGGCTGCGGGAGTGTCTGCAGCTCAACTGGTTCGGTGAAACCCCCTCGGCCGCCTGATCCCCGACACCATGAAGTTCCTCGACCGAAGCTGCCTCGACGCCGCGCGCCTGCTGTCCAAGCGCGCCGACCACCGCCTGACGCTGATCGAGCGCCTGGCCCTGCGCCGCCACCTGGCGGCCTGCGGCGCCTGTCCGCGCTTCGCGCGCCAGGTGGAGCTGATGCAGCGCGCGGTCGGCCGCTGGCGGCAGTACACCCAGACGGACTGAGGGGCCTCGGCGCAGCGGAGCCCCCTGCCGCCCCGGGCGCGTGGCGCCCGGGGGGCTGCCCGCAGCTCAGGCGGGCACCAGGAAGTCCCGGCTGATGCCGAAGCCCAGGTCGTTGACCCGGTCCAGGAAGGCCGTCAGGTAGGCGTGCAGGCCGGTGGCCAGGATCTCGTCGATCTTGCCGTAGCGCAGGTCGGCGCGCAGGCGGCCGGCGCGGCGGCGGGTTTCCTCGCTCTGCGAATTGGCGACCAGTTCCAGGTTGGCCACCACCTCGTTGATGCAGGCCGCCAGCGAACGCGGCATGTCCGGACGCAGGATCAGCAGCTCCGCCACGCGCTCGGGGCGGATGGTGTTGCGGTAGACCTTGCGGTAGACCTCGAAGCCGGAGACCGAGCGCAGCACGCTGCTCCAGTGATAGAAGTCCACCTCGTGCGGCTCGCGCTGCACGCCTTCGCCGAAGAACTCGCTGTCGGCGGCGTGGTACTTGGCATCGAGCAGGCGGGCGGTGTTGTCCGCACGTTCCAGGAAGGTGCCGATGCGCATGAAGTGGAAGGCATCGTCCTGCAGCATGGTGCCGAGGGTGACGCCGCGCGAGAGGTGCGAGCGGAACTTGACCCACTCGAGGAACTCGGCCGGGTCGCGACGGTGGGCCCCGCCGGCAATGAGGCGCTTGAACTCCAGCCAGGTGGTGTTGGCGGTCTCCCAGACCTCGGTGGTCAGGGTGCCGCGCACCGCGCGGGCGTTCTCGCGGGCTGCGCGCAGGCAGCTGTGGATGGAGGCCGGGTTGGCCTCGTCGGCCACCATGAAGTCGATCACGGCGCGCGGGCTGATC
>CAYSQO010000116.1:0-2228 GCA_964433315.1 uncultured Rubrivivax sp.
CGACCACCTTCACCTGGGAGATCTTCCTGCTGGCCGGCGACCCGCGACTGAGCGCCGCCAACCTGAAGGGCAACATCAAGGGTGACACCTTCTCCAGCCCCGATGGCATGGACGTGGACCCGGCGGGCCGTGTCTGGGTACAGACCGATGCCAGCACCAGCTCCGGCACGACCAACACCTTCGGCAACAACGCGATGTACCAGGTCGACCCGGTCAGCAAGGCCTCGACCCGCTTCCTCGTCGGTCCGAACGGTTGCGAGATCACCGGCCTGAGCTACACGCCGGACCTGAAGACCTTCTTCATCAACATCCAGCACCCGACCGGCACCTGGCCGTCGAACGTGCAGGGCAACAGCCTGCCCCCGCGCTCCTCGACCGTCGTCGTGCGCCGCAGCGACGGCAAGCCGGTCGGCGCCTGAGCCGGACCACGGTCCGCAGGCCGCGGGGGCTCAGCCCCTGCCGCGCCTGCGGGCGGCGGCGTCCAGCTCGCGCAGCTGCGCGAGCTTCTCGCCGATCTTGAGCTCCAGGCCGCGCGGCACGGGTTCGTAGAAGCGCGGCTCGGGCAGGCCCTCGGGGAAGTAGCGCTCGCCGGCGGCGTAGGCCCCGGCCTCGTCGTGGGCGTAGCGGTAGTCCTTGCCGTGGTCGAGCTGCTTCATCAGCTGCGTCGGCGCGTTGCGCAGGTGCAGGGGCACGGGCCGGCTGCCGTCCTGCTGCACCAGGCGGCGCGCGGCCTTGTAGGCGGTGTAGACGGCATTGCTCTTGGGCGCGACGGCCAGGTAGATCACCGCCTCGGCCAGGGCCAGCTCGCCCTCGGGCGAGCCCAGGCGCTCGTAGGTCTCGACCGCGTCCAGGCACAGGCGCAGGGCGCGCGGGTCGGCCAGGCCGATGTCCTCGGCAGCCATGCGGATCAGGCGCCGGCCGATGTAGCGGCCGTCGGCGCCGCCGTCGAGCATGCGCACCATCCAGTAGAGGGCGGCGTCGGGGCTGGAGCCGCGCACGCTCTTGTGCAGGGCGGAGATGCTGTCGTAGAAGGCGTCGCCGCCCTTGTCGTAGCGGCGCAGCTGGGCGCCGAGCAGCTTCTCCAGCAGGGCCGAGCCGATCTCGGCCGTGCCACGCGGCAGCATGGCCACCACGTTCTCGTAGGTGTTGAGCAGGCGGCGCGCATCGCCGTCGGCGTAGCCGATCAGCCGCGCCTGCGCCTCGGCCGCCAGCGGTGGCGCGTCCAGCAGGGCCCGACCGCGTTCGAGCAGCACGGCCTGGTCGGCCTCGCCCAGGGGCTGCAGCACATGCACCGTGGCGCGCGAGAGCAAGGCGGCATTGACCTCGAAGCTGGGGTTCTCGGTGGTCGCGCCGATGAAGGTGAAGAGCCCGCTCTCCACATGCGGCAGGAAGGCGTCCTGCTGGGCCTTGTTGAAGCGGTGCACCTCGTCGACGAAGACGATGCAGCGGGCCGCGGCGGCCGCAGGCGCGACGGCGGCGGCGAGCAGGTCGGGCGCGGCAGCGGCGCCGCGCGCGGCCTGGGCCTGCTCGACCGCCTCGCGGATGTCCTTGACGCCGCCGAGCACGGCGGAGATGGCGATGAAGCGCGCCCCGAAGGCCTCGGCCGTCAGCCGCGCCAGCGTGGTCTTGCCGGTGCCGGGCGGCCCCCAGAGGATCATGGAGTGCAGGCGCCCGGTCTCGAAGGCCACGCGCAGCGGCTGGCCGGGGCCCAGCAGCTGCGGCTGGCCGATGACCTCGTCGAGGTGGCGCGGGCGCAGGCGCTCGGCCAGCGGGGCGGCGGGGTCGGGGCGGACAGCCACGTTCGGCAGGGGCGGGACCGCGGGGACGAAGCGGAGCGTGTTGCGGCCTCAGGGCCTGATCACGTCCGCGCCCTTCGGCGGCGTGAAGCGGAAGCGCTCGGCGGACAGCGCCGGGTTGCTCTCGACGGCGCTGAAGACGATGCGCGAGCGCTGGCCGAAGGCATCGAGGATCTCGATCTCGCTGAGCGCCTTGCCGCGGAAGGCGATCTTCAGGCTCTGGATGCCGCTGTCGCCGACGCGCGGCGTGGCGCGCAGCCACTGCTGGCCGTCGGCATCGGGCAGGGCTTCGAGCTTGAAGTCCTTGTCGACCCGGCCGCCCGCCAGCAGCGCGGCGGGCGTGGCGCCCAGGGCCTGGTTCATGGGGCGCACGGTGACCTGGTCGAGGTCGAGGTCGTGCAGCCAGACCTGCTGGCCGTCCCCGACGATCAG
>CAYSQO010000117.1:0-2135 GCA_964433315.1 uncultured Rubrivivax sp.
GTCGGGTAGGGCTTGTAGCCGGGCTTCCACAGGATCATCGCCAGCGTCTGCAGCAGCAGGCTCACGCCCATGGCGGTGATCAGCGGCGCCAGCCGCGGCGCATCGCGCAGCGGCCGGTAGGCCAGGCGCTCGATGGCCACGTTCAGCGCCATGCAGACCGCCATGGCCACGGCCAGCGCGATCAGCAGCAGCAGCACCCCGGGCAGCGTGCCGGGGCCGATCAGGGTGATGACCGTCCAGCTCACCATGGCCCCGACCATCAGCACCTCGCCGTGGGCGAAATTGATCAGGTTGATGATCCCGTAGACCATGGTGTAGCCCAGGGCCACCAGCGCATAGACGCTGCCGAGGACCAGGCCGTTGATGATCTGCTGGAGAAGGATGTCCATGGCTTGGGAGGGCGCGCGGACCGGGAGGGGACGGACCCGCGCAGGCACCGGAGCAAGAAGCCCGCCGGCCCCCTGGCGCGGGGGTCTGGCCCGGAGGCGGCGCGAGTGTAGCGGCGGCCTCCGGGGCCGCCGGGCCGGGTCGGCCCGCTGGACAGCCGGCTGGATGTGACCGCGATGTCACGGGCCTGACGCCGGCCCGTCACGGCGCCTGCCTAGGCTGCTGCCCGCGTCAGGTTGCTGCCAGCCTGAGCATCCCAGGCCGCCTCCAAGGAAACCCAGCATGTCCCACCTGACCGACCGCTCGCGCGCCGAGCATGCCGCCACCCTCGACCGCGCCGAGCTTGTCTCGGTGCCGGGCCAGATGTTCGACGAGGTGCTGGCCCAGGCCCGCGTGCAGCGCCGCTCGCTGCTCAGGGGCGGCCTCGGCGCTACCCTGGCCGCCGCCTTCGGTGGTGGCCTGCTCAGCGCCTGTGGCGGCGGCGGCGGTGAGGACGGCGAGGATTTCAGCGTCCGCTTCCAGGGCATTGCCGCCAGCGTCGGGGACGGTGTCGTCGTGCCCGAGGGCTACACCGTCGACGTGATGTTCAGCGCCGGAGATGCCGTGGCCGCAGGCGCCGTGGCCTTCACCGGCAGCTTCCTGGACTCGGCCGGCGCCGAGAAGGTCGCCGGCGGCAACCACGACGGCATGCACTTCTTCCCGCTCGCCGGGGTCGATCCGAACCGCGGGGGCCTGCTGGCCATCAACCACGAGCTGCCGGACTACCGCGTGCTGTTCGAGAGCGGCAGCTACAACGCCGGCACGGCCACGGCCGAGCAGAAGAAGATCGCGCTGTCGGGCGTCGGCGTCTCGGTGATCGAGATCGAGCTGAAGGACGGCAAGTGGGCCGTCAAGGCCGGCTCGCCCTACAACAAGCGCTACACGGGCAACACCGTCTATGCCGTCAGCGGCCCGGCGGCGGCAGTCGTCGGCAGCACGGTGATCGGCACGCTGAACAACTGCGCGAGCGGCAAGACCCCCTGGGGCACCTACCTGAGCTGCGAAGAGACCACCGACAACTACCTGGACCCGAGCCAGCCCGAGCGCGGCTACGGCTGGGTGGTGGAGATCGATCCGCAGGGCACGCTGCCGGGCCTGCCGGTCAAGCGCACCGCGCTGGGCCGCTTCGACCACGAGAACACCGCCTATGCGCTGAACGCCGACAACACGATGGCGCTCTACCTGGGCGACGACAGCACGCCGGGCTGCATCTACAAGTTCGTGCCCAGCGCGAAGTTCAACCCCGGCAACCGCAGCGCCAACCTCAACCTGCTCGACAGCGGCACGCTCTACGCGGCCAAGTTCAATGCCGACGGCACCGGCCAGTGGATCGCGCTGGTCCAGGGTCAGAACGGCTTGGTGGCCGGTGCGGCCGACCCCGGCAACTTCACGCAGAGCACGACCGCCCCGGCACCGACGAGCATCGACTTCCTGAGTCAGGCCGATGTGCTGATCAACACCAAGGCCGCCGCGCGCGTGGCCGGCGCGACGCTGATGGACCGGCCCGAGTGGATCACCGTGGCCCCGGACAGGACCGTCTACTGCACCCTGACCAACAACGGCGGCCGCCAGGTCACCGACGCGGCCAACCCGCGCAACAACAACTCGCACGGCCACATCATTCGCTGGAAGGAAGGCGGCGGCAACGTGGCCGCGACCACCTTCACCTGGGAGATCTTCCTGCTGGCCGGCGACCCGCGACTGAGCGC
>CAYSQO010000118.1:0-1996 GCA_964433315.1 uncultured Rubrivivax sp.
CGGTGTGGCCGACCTCGCGCTCCTGCAGCGAGACCGGAATGACGCCGAAGACCTGGCCGCCCGCGGCCAGCGTGGCATCGGCCACCACGCCCATCAGGCCGACCCGGCCGCCGCCGTAGACCAGGCGCCAGCCCCGCTGCCCGATCGCCGTGCCCAGGGCCTGGGCGGCGGCGCGGAAGCGGGGGTCCTGCCCGGCCCGCGAGCCGCAGTAGACGCAGAGGCTGAAGGGCGCAGCGGTGCTCGGGGTCATGGTCGGGGGGCCAGGCTCAGGCCATGAAGCGGTGCCAGAGCGCGGCCGACCAGATGCCGCCGCACAGCAGCAGGCTCATCAGCACGGCGGCGCTGGCCAGGTCCTTGGCGCGCTTGGACAGGTCGTGCAGCTCGTAGCTGACCCGGTCGATGGCGGCCTCGATGCCCGAGTTCAGCAGCTCGACGATCATCACCAGCAGCACTGAGCCCGCCAGCAGCGAGACCTCGACCCAGCTCCGGCCCAGCCAGAAGGCCGCGGGCAGCAGCACGACCGCGCTCCAGGTCTCCTGCCGGAAGGCGCTTTCACCGCGGTAGGCCAGCTTCAGGCCGTCGATCGAGTAGCCGAGCGCGTGGCGCAGCCGGTCCAGGCCGGTGCGGCCCTTGTGGGGGTTGCTCATGGCGCGGGATGGTAGTCGCGCCTGCGTGACGGCCGCTTCAGCCAGTCTTCACGCAGGCCGGGCGACAGGCTCAGCCCGGCGTGCCGGGCTGCGGTCGGGTGTCGACCAGGCGGGTGCCGCTGAGCAGATCGTGGGCGAACTGGCGTCCGGGCAGCCAGCGGCTGAGGCCCCCGTAGAGCAGCACCCAGGCCGCGAGGCTGGCACTGGCGCTGCCGCCGGCGGTCCAGTCCATCCAGCGGCCCAGGGCCAGCGGCGGCAGCACCCAGACCCAGCTCAGCACGAAGCGGAGCAGGGCCTGGCCCAGACCCGGTCGGCCCCCGTCGCGGGCGACCAGGCGCACCCGCCAGGTCTGCATGGCCAGGGTCTGGCCGCCCTTGCGCCAGAAGCCGACGAAGTACACCGCCAGCACCAGGAACTCCCAGGCCTGCAGGCCGCTGCGGCCTTCCAGGCCATGGCGCTGGCCGGTGAGCACCGCGTAGAAGAAGCCGGAGACCATGGTGATGGCGAACAGCAGCACGGCTTCGTAGACCAGGGCCGCGAGGCGGCGGCGCAGGGGCGGGGTGGGGGGCAGGACCATCGTCAGGGGGCGAAGGGACGGCAGCCGCGGCGCTGCACGGGACAGGAGAGGTTCGGAGGGCACGGGCCGCCGCGCCCGAGAGGCCCGCGCCTGCGGGTGGGGCCTGCGGAGGCCCCGCCCGGCTCAGGGCCGACGGGCGGGCTGCGGCCGCTCCGGGGTGCCGGCCGCACCTTGCGGACCGCGTTGCGGCAGCAGGGTGGCCGGGTCGATGAAGTCGGGCGAGGCGGCGATTCTCGGCAAGCCGGGCTGCTGGTGCAGCGGCGGGGTCGGTGCCTGGGTGATCGGACGTGTGCTCACGCCCTGCGGGGCCTGGATCAGCGTCGGCGCGACGATCCGGGCGCTGCCGGATGCGCTGACGTCCTTGCGGCTGCGGCGGCTGCCGGGGGCCGGGGCGCTGGCGGCGATCGCCGGCGCGCTCTGCGCCAGGCGGCGACGGTCTTCCTCAGAAAGCTGGAGGTAGGCTTCCCAGTCGGACTGGCGGGCCTCGGGCCGCAGCCGCTGGGCCTCGCGGAAGTTGAAGCGGGCCTGGCCGCGCTGGGTCGGGCTCATCTCGGCCCAGTCGCGCATGCGCTCCTGCACGCGGGCCTGTTCGGCCGGGCTCATGCGGTCGAAGCGTGCGGCGATCTCCAGCCACTTCTGCCGCCGGACGTCGTCGATCTGCGCCCAGTCCCGCGCCAGCGGCCGCAGCGCGGTCTGCTGCGCGACGGTGAGCTGGGCCCAGCTCGGCGCGGCCGCGTGCAGCGGCGTGTGCAGCAGCAGCCCGAGGCTCAGC
>CAYSQO010000119.1:0-1779 GCA_964433315.1 uncultured Rubrivivax sp.
GGGACAGGGGGGGGCGTCCTCCGGGAGGGCGGGGGGCGGGGGGGGGCCGGGGCGGGCGGGGCCGAGCGGCCGCGGCGCTCAGGGCCGCGCCGGCTGGGCGGCCGGCGCGGGGGCGGAGCCCGCCTCGGCGGCGGCCGCAGGCGGGGTCGGGACGAAGGGGCGCAGCGGCTCGGCCGCAGGCCGGGCGGGGCCGGCGGCCGGCGCCTGCAGCGGCCCGCCCGCCAGGTCCACCACCGTCTGCGCCGGCCGGGTGTTCAGGGCCAGGCTCAGCAGCTCGGGCCGGGCGTAGTGGCCGACCGAATCCATCATCCGCTTGCGCTTGTCGATCAGCGCGAAGTCGAGGTCGGCGATCACCAGGCCCTCGCCCTCGCGGAGCGGCGGTGCCAGGTGCACGCCCTCGGGCGAGACGATGGCGCTGCAGCAGCCGCCGCGCAGGGCCTTCTGCAGCGCGGGGTCGGGCGTGATGCCGGCGACCTGCGCCTCGTGCAGCCAGCCGGTGGCGTTGACGACGAAGCAGCCCGACTCCAGCGCGTGGTGGCGGAGGGCGACCTCCATCTGGTCGGCAAAGATCGGCCCGACCATCGAGCCGGGAAACTGCGCGACGTGGATCTCCTCGCCCTGCGCCATCAGGGCATAGCGGGCCAGGGGGTTGTAGTGCTCCCAGCAGGCCAGGGCGCCGACGCGGCCGACGGCCGTGTCGACCACCTTCAGGCCGGCGCCGTCGCCCTGGCCCCAGACCATGCGCTCGTGGTAGGTCGGGGTGATCTTGCGGCGGTGCAGCAGCAGCCGGCCATCGGCGTCGAAGACGAGCTGGGCGTTGTAGAGGCTGCCGCCGTCGCGCTCGTTGATGCCGAGCACCACGACCAGGCCGTGGCGGCGCGCGGCCGCGGCCACGGCCTCCACCTCGGGGCCGGGCACGCGCGGGGCGTGGGCCATCAGGCGCAGGTGGGCCGGGCCCATGGCCACCGGCGGCAGCACGAAGCTGAAATAGGGGTAGTAGGGGACGAAGGTCTCGGGGAAGACGACCAGCTGCGCCCCCTTGGCCGCCGCCTGGGCCAGGGCCTCGACCACGCGCTCGGTGGTGCCGGCGGGACGGTCCAGGTCCGGCGCAAGCTGCACGGCGGCGGCGCGGACGATGCGGTGGGGCGACATGGGTGGGGGCAGTCGGTGGGACGGTGCGTGGCGCGGCGATGCGCCCCCCGCCGCGACCTGCGGGCCGCGGCGGGGGCGCGGGCTCACAGGGTCCAGCTGTGCAGCATGAAGGCGTTGTCGCGGCGGTGGATCAGGGTGAGGTCCAGCACGTCGAGCGGGTTGATCGGACGGATGCCCTCGATCAGGTTGACCTCGCTGTGGCCGTAGAGCGCCTGCAGCGCGAAGCGGCAGGCGTAGACTTTGCCGCCCTCGGCGATGAACTTCTCGATCTGCTTGTTGAAGTTCAGGTGGCCGGGAAAGGCCTCGTCGCCGAGGGTGGGGAAGCCGCGCTGCACGCCCAGCGTCACGCCGGGGCCGTAGAGCAGGACCGAGGTCTCGAAGCCCTTGCGCAGCAGGCGCAGGGCCTGCAGCAGGTTGACCAGGCCGATCGAGCCCTCGAAGGCCACGGTGTGGAAGGTGACCAGGGCCTTCTCGCCGGGCTGGGCCTTGACGTCCTCGAAGACTTTCTCTTCGTAGTCGACAAGGACATCGCCTTTCTGGCGCGGCGGCAGGGTGACTTTGGGCATGGCGGCTCCGAAAATCAATGGCTCAAAAAAGTAGATGCGAACAACATCGTTCCTTTCGCTC
>CAYSQO010000120.1:0-1514 GCA_964433315.1 uncultured Rubrivivax sp.
TGGAAACAGGGCACTCGTTCATCTCCTTCGGCCCCCTTTCTCTTCCGTGTGACTTTGGGCTGGCGGCGATGCCGTCCGCGGACACCCTCGTCCGCCTTGAACCCGGGTCATTCCATGTCCTTCGATACCCTGGGGCTCGCCGAGCCCCTGGTCCGCGCCTTGTCGGTCGCGGGCTACACCGAACCCACGTCCGTCCAGGCCGAGGCCATCCCTGCCGCGCTCGCGGGCACCGATCTCATGGTGTCCAGCCGCACCGGCAGCGGCAAGACCGCCAGCTTCATGCTGCCCGCGCTGATGCGCGTGCTGGCGCTGCGCGAGAGCGAGCCCAAGCCGGCGCCGATGCCGCGCGCCCCGCAGGGCGAGGGCGGCCCCCGTGGCCCCGGTTTCGACCGCGGCCCGCGTGGTCCGCGCTTCGTGCCGCAGGGCCCCAGCGTGCTGGTGCTGGCCCCCACGCGCGAGCTCGCCCTGCAGGTGGCCAAGGCCGCCAGCGACTACGGCCGCTACATCCCGGGCCTGCGCGTGGCCACGGTGGTGGGTGGCGTGCCCTATGGCGCGCAGCTGCGCGCGCTGTCGGGCCCGCTGGACGTGCTCATCGCCACGCCCGGCCGCCTGCTCGACCACCTCGGCGCCGGCAAGCTGCCGCTGGGCCGTGTGGGCATGTTCGTGCTCGATGAAGCCGATCGCATGCTCGACATGGGCTTCATCGACGACATCCACGCCATCGCCGAGGCCCTGCCGCAGCAGAAGCAGACGGTGATGTTCAGCGCCACCTTTTCGGGCCCGGCCGGCCGCCTGGCCGAGGAGCTGCTGCGCGAGCCGCGCCGCATCGAGGTGGCCTCGCACACCGAGACGCACGCCGACATCGAGCAGCGCCTGCACTGGGCCGACGACCTGCGCCACAAGAACGCCCTGCTCGACCACATCCTGACCACGCGCGAGGTCGACCAGGCGCTGGTGTTCACGAGCACGCAGCGCGACGCCGAGGCGCTGGCCGTGCGCCTGGCCGAGATGGGCCACGCGGTCGACGCGCTGCACGGCGGCATGCCCCAGGGCCGCCGCAACCGCGTGCTCGACCAGCTGCGCAACCGCCGGCTGCGCGTGCTGGTGGCCACCGACGTGGCCGCCCGCGGCATCGACGTCAAGACCATCAGCCACGTCATCAACTACGGCCTGCCGATGAAGGAGGAGGACTATGTCCACCGCATCGGCCGCACCGGCCGCGCCGGCCGCACGGGCCTGGCGGTGACGCTGGCCGAGCGCCGCGACTTCGGCATGGTGCAGCGCATCCAGCGTTTCACGACGCAGCGCATTCCTTCGGCCACCATCACGGGCCTGGAGCCGCGCACGCCCGAGCCGGCGGCCAAGCCCAAGTTCGGCGGCAAGCCGGGCTTCGGGGGCAAGCCGGGAGGCTTTGGCGGCAAGCCGGGCCCCAAGCGCTTCGGCAACGGGCCCAAGCCGGGCTACGGCAAGCCCTTCGTGCGCGACGGCGCGCCCAAGCCGGGCCGCTGAGGCCT